>JBEKPZ010000197.1:0-19217 GCA_049520215.1 Bryobacteraceae bacterium | reverse complement strand
GGCGCAGTTCTTCTCAAACAGCTCGGCTCCGCTCTGGGCCTTCGCCTGGGGCGTCGTTTGAAGCCAGGCCAGCGACACGGCTAACGGCATCCACGGATATTTGGGCATCGTTCGATGCTAAGGCTGCCGTGACGCGCTTGTCAAATGGGGTTGGAAGGGCGGTGCGCGCGCGGCCTTTCAAGAATCGACCCGCAACGGCTCCACGCGGCCCGAAGGCTCGCTGCGTGTGGAGTTTCAGGCCGTGGAACCGAATCGAAGGTGTGTGGCGTTTGGCCCGGCTTGGCCGGCAGCCGAGACACGAGACCACGACTGCCGGATGCTGGTTCCCTACTGAGTGCACAGATAGTTGATCGTGACCATCAGATTCCACGGGAGCCCCTGGTTGACAACCGCAACTGTCCACGTGGCGCTGTCGGTCGGCATATTCTCCGAGACGAAACTCCCATCCGTTCCCATCTCCTCCATGCCTGTGCCAGAAATGCTGTACCCGCCGGAGAGTATGTAACCGCCGGCAGGGCACACGCCCGCGCCCGAGGTTGCCCACCCGACGCCTTGGACCCAGAAAGAGGTGGTGCGCATCACGGGAGACAGGCTGCCACCCGAGGCGCCCACAGGGCCCGCGACGCCTTGGATCCCCTGTACGCCAGCGGGGCCTGCCGGGCCTGCGATGCCTTGGATCCCTTGCGGGCCGAAGAGTCCGGCGGTGCCAGCGGGACCAGCCGCGCCAGTGAGGCCTGTCGCGCCAACTGGGCCGATCGCGCCGGTGGGTCCGATCGGGCCAGCCACGCCTTGGATTCCCTGCGGGCCCGCGACGCCGATCGCGCCCGTGAGTCCGATCAGGCCAGCGGGACCTGTCGGGCCGGTGAGTCCAATTGGGCCCGTGAGTCCGGTCGTGCCAGCAGGACCTGCCGCGCCGGTGAGTCCAATTGGGCCGGTGAGTCCAATTGGGCCCGTGAGTCCGGTCGTGCCAGTGGGACCAGCCGCACCAGTGAGTCCCGTCGGGCCTGCGATGCCTTGGATCCCTTGCAGGCCGGTCGGTCCAGCCGTGCCCGTGAGTCCGGTCGCGCCAGTAGGTCCAATTGCGCCGGTGAGTCCGGTGGCGCCGGTGAGACCTGTCGCGCCGGTAGGTCCGATTGCGCCGGTGAGTCCGATCGGGCCAGCCACGCCTTGGATCCCCTGCGGGCCGGTGAGACCGGTCGTGCCAACGGGGCCAATCGCGCCCGTGAGTCCGGTCGTGCCGGCAGGTCCGGTTGTGCCGGTGAGTCCGATTGGGCCAACCGGACCTGCCTTGCCGGTTAGTCCGGCCGTGCCGGCAGGACCGGTCGCGCCAGTGAGTCCGGTTGGGCCAAGGGGGCCTGCCTTACCGGTGAGTCCGGCCGTGCCGGCTGGACCGGTCGCGCCGGTGAGTCCGGTTGAGCCAATGGGACCCGTCTTGCCGGTGGGTCCGGTTGGGCCAATGGAACCCGTCGCGCCGGTGGATCCCGTCTTGCCGGTGACTCCGGTCGGGCCGGTCGGGCCAGCGGGGCCAGCCGGCCCAGTCGGTCCAGCGGGACCAGGCGGCCCAGCGGGTCCAGGGGGGCCGGCCGGACCTTCCGCCCCGGACAGTAAGGTCGGAAAATCGAGCGAGGACCAAGTCGCCGCATTCCACGCCGCGGCGGCGAAGCGGACCTGATTCGGAAGCTGGAGCACGACGCTGTTTACGCGCTGAGTGCTGGGCGCCCGCAGAACCGGATTGATCGTAATCGAATCGCCCAGAGCGAAGTTAGCCGGAGCGCCGCGATAGGTAATCGCCAGTTGCGAAGGATTGCCGCCCTGGGTAACGACGAATTCCGCGGGCGACAGCGTGGCGGAGGCGACCGCCACAACACTAGGAAGCGTCACGATCTGGCCGTCCGCCAGATCGAAGGTCAGGGTGAAGGTGTCCCCAGGCTGCAATTGGGAAGCGCCGTTTGGGTTCTGGTTCGTAATGCTAACCAGCGTTTCGGTAATTTGACCTGCGCCGGCAACGTCCGGCGCAAGACTGACCGCGGGCATGATCCGCATCTCGGGTGCGTTTGTCGATTTCGGGGGTCTTTGCGCATGCGAAACGGCGGCGCTCAAAAAGAGCCAGACTGCCACCGTCAAGGCGCGCGATAGGTCACTATGTCTTTTCACGAATATAAGATCCTCTCAAAAATTTGGGGAAGCGGAAGGTCTCTGACAGCGCAGAGCGCGACCGGGTCCCACATTGCTATCGGCGGTTCCTTTCGGGCGCCGTAGGGCAAGACGCCGGAGAAGACTCTGGAGGCTATGCGCCGCCGGGAAGGCCGTTGAATTCTTTTCGTCGCTCGATACCAAGTTTGCGTTAATATGCTTTTCAAATGGAGTCTATTCTGGAACTGCGCGACCTGGTGAAGCACTTCCCGAACCATCGCGCCGTGGACGGCATTTCGCTCCGGATTCCGCGCGGCGGATTCTACTCGCTGCTGGGGCCCTCGGGCTGCGGCAAGACTACCACGCTGCGCCTGATCGCCGGCTTCGAGCAGCCTACTTCGGGCGACGTGCTGCTGGATGGCGCGGTGGTCAACGAGCAAAAGCCTTACCAGCGCAACGTCAGCACCGTATTTCAGAATTACGCCCTTTTCCCGCATTTGACCGCCGCGGAAAACATCGCCTTCGGGCTGAAGCGCAAGAACCGGCCCGATATCGAGCGCAAGGTGCGTGAGGCGCTGGAACTGGTGCGGCTGACGGGCAAGGAAGCGCGCTATCCGGCGCAGCTTTCCGGCGGAGAACGGCAGCGGGTGGCCCTGGCGCGCTCGCTGGTGCTGCAGCCCGACGTGCTGCTGCTCGACGAGCCGCTGGCCGCGCTCGATCCCAAGCTGCGCAAGCAAATGCGCCTGGAGCTGAAAGAGATGCAGCGGCGCGTGGGCATCACGTTTCTGCTGGTGACGCACGATCAGGAAGAGGCGCTCTCCATGTCCGACCAGTTGGCGGTGATGAACGCGGGCGCGATCGAACAGGTGGGCACGCCGCAGGACGTCTACCTGCGCCCGCGCACGCGCTTCGTGGCCGGCTTTCTGGGCGCGGTGAATTGGATCGACGGCGTCGGCCTGCGCCCGGAGGTGACGCGCATCGCGCGCGCGCAGCCGTCGAATGGCGGGCGTTTCCGTCCCGCCACCGTGACCGGCTCGGTCTTCCTGGGCAACTGCGTACACGTGCTGACACGACTTGAAAACGGCGAAGACGTGGTCGCCGAAATCCCGCGCGATAACGGCGCGTACCAGACCGGCGAAGCCATCCACGTCTGCTGGAATCCATCCGACGAGATGATCTTTCCATGAAGGCGGCGTCCGGCTGGGAACGCCTGCGCGCGTGGTTTCTGCTGCCGGCCTGGATCTGGATGGCGGTGCTGTTCGCTGCGCCGTTCGCTATCGTCATCGTTTACAGCCTGCTGACGCGTGGCTCATACGGCGGGCTGGGCCTGCCCTGGACCCTGGAGAATTACCAGCGCCTCGTCGATCCGCTGTATCTGGGAATTGTGCTGCGGTCCTTCGCGATGGCCGCCGCGACCACGGTCATCTGCCTGCTGCTGGGCTTTCCGCTGGCGCTGTTCATTTCGCGCGCGGGCAGCCGCAAGAACATTTATCTGCAACTGGTGATTCTGCCGTTCTGGACCAGTTTCCTGGTGCGGCTTTACGCGTGGCTGTTCCTGCTGCGCGACACGGGATTGATCAACACGGCGCTGCAGCATCTCGGCCTGATTCACGATCCGCTGCCGCTGCTCTATAACAACGGCGCGGTGCTGCTCGGCCTGGTGTACGGCTATCTGCCGTTCATGGTGCTGCCGGTGTACGCCACGCTGGAGCGGCTGGATCCGGCGCTGGTGGAGGCGGCCGCCGACCTCGGCGCCAAGCCGTGGCCCACCCTGCTGCACGTCGTCCTGCCGCTTTCCGCGCCGGGCATTCGCGCGGGCAGCATCCTGGTATTCATTCCGGCGCTGGGCGCTTATCTGACGCCCGATCTGCTGGGCGGCGGACGCACGGTCCTGATCGGCAACCTGGTGCAAAACCAGTTCACCAACGCCCGCGACTGGCCCTTCGGCGCGGCCATCTCCGTCGGACTGATGGCGCTGGTGGGTGCGCTGGTGCTGCTGATGCTCCGGCGCGGCGACCAGGAGGGACTGGTATGAAACGCTGGCTGGCTTTGTTCGCCGCCGCGGTGTACCTTTTCCTGCATTTGCCGCTGGTGATTCTGGCCGTCTTCAGCTTCAACTCGTCGCGTTTCACGGTGTGGCAGGGCTTCTCGCTGCACTGGTACCGCGCGATTTTCCAGGACCAGCAGCTTGCCGAATCCGCGTGGAACAGCGTAATCATCGCGGTGGTGGCTACGATTCTGTCCACCATCGCAGGCACGCTGTGCGCCTATGGCTTGTGGAAGCGCGGCTCGAAGCTGCTCTCCGGCTCGCTGTACCTTTCGCTGGTGACTCCCGAGATCGTGATGGGGATCTCGCTACTGGCGCTGTTTCAGTGGTCGTTCCAGTGGCTGCACTGGCGGCTGGGACTGCACACCGTGATCCTGGCGCACGTGGCGTTCTCGATCGCCTACGTGGTGATCGTGATTGCGGCGCGCCTGCGCACTTTCAGTCCCGCCCTGGAGGAGGCCGCGCTCGATCTGGGTGCGACCGAGTGGCAGGCATTCCGCTTCGTGACGCTGCCGGCGCTGCTGCCCGGCATCGTGGCCGCCGCGCTGCTGGCGCTAACGGTTTCCTTCGACGACTACGTGATCACCAGCATGGTGGCGGGCGTGGATTCCGAAACGCTGCCGATGGTGATTTACGCCATGGCGCGGCGCGGCGCGAGTCCCGTAATCAATGCGATTTCGGCGTTGATCGTGGTGGTCTTCGGCGCGCTGGTGCTGATCTCGGAAAGGGTGCGCGAGGCATGAATCGCGTCGTGGGGCAGGCTCTTAGCCTGCGGCGGCCTCTCAGGCCGCCTCTTTTGGTAAATCGGCGCACCTTCCTGATGGGCGTCGCCGGTCTGGCCGGGTGCGCGCGCGGGCGTCCGCGGCTCAACGTCTACAACTGGTCGAACTACGTGGCGCCTGATACCATCGCCAACTTCGAAGCCGAATTCGGCGTGCGCGTGCGCTACGCCATCTATGAGAGCAACGAAGAGATGCTGGCCAAGGTGCTGAGCGGCAACTCCGGTTGGGACGTGGTCTTTCCTACGCACAATCGCATCCCGCCCATGCGTCAGTATGGGCTGCTGGCGCCGCTCGATCACGCGCGACTGCCCAATCTGCCGAACCTGGAACCGCGCTTCCAAAGCCCGCCGTGGGACCCGCATCTGGACCATTGCGTTCCCTATATGTGGGGCGCGACCGGCATCGCGTACAATCGGTCGGTCATGCCCACACAATTCGACGGACAACGCCAGCCTGCGCCGGGCGGAGCGCGAGGCCATCGCGCAGAAGCCGCTGCTGCGCGCCTATCTGAACGCCGAATTTCGCGACCAGTTGGTGGCTGGCGACATCCTGACGGCGCACTCCTGGGCGACCACGGCGCAGCAGGCTATCGACGCCGCGCCGCAGCTTGGGTTCGCATACCCGGCCGAGGGATTTCCGCTGTACGGCGATAACGCGGTGGTGCTGCGGGAAAGCCGCCGCGCGGAACTGGCGCACGCATTTATCAACTACCTGCTGCGCGCGCCGGTGGCGGCGGCCATCGTCGAGACCTCGCGTACCGCGACGGCCAACGGGGCGGCACAAGCGTTGCTGCCGGAAGCGCTGCGGCGCAATACGACGCTGTTTCCGTCAGCCGAGACTCTGGCGCGCGGGCAGTGGATCGCCACCATGCCGGGCGCTACGCAACGGCTGCGGGACCGCATGTGGACCGAGATCAAGTCGGCGTAAATCAGGCGGAGTCAGCCCGAATTGGAGGGGAGTTCACAGCCTGTAGCCCTCACCATGGCGGCAATCGCTCCGCCCGATACAGCGCCGCTGTATTGCGGATGCTCGAAACGATCAGCATCAGCCCCATCCCTATAATCCCCACTGCCCCGCCGGCGTCGAACAACGGAAAGCGGTACCCAAACAGATTACCCATCGGCCAGTAAAGCAAAGCGATGTTCCCAGCTACCAACAGCACGCGCAGCTCGGTCGGACTGAACTTCCAGTACGAGAGCTGAAATGTGCCCAGAGCGTAAGCTGCCAGGTAAGCCTGGATCGACAGCATGAAATACGCCACCAGCAAAACCGCAGCCACCATGGGGCTCATGTAACCCGACAGGCCCATACCGCCCACCAGGAAGAACGTGCCGAAGGCGTCCGTGATGTGGTCCACGTAGAAGCCGTACCGCGGCCGCTGCCGGTTGCGCACCCGGGCCAGCGTGCCATCCAGGCTGTCGCCCAACCAGTTCGCCGCCAGCCAGAACACGACCGCAAGCAGCATGTACCGGTTCCAGCGCGCCAGGCAGTAACACAGGCCCGCGAAAAACATGGAAACGAACCCGAGCAGCGTCAGGTGGTCGGAATTGATCCATCGCGGCGTGGCATGCGCCAGGCGCAGGAGCAACCGCTTTTCGAGGGGCGCGAAGAAGCTCTCTTGTTCGCGGCCCGCCTCGCGAAACTTCCCCGTTGTGTCCGGCATATTAATAGGATAGCTATGTCTGGTTAGCCCCGGAGGGCGGCCAATCTTGGCCGCAGCCGCCTTTTAGGCGGCCAGAGCCGGCAGAATTGTCCGCCCTCCACTTCGTTTTCATTTGGTGGCCCGCAGGGTCATGACGACAGCTTGGTATGCTGCGGCCGATCGTCAATCGGCCGCAGGCTGCCCCACAAAGTTGCGCACCCACCCATGGGCAAGATTCCTCCGTAAAGTTGCGCCGCGGCCCGCCGATACATGGTTGTGGGATGTGTGACGCAAAATCCGGATGGCGGCATGGGCGCAATACCCCCTCCGATTCAGGCCCGCAATGGCCTTTGCCAACTGCCTGTCTTTGGGCCGGTGGCTTTGAAAATGTTGAACCTCCTCGCCAATCAGGAGGCGGAGGTGCGCACCATCGCGGGCCTGTTGCGGTCCGATCCGGCGCTCAGCGCCAAGGTGCTGGCGGTCGCCAACTCGTCGTTCTACGGCACGCCGCAGTATATCGACAATCTGGCGCGGGCCATTCTGGTGTTGGGATTCGAGCGAACCAAATCCCTCACGCTGACCGTGGCCCTGAGGTCATTCACGCGCCACCTGGCGAACCCCAAAGTCATGCAATCTTGCTGGCAGCATAGTATCGCTACCGCCCTGCTGGCCGAGGAATTGGCGCCGCTATATGAGATCGCCAAAGACCGCGCGTACACTGCAGCTCTGATCCACGATGTGGGACGCCTGGGATTATTGAGGGCCTATGGCGAATTGTATGCGCCGCTATTCGCGGCCGTGCATGACACCCTGGCCGAGTCCCTGGAAGCCGAGCGCAGCCTGTTCCAGATGGACCACTGCCAGGCCGGCCTGTTGCTCACCCAGCGCTGGGGCTTTCCGTCTGAATACTCGCGCGTGGCCGGGTGCCATCATGGCGAATTGCCAGCGGCTAAGCAGGACCTGGTCTCCCTCACCCACACCGCCTGCCTTCTCGCCGATGCCCTCGGCTTCCCGGCCATGGTCCTCGCCCAACCGCCCACCACCGGCGCGATCGTTGCGCAATTGCCCGCCAATCCCTGGAATCCTTATACCTTCCACGAAGAACAATTGAAGGACCGCATCGCCAAACAGATCGCGAGCGTGGATCTGGCCTGAACCCAGTCTGGATACGATGTCCGCGGCACATATGGTGAGACCGTTACCGAGCCGCGACCGTCAGGAAGCGGTCTCCCCCCAACTCTTCCTCCGCATCAAGTCTGTTCTGTTCCCGTGTTTCAATCGTAGTGCGTGGAGTAAACTCGTCTCTTGGCGGCCATCCTCATCTTTCTTGCCGTTTATCTGGTGCTGGCCCTCGGCCGGCTCCCCGGCTTTCGCGTAGATCGAACCGGCGCATGCATCATCGGCGCCAGCCTCATGATCGCTTTCGGTGTCCTCGATCTCCGCCAAGCCTACGCCGCCATCGATTACGACACCATCATCCTATTGTTCGGCGTCATGATCGTGGTAGCCAACCTGCGGCTCTCCGGTTTTTTCAGCGCGGTGGCAGAGTGGGTGGTGGAACATGCACACCGGCCCATTGTCCTGCTCGCCGCTATCGTCTTCGTGGCCGGATTCTTCTCCGCCTTCTTCGTGAACGACACAATGTGCCTCGTGCTCACGCCTTTGGTGCTCGAAATCTCCCGGCAACTGCGCCGCAACGCCGTGCCATACCTGCTTGCCGTCGCCATGGCCGCCAACATCGGGAGTGTGGCGACCATCACGGGCAACCCGCAGAATATGATGATCGGCAGCTTCTCGGGAATCCACTATCGGACTTTCGCAGCCGCGCTCTCGCCAGTCGCGCTGGTGGGGCTGGTGATGACCGTGGCTGTGATCGCCGCCGCCTACCATCGGGAGTTCCGGCTTCAGGAAAAGGTGGCGCTCGAACGCCGCCCCGTGCGCGTCAATCGCGTGCTGATGTGGAAGTCGTTGGCCGTGTCCTGTGGCATGATCGTTCTGTTCTTCGCCGGCTGGCCGGTCCCGAAAACGGCGCTCATGGCTGGCGCGCTGCTGCTGGTTACGCGGCGCCTGAAACCGGAGAGGATTTACCGCGAGATCGATTGGTCGCTGCTGGTCCTCTTTATCGGGCTCTTTATCGTGGTGGCGGGAGTGGAAAAGACCTCTCTGCCCGGAGACCTGTTCCGCGCCGCACAACGATTTCACCTGGAGCGAACGTCAGTGCTCAGCGTGTTTGCCGCCCTGCTTTCCAATGTCGTGAGCAACGTGCCGGCGGTGCTGGTTTTCAAGCCCTTCATCGCTCAGATGGGCGATCCGGTACGGTCCTGGCTAACGCTGGCCATGTCCACCACGCTGGCTGGCAATCTGACCATCCTCGGTTCCGTCGCGAACTTGATCGTAGTCCAGAGAGCGCGCCGCGAAGCGCCCATAAGTTTTTGGGAGTACTTCAAAGTGGGCGCGCCGTTGACCGTCTTGACCCTGATCGCCGGAATCGTCTTGCTGGGCTGAGCACCCGCATTAATTAATTGTGGGGCGGTCCCCCTGGACCGCGGCCGACGCCCTCGTCGGCTGCATCTCCCGTCCAAGCCGGCGTCACTTTCCTGCCAACCGTGTGTTACGCGTCTCGGGCATGAAGAAATAAAGAATAGCGAACGCCGTCGCCGCCACCCCCGCGAGGAACAGGAACCCGGCGCTCGATCCCGCGTGATGAACGATACTGCCGGCGATCACCTGGCTCAACGACGCGCCGATACCGACCGCGGTGGTGATGGCTCCCAGCGTGAGATTGAATCGCCCGGTGCCGCGCGTCAGATCGGCGATCACCAGCACCGACACCACGCCGAAGATCCCCGCCCCGACGCCGTCCAGCGTCTGGATGGCCACCAGCAATATCGTATTGGACGTGAGGGTGTAGAGAACGCCGCGAATCGGAAGCACGCCGAACGCGATCAGCAGAAGTGGCTTTCGGCCCCACGTTCCGGCCTTGCGCCCCGACCAGGACGCCAGCAGCGTGATGACGAACTGCGTCGTAACCACGCACGCCGACATGAACATCATCGAGCTGCGGCCGTGCCCCTTGGCCAGCATCTCGCCCAACAGCGGCAGCATCGCGGCGTTCGCAAAGTGGAACATCACGGCGCACACCAGGAAGAGCACCAGCGGGCGATCCTGGAAGAGCACCCGGACGCTTTCCACTTTGCCGCCTTTCTCGCCGTCGTTTGCGCCACGCGCGAGCTCGTAGTCGATCTCGGCGGGTCTGATCATAAACAGGACGAGAATCGTGGGGACCGCCAGAGCCACAACGAAGAAGAAGATGCTCCGGTTGGAGACCAGGTAGCCGAGCAGGCCCATGGACACGGCGGCCATCACGTTGCCTGCCGAGTTGAACGTCTGATTGCGGCCTTGGCGGATGTCGAATGCGCCCCGTCCGACGATCCCCAGCGACATCGCGCAGATGGCGGGGATGAAGACGCTGGACGTGCCGCCAATCAGGATCTGCGCGCCCATGATGGGCCAGAACCACGGAAATAGAGCGATCAGCAGCGCGCCCGCAGCCAGCGCCGCCACGCCCACCCCGACCAGCGCCCGCTTTGATCGGAGGAAGTCGACCAGCCCGCCAGCCGGCGTCTGCGTGAGGATTCCCGCGATCCCGCCCACCGTCAGCGCCAGCCCCACGCGCTCTTCGTTCCACTTGTAGCCGGCGAGGTAAATCGCGAGGAACGGCCCCACCCCCGTCTGCACGTCGGCGAGGAGAAAGTTGAGCCAATCAAGGCCGCGCAGCGTTCCCCGCGAAGGGGGCGCTTTGGTCTCCATGGAGGCGTCAGGCATTGAAGCGATTCATAGCTGGATGGGGAGAATCCCGCAGTAGCCTTACTTGAACCGCCTCTTATACACGAAGTTTAGCCCCACCAGCCCGTTCTCCTCCCGCAGCAACAACGCCGACCACTTCTTGCTGAACGCCCACTCCACCTGGATCACCAGCGGATTCGTGCTGGTCACATCCGTGATATAGGTGAACGTGATCTCCGGAGTCACTTGCTGCTCCACCGTGAGCCGCGCCTGTGGATTGTTTTCCACCCCGGTCATTCCGGTCAGCGTCGGATCGATCTTCAGCCGCGTCACCCCGAAGAAACGCTGCAGCCGGCCGGTCACAGGGCTGGCGATGGCCTCGCCCAGCAGCGCCTGCGCCCCCATCTGCTGCATCGATTGCGGCGAAGCCGGCCCCGACATCAGCGTCGCGTAGTCCGATGTCGGAGAAACCCCGGTTGCCAGCAGCGCCACAATATCGGAAAACGGCATCGGCGGGTCCGAACGCGGCGTCAGCGCCAGCTTGTTGATCGGCCCCGATATATTCAGGATTACGTCGACGCCGCGCGCCTTGGTATCCAGATCCATATCCAGCACCGGCTCGATCTTCACCGGATTGTAGAACGCGATCGACCCTTGGTTCACCGTAAAAGGCGTGCCGAAGAAAACCAGCCGGCCTCCGGTGAGATTGATCCGCCCCAGCAGCGACGGATTGGTGCCCGTGCCCCGCAGCCGCAGGCTGGCTTCCGCCTGCAGTCCCTGCGCCAGCGAGCTCTGGAACGTGAGGTCCGGCGCGCTGTCGATCTCTACGTCGAAATGCATGTTGGCCACCAGGCCGGTCTGCGCCGACGGCGTGCGCGCCGGCTCGGCGGACTTCGCCAGGATCGAGCTGAAATCGGAGTGCGGATTGAATCCCGTGCGCAGCACCGTGATGTGGCCCGACAGCGTGCTGCTGTCGCTGGCGCCCGTCAGGCTCAGCGAAGCGTTGGCCACCGTGCTGAAATCCTCGGGATAGCGTATCCGCAGTTCGTGCGCCGTGGCCTGCAGCCGGAACACCAGTACGTCTCCGCCGTATCCGGCAAATCCGGAAAGCGTCACGTTCCCGCCGCCGCTTTCGCCGGACAAGCTTTGTATGGTGGCGCGGCTGCCGTCGAACAGAATCACGCCGTTGGTCTTCGATACCACCACTGGAAGCTCGGCCAGGCTCAGCGTGGCGTCTTTGATATCCATGCGGCCCGCGATCTGCGGTTGCGCCAACGGGCCGCGGATGGTGACGGCGGTTTCAATCGTGCCCGTGCCGTAAATGTCCTGGGTGAGATCCCGCAGGCTCGCCAGATCCAGTGTGCCGCTGACCAGCAGGTCCAGCGCATTCTTCTGTTGCAGATTCACCGTCCCGCTTAGCGACAGATCGGTAGCCCGGCCCACCAGGCGCGCGCTTTCCACCTTGACCACATCGCGCTCCATGCTGATCACGATGGGCGCGGCATTGTGCAGTGCCAGCGCATTGCCCTCGGGAACCAGATCGGTGCCTGGCCCGGCCTCCAACGATGGGATGCGCAACTGCGCCTTCCACAGATCCGGCTTCAGCGCCGGGCCGGCGATCGTCAGCGTACCCTCGGCCGACCCCACCACCTGCATGCCCCCCGGCGGCCGCCTGCCTCTCAGCCAGGTGCGCAAGCGCTCCAGATCGAGGCGCTTGAAGCTCAACTGCACGCTGCCTGGATAATCGTCCGTCAGGCTCCACTTGCCATCTCCTGCGATCACCGAACCCGCCAGTTCGGAATCGAAGTGCGCCGCCAGCTCCGCACCTTTGGTCGTGGCGGTCAGAGTTCCGTCGCGCACCGTCTGGTCGTTGATCCGCAAGCCCCGTCCGGCCAGCGTGCCGTTCAAGCCGATCAGGCGGAAGCCAGGCTCGCCGGGCTTGGCCGGCGCGATATCCACTACCGCGGTGCCATGCAATTCGGCCGTGCCGTGGATGCCAGGATATGCCTTTCCCACCATTTGAAAATGGTCGAGCGGCATGGCATTGGTATCCACCTGCAAACGCAATTGACCCTTTCCAAAGCTGCCGGGCCGCTGCGTATCGCCCTGGTAGCGTGCCTCGATCGCGACGCTCTTGCCGCCCCCCACCAGTTGTGCAGGGGCCAACTCCGCGGTTGCGCCGGAGTAATTCAGCTTGCCCGTGAAGCGGTCGAACGGTTCGCCCTCTAGCGCGCCTTTGGTGACTGTGACCGTCGCTTCAATATGCGGATCGCCGAAGGTTCCCGCAATCTTCCCTTCCGCGCTGACGGTCCCCTCCACCGGTACGTTCTTGATCTCCGCGATCGCCATCAGCTCCGCCGCCGGCGCGTTGCGGATCGAACCCGCGAACGAAACCGGGCTCCCGTCCTCCACCGCCCACTCGCGCATGCCCAGCGAGCCTGCGCCCCGCGCGTGCAGTGCGCCTTGCTGCACGCTGCCATTACGCACCGTCAAACCCGCGCTGCCCATCTCAATATCCCCACTCACCCCCTCAAAGGTCCGCCCGGACCAAGCCACGTTCGTAGCATTGACGTGCCCCGTAATGCGCGGCTCATCCAGCTTGCCTGCGATCGAGCCATCGAACACCGCTTCGCCCGATTGCAGCTTCACCGGCAGCGACTGGATACCGAAAGCCGGCAGCACCTCGTCCAGGTTCCGCGAATCGGCGTGCACGCGCAACTGCCGTCCCAGCACGCCGGAAAAATCCAGGCGCGTGGATGGCAGCGCCAGCCATGACGTTCCCAGATCCAGTGTCTCGCTGGCTGCGTCGTAGCTTCCGCCGATCGAGCCATGCACAGGCGCGCCGTTCCCCGCCGGCGAAATCGCCATGTGACCCGCGATCCGAAATGTGCTGGTATTGCCAAATGTGACGCTCAACTGCATCGCGCCCGACGCGGCCCCATCCCAGGGCACGCTCTGCCCGTTGTAGACGCGCATGATTTTCCGTACGTCGAACCCGGCCACGTCGCCCTCCACGTGCACCCGCTCCAAGTCCGCGATCTGCGTCTTCCCCACAAAGGATCCATCCAACATGTCGAGGTGAATGCCGCCGGCCTCCACCGTCTTGTGCCGCAGCACCACGCTTTCCATCCGCCCGCTCAGGGGGAACGGTTCCAGCGGCCGGTTGGTACCCGTCAGGGACGCCATGGCCAGCCCCCCAATTCGCAAGCCCGACACCGCGATCCGCCGCGGGTCGATGCTGTACCCGCCATCGGCGTTGAAGTCGCGCAAGACGAAGTGCGGGTCCGGGCCAAAAAGCACCCCCGCCGCGTGCAGCGAGCCGCTGGCTTGGTAGTCCGCCGTGCCGTGGAACCTCGCCTTCCCAACCAGCGTCACCGGACCTTCCAGCACCGTGCGCCAGCCCAGCGTGCGCGTCACTTCGCCCAGCGATGCCCGCACCTTATATTGGAATGCGCCCGAGAAATCGGTCAGGCTCTCGATCGCCCCTGAGAATTCCACCCGCGAATGCTCCGTGGACACGCGCCCGGAATCGAATCGCACACGGTTCTTTTCCACCGCCAGCGCCAGGCTCACATCCAGCGGCGCGGGCCGGTACCCGCCCCAATGGAATTGAGCGGGCGCAACCGACACCTGTCCGCTATACCGCGGCCCAGCCCGGTCATAAGCGAACTGCGCACGCAGATTGCGGCCTTGCGCGTCGAACGGCGTTTTCCCCTGGCCCACAACTTCGAAGCTGCCGTCTTCCAGGCTCAACCGGCCGATGTCCAGATCCAAAATCGTCTCTACAGTGCCCTTGCCAGCCCGCCGCACTTTCGGCGCAGGCACGTTGGTGTGTCCATCCGCATATAGAATCACGTAAACCTGCGGATGCCGCACATCGAGATACTGCAGATCGACCGAGCGCTCCACCACGGAAATGACCTTGATCCCCACCACGATAGCGTCCGCGCGCAACAGCGGCGGTCCGCCCGCCGGCTCGCTCCCGTGCAGCACGAAACCATCCACCTCCGCGCGTAGTTGCTTCCAATCGAACCGGAAGGCGCCGATCTCCGCGCGCCCGCCGGTAGCCTTTTCCACTTCCGCTACGATCCGGTCGCGCACTTTCCCGCGCAACCAATCGCTGCGCAGCACCAGGATCGCGCTCACCGCCAGCACCAGCGCCAGCCCCACCACAATCCCCGCCGCGATCCAGATTCTGCGCGCGCGCCGGCTCATTGGAAGGCCTCCTCGTGGTATTGAATGCGCGTGCGCCGCCGGGACTCCTTCAGCCACTGCTCCACCTGTTGGTCGGCTGCCTGGTCGATCAGCTTTTGCACGATTCCGGCTCGGTGGTCGTCCACCGAAGGCGTCTGGCCGGGATGCGCCGCCATCAGACCCGCGCTCATGTGCTCGTCGAAGTACTTGCGGATTTCTTCGTCGCCGATCTGGATGCCCGGCCGGAAGCGCACATCGATGAAGCGCAGCAGCGTCAGTTGCCACTCCAGGCGGGCCTTCAGATCCTCTTCGCTGACGCCGTACGCCGCCAGCGCGCGCCGGTACGTGGCATCGTCCCCGAAGCGCGCCTTCTCCTCTGCCAGCGCCGCTTCCATTTCGGCCGCCGAGGGCGGCAAGTACCGGCTGGCTTCCAGTTCGCTGCGCACCAGCGTCTGATCCACCATGCGCTCCGCCGCCGCGCGCTTCTTGGCCGGGCTGAAATCGGCCTTCTCGTTGTTCAACAGCGCCGTGATCCGTATCTCGCGATCCACATCGGTTTCCGTGATCACGCGATTGCCCACCGAGACCGCGATGCGATCGATGGTCTTCCCGCGCGCCCCCGCGGCCGCCACCACGCCCGCCAGCCAGATCGCAATGGTAAACCGGCGCCGCATCAGAATGTCTGCCCTATCGAAAAGAAGAATTGGAAGTGGCTGATGCTCTGCGGCACACAGTTGTAAGGTTGCGTGTCGCAGGGCTTCTGCCCGGCGCTCAGCAAGTCGCTGAAACTTCCCTTGAAGCCGATGAAGCGCGGCGGATTGATGCTGTACGCGAAGTCCAGCCGTACCGGACCGATCGGCGTGCGATAGCGTATCCCGAAGCCTACCGCCTGGTTCATGTAATTGAAGTCCCCAATCCCATGTTGGTCCGTGCGGAACGAGATATTCGACGGGTTGGCATAGACATTGCCCATGTCGTGAAACAGCACTCCGCCGATATCCTCGCCCAGCAGCGGGAAGCGCAGTTCGGTCTGGTTCATCAGCAGCGCCGTGCCGCCCAACGGGAAGCCGGTGGTCGGGTCTCGCGGACCGGCTTGCAGATCGGGGAAGCCGCGCTCGGAAGTGGCGCCGCCGGAAAAGAAGTGCTCCGCCAGCGGAATCGCCGTGTTCGCGTCCGCGACGTTGTGCAGAGGATGAATGATCCCGAAGCTGGTGGCGCGTGCCAGCACCAACTTCTTGCCGATCGGGTGATAGGTCGCGTTGCGCCCCAGAAAGCGTCCGAACGTAATCTCGGAGCCGAAAGCGCGCGGAGCGGCCGCGATGTCCAGTGTATTGTAAATGCCCTTGTGCGTTTCGATGGGATCGTCGCGCCGGTCCTGGATCAGGCTCCACGAGACCTCGCCCACGCGATCCGGCTGCGAATACAGCGGAATCAGGTAAGGCGAGATCGCCAGCGTCGACTGATCCACCGTGACATGCCGGTAAGTGTACCGGTATAGCAAGGTGATCGACTTGGAAAGCCGCTCGGAAAGCTGCACCGAGCTTTCAAAGCGTTGCGCGGTAAACGTGCGCACGTCCTTGCTGTTGTCGTACAGCGTGGTGAACGACAGCGTCAGCTTGTCGTTGCCTCGCACGCGCGGCGCCGTATAGTTGATCAGCGCGCGCTGCTCCAGGGTCGAAACGCGCCCGCGGAAACTCAGACTCTGCCCCAGCCCCCACAGGTTCAGACGGGAAACGTCCAGCGTGGCGTCCGGCGCAAAGCCGGTCTGGCCTTGGGGCGACTCCAGGCAAGCTGTGCATCCGCCGATCCGGGCGAACTCAGCCCCAAAGCCCCATGCGATCGAATACTTGGCCGCCTCCTCCATGTCGTACAGCACGTACTTTTCGCTGCCTTCTCCGGCGGGATTCTGGATGGCCGTATCCACGCGCGCGAATACGCCCAGATCGTACAGTTTGCGCTGCGTGTCGCGCTCCGCGCTGGGCGACAGCGGATCGCCCGCCTTCAACAACATCTTGCTGTCCACCAAGCTGCGGCGCGTGTGGTCCAGGCCGCTGATCAGGACGTCGCGTACGAACTCCTGCTGCCCTTCGTGGATCACGTAAGTCAAGTCCATCTGGTGCGCATCCGAAGCGGGCTTGGAGCTCCACTCGAACGTGGCATTCGGAAACCCCCGCGTGGAATACTGTTGCAGGATGCCATCCCGGTCGACAGCCACGTTGTACTCGCTGAAGGGCTGCCCTTCCACCGAGCTGAGCTGCGACTGCACCTGCCCTTTGTCCAGCTTCGCGATGCCTTGCACCTCCAGGCTATGGATGAAGTACTGCGGGCCTTCGTCGATATGGATGTAGACCGCCAACTGGTCGGGCTTGCCCTGATAGCCATCCACAATCTTGTGCGTGACCGCTGCGTCGCGAAATCCGTTGGATTGGTACAAGCTCGCGATGGATTGCTCGTCGCGCCGCAGCAGGGCCCCGCTATAGCGCCCCCGCCGGAATTGCAGCAACGAAGCGCGCATCAGGAACATGCGCTCCCGGATGGCCTCCGTCCTGAAATACTTGTTGCCCTTGATGTCGATCAGGACCAGCTTGTGCCGCTTGCCGGGCTTGATCGCATAGTCGATGATTGCCTTATCGTCGACCACGCGCTCCGGTTTGAATTCGACTGCCGCATCGAAATAGCCTTGCGATTGAAAGTAGTCCCGCAAGTTGCGCTCGCCCTCCAGCAGCAGCGAGTCGTCTACGGTGTGCTCTTCGAAAACGGGCACCAAACTGCGCAGCTTGCCTTGCGACACCTTGGCGCCTACCGCGTGTACCTCCACTTCCGGTCCGGCATCGATGTTCAGCACCGGCTTGCTGCGATTGGTGTCCGCATCGTAGTCCATCGCCTTCAAAGACACGCGTGCTTCAAATCGCCCGCGCCGTTCGTACCGCGAACGCACATCCTCCACGCCCTTGTTCACGCGCGACTGATTCACGGTGCGCCACCCCCCGATCAGCCAGCGCCTCCAGTGCGTGGCTCTCACGATATCCTCCAGCGGCATCTTGGTGTCGCCGCTGATCGCCGGTGTGGTGAAATGCGCGTGCCGCCCCGAATCCACCACGAAGTGCACGCTCACCTGTTGCGTGTGCGGATCGTAGGATACCTCCGGCCGGATCTGGCTCGCATGCAGGCCGTTGCTTACGAGCAGATGCTCGATGGCCGTCTGTGCCGGAGCCACGTCCGCCTCCGTAAACGGCTGCCCCAGGTTCAGCCGGGTGACGTTGACCAGTTGGCCCCGATTGGGCGGATCGGAGATGTGGCCCTCCACCGCTACGTTGCCCACGAACCAGCTATTCTTGGTGATGATGCGCACCGTCACGCCGCTGGCGGGCGCCGGCGCGGGCTCGCTATCTACCCGGATGTCTTCGTAGGCGCCGGTGGCATACAGCCGCTCGATGGCCGCGTGCACGTCCGCCAGCCGCAGCGGTGTACCTTTCTTGAGCGGGACAATGTTGGCCAGTTCCGCGGCGGTCAGCGGCTGTTCCGCCGGCACGTACTGAATATCGGCGATTGTCTGCGCCCAAACGGCCCGCGCGCATACCAGCAACGATACCGCTAAATAACCAGCGAAGCTCCGCCACACTCCCATCATTATTACAGAGCCGCGACTGCAAGCTCGAGTTTCCACTTTCATGCAGCGAGAATTGGAGGGCGGGCTTGAGCCCGCGCGGGGCTTGAGCCCCGCATCGCGGATTTCACGCCGCGTCCTGTTTACCGCCGCGGGCGGGCGGGGTGAGGCGGGCGGGGTGGGGCGGGCGTCTACGCTTGCAGCGGGACTCCCGACCCGCTCCGTCTGCCCTGCACTCACTGGCTCCCTGTATTCACCTGTTGTTTCGCGTGCCGCCTAAGATACCAGCACGGAACATCCCCGAAATGCGGGAAGAGCGAGTTTACGCACTCCTGCGGCGCTGGCGGGTCGAACGAGTATTGCGTCTTGCCGTCCTTCATTGGGATGATCCACGCCCGTTGCACCGTCACACTGCCGAATTGTGCCCGGTTGTTCGGAATCCGAAAGCGCAGCGAAGCGTAGTCGCACGCATACACCAGCGCGCCCGCCAGCAGCACGCACAACACCGGAATGAGCAGTATCCGCTTCAAATCTTGAGAAACAGCTTGCGCTTATACATCCAGTATAGGATGATCCAGTAAGTCAGCAGCACCGCGGCGCCCAGCAGCAACGGCTCCAGGCCCGGGCCCAAAATACGGAACGCATCCGGCCCCAGGTGAATCCGGAACGAGCTGAACAGGAAGCGTTCGAACAGGTGCGCGATCAGGTAAGCCGCAATCGAGTTCATGCCGATCACCACCAGCGGGAACGCCCACTTCCGGTAACCCTTCACGTCGATCACCCAACTGAAGGCCGCTGTGTACAAAAAACAAAGTCCGCCGCTGAATAGCGTCCAACTCGGAGTCCAGATGCGCTTCACCACCGGGCAGATGCCGGTGAAATGGAGCAGCAGCCCCGCGGCAACCCCAATCACCCCCGCGATGAGGAGGCGCTGCATCGGAATGCGCGGCGCGCTGGCGCGCAGCCAGCGGCCCGCCACCAGTCCCAGGATCATGGTGCCCAGCGTGGGAATGAAGCTCAGCGTCA
>JBEKPZ010000196.1:0-13859 GCA_049520215.1 Bryobacteraceae bacterium | reverse complement strand
CCGGTCTCCGCGGCGCCGGTGAGGCGGCTGGATAGCTTGTCCTGCAAATAGCCGCGCAGGATGCCGTTCTCGATCAGCACGTTGCGTCCGGTAGGATGGCCCTCGTCGTCCACGTTCAGCGAGCCGCGCCGGTTGGCGATGGTGCCGTCGTCGACCACGGTGCACAAGGGACTGGCCACCTGCTGGCCGATGCGTCCGCTGAACGCCGAGACGCCCTTTCGGTTGAAGTCGGCTTCCAGGCCGTGCCCCACGGCTTCATGCAGCAGGATGCCGGGCCAGCCGGGACCCAGCACCACGGTCATCTCGCCGGCGGGCGCGTCCACCGCATCCAGCATCACGATAGCTTCGCGTGCGGCTTGTGCGGCGAAGTGTTCGGGCGTCTTTTCGTTGAGGAAAAAGCTAAGCTCCACGCGTCCGCCGCCGCCCGCGTGCCCGCGCTGTGGGGTCCCGCCATTTACACGCGCCAGCGCGGCGACGTTGAGGCGCGCCAGCGGCTGGCGGTCCCACGAAAGCACCCCATCGCTGGTGGCCACGAGCACCTGCCGCAGATTGTCGGCATAGCTGGCCTGCGCCTGGAAGATGCGCGAGTCGTAGGCGCGCGCCGCACGATCGGCGCGCTTCACTAACTCCACGCGCTCGGCGAAGGCCGTCTCGGTGGGCGCCGTCAGCACCGGATACAGGTTGCGCCGCCCGACTTCGTTGAGCGAAACTTTATCCACGGTAGCCGGTCCCGCCGCGATGCACGCCGCCACGCGCGCAGCCTTGCGGATCTTCTCCGGGCTCAGGTCGTCGCTGTAAGCGTATCCGGTACGCTCGCCCGCGATCACGCGCACGCCCACCCCCAGCGACACACCCTGCAGCGCGCTCTTCACGATGGATTCGTCAATGCTGATGGAACTGGTCGAGAGATATTCGAAGTAAAGGTCGGCGTACGCGCCCCCGCGGGAAAGCGCTTCAGCCAGGTAATTCTCCAGATCCCGCGCGGTGATTCCAAAGCGTTGCGGGAAGAAGGATTCGGAAAACTGCATATACGGCTAGGCTAACATTGTGCGGCAGGTCCCCGGCCGGCCCCCGTCCTAGGTACCGTCCCAAGGTCGCGTGAAAGCGGGGCGGGGGGATGCGCCGGAGAACATGGTATGGGGGTAGGCCGTCCTGATCTTGGCGTGTTTTCGTTGTGCAGGATTGTGCAGAACAGGGCGCTTTTGTGCACGTAGTCGCGCCTACGCGGAATCTGCCACCCGAAACCAATTGTTAAAATAAGAGGTACGAATTACCTTATTTTGTTACAGTTGCCGATTTTAGTTGAAGTTTCGCTTGGCATTGCATGGTTGGGGAGATTGGGTTCGCTTCGTAAATTGTGGGGCTGCGGCACCTGAGCGGATTTGTGTTGCGTTTCGTGGCGTTCTTGCGACGTGGTTCAAGCCGGATTGGCCTGCCAGGCCTCGCCCCGCCGAGGTCGTTACGCGGCGAGGGTTTTTCGACTTCATGTTGCATCCGGTTGCATTTGTTGCGTTGGGGGCGGCTGGCTGGCCATGGTCGCCGCCGGCCGCTGTTGAGGTTGTCAAAGAACGAGGGGGCTCCCGGCAGAACACCTTGCGGCGAGTGCGGAGAGTCTTTTCGGAGGTGGATATCCTTTGTCTGACATCAGGGTAGCACGGGAGTTTCTTGAGATCGGGGAGGCTGGCTGTGCTTCGCTTTCGTTTTCAGCGGGTTAGGGCGGGACGGGCTTGAGTGACTCACGCGGATTCCCTCTTAGGCGGACTCATCTTGCGACCGCCTGCGCGGGATTACCAGATCGTAGCTACACCATACTGCTGGCTATCCGTGGTCACCAATGGCGTTCTCTCTACGATAGGTTGGGCCACGAGAATGCGGTCGAAAGGATCTTTGTGCAGTTCGGGAAGACGCCCGAGCGCCATCACGTGCGACGTCCTGATCGCAAGCGTGGGAATGCCTGCCTGGACTACGTACTTCTCCCACCATGGAAGCGGATCTTGGAGCAAAGCGTCTTTCTTACCGCTTTTCAAGACCAGTTCCCAAGGGCTGGCTACACTGACAGCGACCTCCGACTCGGCCAATACATGGCGCTGGTGCGCTGAGCAGAGCTGGGTCAGACAGTGCCCAGACGAGCGCATGGGTGTCCGCGAGGACTCTCACGCCCCTCAACCCAGTCGTCGGCTTCAGCGCCGGTCATGGGCTGCCACCAGGCATCACCGGGAGGCGCTAGAAGGTCTTGGTGGGCGACGCCGAGCGGCAATCCGGTTTTGCGTGCGCGGACCAATTCTGCCACGGGCTTTCCGTGCCGGGCTATGACGACACTTTCGCCCTCCTCGACCAGTTCGAGGAGCCGGGATAGTTGGGTCTTAGCTTCGTGGATGTTGACCTGCACACCCTCAGGTTAGTCTATTTTTCTAGCTAAACCGAACGGCGGGGCTGAAGCCCCGCGCGGGATAAATCCCGCCCTCCAAAGCATCGCGCTATGCTTGACTTGGCGGTATGCCCAAACCGGTCGCTTCACCCACGCCCCGCCTGCTTGCCGGACTCGCCGTCACCCTGGCGGCGGTGGGCGTGTTTTCGTTCTACGCCCTGCGCCAGATCCGCGGCCTGGAGGATCTGCAAACCAGCACGGTGGACCGCAACCGCAAGGACTCGCTGCAGCTTGTGCGCATACAGAACGACCTGAACGAATTGGGTATCGCCATGCGGGACATGCTGTATGGCGACGATCCCTACCCGCTGGTGGCCTGGAAAAAGCCGTTCGACAACAAGCGCGGCGATCTGGACGACGCGTTGCGCCTGGAAGCGCAGTTCGCGCCGGTCGAGCGCGACCCTAACCGGCAACGTCTGGCCGAGTCGCTGGCCCAGTTCTGGACTTCCGCCGGGCGCATTTTCGAGGTGGCCGCGCAAGGGCAGGATCGCGCCGCGCGGGACATGATCCGCACTTCTCTTGAAGCCCGGCAGGGCGCCCTCACCAGCATCGTGGCCCGCCTGCTGGTGCAGAATAACGAAGCCGAACAAGATGCCGCAGCACGGATCCAGGGCATCTATAAAGGTGTGGAGCGCGACGTCTACCTGTTTCTGGCCGCCGTGCTGCTGGCCATCTTCGGCACCACGCTCTACCTGATTTACTCCAACCGGAGGCTCTTTCAGCACCTGGCCGCGGTATCGGAACATCGCAGCGATCTGGCGCGCAAGCTGATCACCGTGCAGGAAGAGACCCTGCATTCGCTTTCGCGCGAGTTGCACGACGAATTCGGCCAGGTGCTGACGGCTATCGGCGCCATGCTGCGCCGCGCCGAGAAACGCCTGCCCGCCGATTCGCCCTTCTGCGTGGACTTGCGCGAAGTCCGCGAGGTGGCCCAGGCCACGCTCGAAAAGACCCGCAACCTCTCGCAGTTGATGCACCCCAGCATCCTCGACGACGGCGGCCTCGAGAAGGCCATCGACTGGTATCTGCCGGTATTCGAGAAGCAGACTGGAATTAAGGTACGATACGAGAAAAAGGGAACCGGTCCGGAGATCAAGGACCGGGTGGCCATTCATGTTTACCGCGTGTTGCAGGAAGCGCTGAACAATCTGGCGCGCCATTCGGGTTCGGCGGAGGCTATTGTGCGGCTGGATTTTCCGCCTGGGCGGCTGAATCTGGAGGTGGAGGACCGCGGCGCCGGGATGCCCGAGCCGCGCAACGGCGCCACGCGCAGAGGCATCGGCATGACCGCCATGCGCGAGCGCGCCGAGTTGTTGGAAGGCAGTTTCGAGGTGCTGCGTCCCGGCGAAGGCGGTACGCTGGTGCGGCTGGATGTTCCGTTAACGGATAGCTATGAGTGATGAGATCACAGTAATGCTGGTGGACGATCACGGGTTGGTGCGCAAGGGCTTCCGGCGCATGTTGGAGGACGATCCGGGCATCCGGGTCGTGGGCGAAGCCACCAACGGCCAGGAAGCCATCAAACTGGCGCAGGAATTGCATCCGCGGGTGATCGTGATGGACATGGCCATGCCGGGCCTGGATGGCGTGCAGGCCACCCGCGAAATCCTGAAACAACTGCCGGACACTGCGATCCTGATTTTAAGCATGTATTCCGAGGAGAATTACGTGCGCAACGCGCTGGACGCGGGCGCGCGCGGCTATGTGCTGAAGGAAGCCTTGGACGTGGACCTGGCCGGCGCGATCAAAGATCTGGCAGCCGGAAAGACCGTGATCGGACCCGGCGTGCTGACGCCTCAACACGAGCCCGATCCGGATTACGAACGCCTGACGCCGCGCGAAAAACAGATTCTGGAGCTGATTGCCCAGGGGAATTCGAACAAGGAGATCGCGGCGATTCTCAACCTCAGCGTGAACACGGTTTCCGTACACCGCGCCAATCTCATGTCCGCGCTGGGCATCCATCGCACCACGGAACTGGTAGTGTGGGCCGTCAAAAAGGGGCTGGTGCATCTGCCGTGAACCGTCGGGAGTTTTTGTGGGGCTCGCTGTCCCTGGCGCCGGTGTCCGCTTCCCGCGCCGCGCTACCGAGCCACGACCGTCAGGGAGCGGACGTCAGTTTCCGCTTCACCGATGTCACTACCTCAGCCGGCATCCAATTCCGCCACAATAGCGGCGCTTTTGGGGCGAAGTATCTTCCGGAAACGCTGGGCCCGGGCTGCGCATTTCTGGACTACGATAACGACGGCTGGCAGGACATCCTGATCATCAACGGGATGGACTGGCCCGGCCACGCGAAGCAGCCGAGCACCATGCACCTCTACCGCAACAACCGGAATGGCACGTTTACAGATGTGACGCGCGCCGCCGGCCTGGATGTGGAGATGTACGGCATGGGCGTGGCGGTGGGGGACTTCAACAACGACGGTTTTCCGGATATCTACGTCACCTGTGTGGGCCAGAGCCGGCTGTTTCAGAACACCGGTAAAGGGCGGTTCCTGGATATCACGGGACCGAGCGGACTGGGCGGGCGGCTGGGCTTCAGCAGTTCCGCGCTGTGGTTCGATTATGACGGCGACGGGCTGCTGGATCTGTTCGTTTGCAACTACGTGAAATGGTCGCCCGCGCAGGACGTGTTCTGCAGCATGGACGCCAAGCACAAATCGTACTGCACGCCGGAAGCGTATCGTGGTGCGACATGCTGGCTGTTCCGCAATCGCGGCAACGGCACCTTCGAGGATGTCACGGCGAAGAGCGGCATCTTCGACCCCAGTTCGAAATCGCTGGGGGTGGCCATGCTGGACTACGATCAGGACGGCTGGATCGATCTGATGGTGGCCAATGACACGCAGCCCAACAAGCTCTATCGCAACCAGCGCGACGGGACCTTTCAAGACATCGCGGTGAAAGCCGGCGTGGCCTTCAGCGAAGACGGCAAGGCCCGCGCGGGCATGGGCGTGGACGTGGCCGATTACGACAACTCAGGCATCGCGGGCCTGGCCATCACCAATTTCGACAACGAGATGATCGGCCTGTATCGCGGCACTCGCAGCGGCCTGTACGTGGATCAGGCGGAGCGCTCGGACGTGGGCCGGCTTTCACGGCGCAGCCTGGGCTTCGGCTGCTTCTTCTTCGACGCCGACCTGGACGGCCTGCTCGACCTGCTGGTGGTTAACGGACATATCGATCCGGGTATCCGCGAAACGCGGCCCGAGACGGGGTATGCGCAGCCGCCGCACTTGTTTCTAAACAAAGGCCGCGCCGGGTTTGAGGATGTGGCCGGCGCGCTGGGAGGCGGATTCGCCGACCCCAAAGTGGGGCGCGGCGCGGCTTTCGGCGACTTCGACCGGGATGGCGATCTGGATGTTCTGATCACCACCAACCAGGGGCCGGTTCATCTGTACCGCAACGATCAGTCCAACGGTCACCACGCCATACGCTTCCGGCTGGTGGGAACCAAGTCGAACCGCGACGGCATCGGCGCAACCGTGCGCGTGACAAGTGGCGGCGAGACCGGATCGCGCATGGTGAAGAGCGGCTCCAGCTATTTGTCGCAGTCGGAAATGCCGGTGACTTTCGGTCTGGGCAAGCGGGATAGCGTCGAGCGCGCTGTGCTGCACTGGCCCAGCGGCGCGGTCGAGGAGTTCAAGAGCCTGCGCGCCGGGCGCATGTATGAATGCGTGGAAGGCAAAGGGATTCGCGACACCGGCGGGTTCTAGAAAACCACCGGAACCACAGATGAACACGGATCGACACAGATAAAACCAAAGGCCGGCCGCGTTCCGTTTCTTTTTGAGCGAGGATTGTCCGCGCCGCGCCACTCATCAATTAGCTTTCCCTGGAAAGTGGAGAAGCGGGTTCCTGCGCGAAGCACTTGAGCTTCAAAACAGGAAAGCCCGGGATAATAGCCCGGGCCTTCGCTGGAAGCGGAAAGGAGGATCCTTTATGATCCTTTTGCTGATAATTCGGCTGACGTTCGTCGGTCGGATCTCGGCGTTGATCGTTTGGACCCGTAAGAGTCCGCGGTAAACGCCGTGGCGGGATCGGCGACGCTCGCCGGTCCCGTTATCAGCATCATAGCAGGTTTTCCCCCGATACGGAAAGGGGCTGAAAGCCACCGATTTGCGGCCATCCTGCAACTTTTCGGGGGCTGCGGGCGTCATATCTCTTCGGCCATATGGCTGTCGGAATGGGAAGTAGCGTGAAAAGCAAATACGAGACTTATAGAAAAATACTAGAGAAAAAGGCGGAAGAGGTGCAGAGCAGCATGTCCGCCCAGAAAGCCGCTCAGGTGCTGGCCCGCGAGGAGCACCCGCACGACGAGGGCGATCTCAGCCAGCAGAGCCACGAAGAGTGGATTTTCCTCAATCGCAACACCTTGGATATCAAGCTTCTGCGCGAAGTCCAGGACGCCCTGCGGCGCATCGAGCAGGGTGCCTATGGCGTCTGTTACGAGTGCGAAGAGCCCATCTCCGTCAAGCGGCTGGACGCCGTGCCATGGGCCAAGTTCTGTGTGTCCTGCCAGGAGCGCATCGCCGCCAACGCCGAGATGGGCAATGAGGAGGCTTTCCAGGAAGCCGGCCGATGAAATTGTCCGACCTCCGGAAGGTTACGGTCAAAAGGCATCTTCGCATCCGTTTTCCTCTTTCCAACGGCATGGAATGCGTGGTCAACGAACACGGCATCGCGCAGGTGCCGGCCCTCCGCTCCGTTCCCGCCTTCAACCTGGAACAGGAACTGGCGGGCGCGCAGACGTTTGTGGTGGAACCGGCGGACGCCGGCGACAAGGACAAAGGCAAACCTAAGGCTCGCAGTTATACACGCGGCGAGATGACGGCGTTGGCTACGGCTGGAACCGGAGTCGAGGCCGCGCCCGACGAGCACGAAGATTGAACCCGGCCCGCCCCATATAGCTTCCCGATTTTCCAGTCGATAGTGTCTCTGGCGGGCAGACAGATGCCTCGGCCGGAGAAGCGTGCTGGCCGTTGTGGTGGGATGCTTTCAGTTGCTCAACCGCCGTCCGATCGTAAAGCCGCTGCAAGGCGATTGCTGTGCGAAATCGGGCAGACGCTGGCCATGGCTCCGGCTGTGGCCAGCACAACTCCACCGCTGGCGCAGATGGTAATCTCGTTTGCGAAATTCATCGGTTGACCGCATCGGCAAAATCATCAAAGTGATCGACGAACTTGCCTTCCAGGCCAATGTGCTGGCTCTGAACGCCGCCGTGGAGGCCGCGCGCGCCGGCGAAGCCAGGCTGGCCTGTTCCTTTTATTCTCGACTAATCGGCCGGGCGCCGGATTTCTTACGGTCGAGCCTCAAGGCGTCGTGCGGAAACCCAATTGCACCGCTGCAAAATGAGCGTCCGCCGTCAGCACATCGCGGATGCCCAACTCGCTCATGACCACGAAGCTGGTCAAATCCGTAAATGAAATGCGGGGTTTGTCGCGATAGCGTAGGCGCATACGATACGCACGCGCGAAGCGCTCGCTGGTGACGGGTTCCACACGCACCATCCCGGTATCCCGTGCGCGCAGGACCGCTGAGCAAAAGCGTTCCGCCTCCGCAAACGGGCTGCCGCCGAACAGACGCGTGAAGGTCTCATCCAACACGTAATCGGTGGTGACCAGGATTCCGTCCTCGGTGTGCCGGCGCCGCAGGGCTACGACCTCATCATGGCGGGGATCGCCGGCGTCGGCCAGCACGATCCAGCCCCAAGTATCGACGAACAAGAGCGGGCGCTCAATCGCCGTAGAGGGCTTCATCGATGTCCTGGCTCAGCCGGCCGTGGCGCACGGCGCCCTCGGCCTTGGCCAGCGGATCGCCGCGCGGCTTGTCCGGCTGGCGGGCGCCCAGTTCCAGCCGCAGGCGGATGATCTCGGCCATGCTGACCCGTGTGCGAAAAGCCTCCTGCCGCAAGCTCTCGTGCAGCGCGTCCGGCAGGAAGACGGTAGTCCGCTTCATACTCATATAGGCATTGTGCCATATATATGCATCAGTGGCAAGGACAATAATCTCCGCGTTCCTCCTGCTACAATCGCGGGATGTTCCGCAAGGTCCTGATTGCCAACCGCGGCGAGATTGCCGTGCGCGTGATCCGCACGCTGCGCGAGATGGACATCGCCTCGGTGGCCGTTTTCTCCGATGCCGACCGCACGTCGCGGCATGTGCGCATGGCCGACGAGGCTGAATGGGTGGGACCCTCGCCCTCGACCGAAAGCTATCTGCGCGCCGATCGCATTCTGGACGCCGCACGCAAGCATGGCGCAGAGGCCATCCACCCCGGCTACGGCTTCCTCAGCGAGAACGCGGATTTCGCCGCCGCGTGCGAAGCGGCCGGCATCGTTTTCATCGGCCCGTCGGCCGAGTCCATCCGCCGCATGGGGTCGAAGACCGCCGCGCGCCAGATGGCTATCGCCGCAGGCGCGCCGGTGGTGCCCGGCACTCACGAAGTGCTGGGCGGCCCCGCGGAAGCCCGCGCTTTCGCCGCGCAGTTCGGCTATCCTCTGCTGCTGAAAGCGGTGGCCGGAGGCGGCGGCAAGGGCATGCGCCGCGTGGATTCCGGCGCCGGCCTGGACGCGGCGTATCGCGAGGCGGCCAGCGAAGCCGAGCGCTCCTTCTCTAATCCGGACCTGTACGTCGAAAGACTAATCGAGCGCCCCCGCCACATCGAAATTCAGTTAATGGGCGACCGTCACGGCCACATGGTGCACTTCGGCGAGCGCGAGTGTTCCATTCAGCGGCGCCATCAGAAGGTCATGGAAGAGTGCCCGTCGCCGATGGTGGCGGCGCGCCCCGGCATGCGGGAAGCCATGGGAGAGGCCGCCATCCGCGTGGCGCGCAGCGCCGGTTATTACAATGCCGGCACGGTCGAATTCCTGGTGGACGCCCACGGCGATTTCTATTTCCTGGAGATGAATACCCGGCTGCAGGTGGAGCATCCCATCACCGAGTTGGTGACCGGCCACGACCTGGTGCGCCTGCAACTGGAGGTGGCCGCTGGCGAGGAATTGCGGCTGCGCCAGGATGACATCGCGTGGCGCGGGTCCGCCATCGAGTGCCGCGTCTACGCCGAGGATCCTTACAACAACTTCTTCCCGTCGCCCGGCAAAATCACGCGCCTGACACGTCCCTTGGGCCCTGGCATTCGCATTGATGGCTGCGTCTACGACGGCTGGACCGTGCCCATCGACTACGATCCGCTGCTGGCCAAGCTGGCCGTGTGGAGCGGCACGCGGCCGAGCGCCATAGCCCGCATGTTGCGCGCTCTGCGCGAATACGACGTGGCCGGCATCCACACTAATATCACCTTTTTCCGCCAGATCCTGGAAGACGAAGAGTTTCGCGAAGGCCGGCTGCACACGCACTTTGTGGACGAATTCCTGGCGCGCCGCAAGCCCTTCGATCCGCCGCCGGATCTAGAAGCCATCGCAGCACTAGTGGCCGCATTCCACTCCACACGCAGCACCACGCGCGCGGAGAGCGCGCACGCACCGCGCAGCCGGTGGCTCGATATCGGCCGCCAGGAGGTGCTGCGATGAAGGTCTCGCTGGCGATCGAGGGCCGGGCCCGCGAAATCGACCTGGATTCCAGCGGCGCGCAGATTGTGGCCGTCGAGCCCGGCGTCTATTCGGTCCTGCTGGATGGTCGCAGCTACGAAGCGCGCATCGAGCACTCCGATGGCTGCGTCATCGTGTTTATCGACGGCCACCGCTTTGAGGTCGAGATCCGCGACCCGCGGCGCTGGTCGCGCCAGACCGGCAGGCAGGGCGTCGAAGGCCGGCTGAACGTGGCTGCGCCCATGCCCGGTAAGATCGTGCGCCTGCTGGTGGCGGCGGGCGACACCGTGGAGGCCGGCCAGGGTCTGCTGGTGGTGGAAGCCATGAAGATGCAGAACGAGATGAAGGCGCCCAAGGCCGGGCGGGTGGTTTCGCTCGCGGCCCGCAAAGGCGCCACGGTGGCGGCGGGGGATGTGCTGGCAGTGATTGAATAGGGCATCGAAACCAGCAGACGGACACACATTCGCACTGATGGGGCCCACACTTCCGCGCGATAATAGAACTTCATGCCCACGGAAACCGTGTGCCCCAATTGCGGCGGCAGCGGCTGGAAAATCATCGAACGCGCCGACCTTTCCGGCGCCGAACGTTGCGACTGCGTCTTCGGCGAGCGCGCACGCCGCCTGGAAGAAAACGCCGCCATTCCGCCGCTCTACCGCAACGCGTCGTTCGACAACTTCGCGCTGCCCCGCGACAACCCCATCGGCCACCGCGAGTTGGCCAACGTACTGCTCACCGTGAAAGCCTTCTCCCGCGAATTTCCCACCGGCAAGCACCTGGGGTTGATGCTGGTCGGCGAGCCCGGCACCGGTAAGACGCACCTGGCGGTGGCCGCGCTCCGCATCCTCATCGGGCGCGGCTTCGAGGGTCTTTTCTTCGATTATCAGAACCTGCTCGACCGCATTCGCGCCGGCTACAACCAGGCGTCCGGCTCCGCCGACCGCGAGGCGTACCGCTTCGCCCTCGACACCGAAGTGCTCCTGCTCGACGACTTGGGCGCGCACCGCGTCACCGATTGGGTCGAAGATACTGTCACCAGCATCATCACCTACCGCTGCAATAACAAGAAGCCGCTGATCGCCACCACCAACCTGCCGGACCCCGACGCCGGCAGCGTCATGATGGACCGCTCCGCGCTGGGCAAGCCGGATTACAAAACTTCTCTGGCCGACCGTATCGGTTCCCGCGCCCGCTCGCGTCTATTTGAAATGTGCAAGGTTGTGCGCATGCCCCTGGTCGAAGATTACCGGTTGCGCAGGTCCATTTGATGCGCCTGGTCCTGTTGCTGCTGACTTTCACGGCGGCGCTGCCCGCTGTGGAGCCGGCCCCGCCGCCTGAGTTCGTGCAGGCCGTCGAATTCCCCTATTACCTCTATCCGCCGACGCTGTGGGAGCGCGAACTGGTCTGGCTGAAAAACATGGGCATCCGCACGGTGGAATTCTCCATCCCGTGGAACTGGCACCAGGTGGAAGGCGGGACTTGCGATTTCACCGGCGCTACCAGCCCGCGCCGGGATCTGATGGGCTTCATCCGGTTGTTGCGCCGCCTGGAAATGCGCGCGTGGATCCGGCCCCTGCCGCCGGTGAAAGGATGGGTCAACAACGGCTACCCGGCCGGCTTTCAGCAGAGCCTCGCGCCGGTCCGCAAGTCCGCCGCCGGATGGCTGCATGCGCTCGAAGGCCAACTGGCGCCCCAGACCGAAAAGCACGGCGGGCCGATCGCCTTTGTCGAAGGCGGCGCCAGCATCGTACTGGACGCGCCCGGGCCGCCCGTACCGGTGACGGTGGTTTCCGCGCGGGACCCGGCAGCCATGACCCATAGCCGGCAGGCTCTGGCCACGACGGGCGGCGCACTGCTCTGGGAAGATGTCGAGGACGCCCTGTTCCCCGCCGGATGGGAGCGGCCTGGCGGTCCGCTCTACCGCGCCGGCGCGGTCTCCCTAAATGGAGATGAGCGGCCCACCGTGTCGGCGCTGCGCCGCAATGCGGCCCTGTTGCGGCATTGGGCGGCGCTGCTGCCCGGCATGAAACCGGAACGCGCACACCCGGTGCGGCTGGCCACCGGCAAGCTGCCGCCCGGAGTGACCGCCGTGGAATTGGTTTCCCGCGCGCCGGGCGTGGCGTCCGCCGTCAGCATCGTCAACGAAAGCCGCCAGCCGTTCCGCAACGTGGTGCGCGTGTGGGATCCTTTTGCCAAACATTCGCTCGAAATCGAAAATGTCTCTCTCGCGCCCCACGAAACCTTGTGGCTGCCCGTGAATGTCTCGCTGGGCGGCGTGGGGCTTTGCCGCGAATGCTCCGCATTTTCCAACGCCGAGCACATCGTCTACGCGACGGCGGAACTGCAGAACATCGAATTCGAAAATGGCACGCTAGCGATGGAGTTCGCGGCGCCCGCCGCGGCGGAGGCCGTGCTGCAACTCGCGCGGCGCCCCAGCGGGCCCTACCTGGCGGGCGGCCATCTGGCGGATTTCGACTTCGACGAGAAGACCATGCGCGCCCGCTTGAAGATCCCCCAGGGCAAAGGACGCGCCAACCAGGTGCGCGTGGCGCTGGCCATTGAGGCGCCGGAGCACTCCGCGTTTTTCGAGGAGGCCAAGCGCCTCATCATCGGCCGGGTAAACACACTCTCCACGTCATACTCTTCCGCGGAACTGGCCGGCCGTTCGCGCCTGCGCCTGCCGGAAGGCTTCACCGCCACGCCAGCCATCAAATCCCCATTGGAAATCGATTATGCGGTGGATGTGCCTGCCGACGCTCTGCACGGCAACTGGGCCGATCTGGCCATCGAGGGCGATGGTGTACCGCTGGGCCGCGCGCATTTGCAATTGTTCCGGCCCGCGTCGGTACACCTTGCCGAAGGCATCCGCCTGCATTTCGGCGCTGCGGCGGAACTGGCCGTCGAGCCTGCTATCATCCCCATCGACGTCACGGCGGGTCGCTCGGTGGACGTCAATGTCCTGAACAACTCTCCGGAAATCCAGACTTACTCGATCGAGCCAGCCGGCGAAGGTTTTCAGTTCCTGCCGCCTAGAGCCGAGTTGAATTCCGCCGCCACCGCAGATCGCGTGGTCACGTTTCGCGTCTTCCCCGGTGGCGTGGCTCCCGGGCTGCACGACTGGATTTTGCGGTTCTCCGGCGGCGCGAAGCTGGAGATTCCCGCCCGATTCCTGGCCATTCCGCGCGGCCAGGCAGTGGTGTGGTCCGCGGACCTGGATGGGAGCGGCGTGCCCGAGTGGGTCTTGGAAAACCAGAAAGCCCGCGCGGTGTTTTCGGCCCAGGATGGCGGCCGATGGCTGGAGTTCGTCTGGAAAGATTCGGCACCCAACGGCCTGAATGTGCTGCCGGAAAGTGGCGCATTCGCCGGCACAGGTTCGGTGGATGTACACGCCGCCGATGGCGCGCTCGAATTCACCGGCAAGGACTGGAAACGGACTGTGCGGCTGGCGGGCGCCGACGCCAGAGTCACCGTGGAACAGACTACGCCGCTGCCCGTCGAGACTCTCGAAACCGGCAAGCATGACGAAATCAGCTTCCAGGTTTCGCGCGAGTCCGCCAGCCGCGCGGTTTACACGATGGTGAAGTAGGGGGCAGCGGGTCTGGAGACCCGCTGCAGGCGTGGACGCCCGCCCCACACTAGCGTTTGCGCACGCTGAACCAGTAACGGGTGCGGCGAGCCGCTTCGGTCTTCGGGTAGCGGCTGTGGAGCAATTGGAAGGCACGCTTCACCCAGCGGTCCGTCTGGTCGTCGCCGCCACAACCGTAATGCCCGGCGCGCACCGTCAAAGACAGCGCCTCGGGCGCGCGCGGATCGTCCGGATGGGCCTCGATCCATTGCACCGTTTGGCGGGCGAGCAAGGTTGGGGCGGCCGGGGA
>JBEKPZ010000195.1:0-14569 GCA_049520215.1 Bryobacteraceae bacterium | reverse complement strand
GCCGCCCTTGGGATGGAAGAAGATCAGGCCGGGTCCGGCGAGTTCCTGGATGCTGAAGAGGTCCAGCTCTTTGCCGAGCTTGCGGTGGTCGCGCTTCTTGGCTTCTTCGAGCTTAGTGAGATACTCGTCGAGCTCCTTTTTGCTGAAGAACGCGGTGCCGTAAATGCGCTGCAACTGCTTGTTCTTTTCGTCGCCTTTCCAATAGGCGCCGGCGATGGAAAGCAGTTTGAACGCCTTGATCTTGGCGGTCGAGGGCAGGTGCGGGCCGCGGCAGAAATCGATGAAATGCGGGCCGAGAGTGTATTGGCTGAAGACGTCGCCGGCGCGCTCTTCGATGAGTTCCTTCTTCATCCAGTCGTCGGCGTATTTGCGCAGGCCTTCGTCTTTGGGCGTGAGGATGCGCTCGTAGGGCAGGTCGCGTCCCTGGATTTCCGACATGCGCTTCTCGATTTTTTCCAGGTCTTCGGGAGTGAAGGCGGTGGGCCGGTCGAAATCGTAGGGTTTCGGGGAACAGCTCCAGCACGGCCGCGGCAAGCAGGTGCGCGGTGGAATGGCGGTAGACCGTGAGCGCGGCGGGGTCCTTGGCGGTGAGGATCTGAATGGTGGCGTCGGTTTCGAGGGGACGAGTCAGATCGTATAAGTCGCCATTCACCTTGGCGACGATGGCGGCGTCGGCCAAGCGGGGGCTGATGGAGCGGGCGATATCGATGGGCCGGCTCCCCGCCTCGACGGACTGTTGACTGCCGTCGGGCAGGGTAATCTGGATGTTACTCATAGGGAAATTCCAGGGTAACACGGGGAGGTTGGCCGGTGAGAGAATGGAAGCCGAGGGCCAATGATTCAACGAAGGACCTGCGAGCAATCGCCCGTGCACGGCTGCGAGATGCTCAGGTGCTGTTGAAGGCCAAACGCTTCGACGGAGCGTTTTACCTTTCCGGGTATGCAGTTGAGTTGGCGCTCAAGGCGCGCATTTGCCGAACGCTCAAGTGGCGCGAGTTTCCGCAGAGCGGGCGGAAGTTCGAGGATTGCAGGTCGCTGAGAACCCACAGCCTGGAGGTCCTTCTCAAGTTTTCAGGTGTGGAGGAACGAGTGACAGCCGAGCGCCCTGCCGAATGGTCTGTGGTTGCGGATTGGGATCCTGAGAAGCGCTATCAGGCAGTCGGCGCGTTGAAGCCGCTTGAGGCTGAACAAATGGTAAAGTACGTAGAGAGACTCTTGGAGATTCTGTGATTGCCATTGACGCGTTCCGCAAGGCGATGCAACGGATCGCATCCCAAGAAGGCGATTTCACTTTGTACGCCCTTTTCAGGCGGGCGAATGGGGTTGGCAACTGGGATCTGGTCGTCTCCGCTCCATGGCTTGCAAAAAGCCGCTATCAGGCGATCAGTGAATTTGTCGATCTCCTCGCTAAATCGATTGGCAGAAAGTCATTAGTCGAGCTGGCCAGAGTAGAGACGATTCCGGGTAACGATCCCAACCTGAAATCCATCTTGGCGGACTTTCCCGTCGATGAAGGGGAGCCGGAACGCCGCATGCAAAACGTCGACCTATTCGGCTTGCAGATGGATGAGGCCATCATCCTGCGTGCTAAGCGACCGGTCACCAAGAAGCCGGCGCGCCGGGTACTGCAACGCGCGAGTTAGTATCGTGACCGCAGGCGCTGCGAAACCGCATCCAGAAATTCGTCTTCCCGGTCGATCTGCACGCCGATTCGCAGCCAGTAAAGCGGGAGCGGCGCGAGCAGATGACCGGGGTCGTCGCAGAGGTTGACCAAGTCCTTCTCGGTGGTGACGACGGCCTCGATGCCATCGTCGCGGAACTGGCGGCCCATATAGCGCAGCTCGCGCGGCTTGTAGGCGTGATGATCCTCGAATTCGATGCGAACCGCCGCGTGGAGTCCGAGGGCCGCCAGCGTGCACCAGAAATACTCTGGGTTTCCCAGTCCACAGAAAGCCGCCACGCGCGTGTGGGGCAACGCATCGGCGGGCGAGGTTTCGCCGGTGGTCGCGGAGACCCACGCCTCCGGCTGCGCGCGCGCGTGGAAGACCGGCGCGCGCGGATTGCTTCGGCGCAGGAAATACTCGGCGGCTTGGGCCACGCGGCCGGACTCGCTGCGCGTGACGACGAAGATATCCGCGCGGGACAAGCCGGCCAGCGGCTCTCGCAAGCGGCCCAGCGGCAACGGGTAGCCGCCGCCGAAAGGGTCGAGCGCATCCACCAGCACGATGTCGAGACGGCGCTCGAGCCGCGCGTGCTGAAAACCGTCGTCCAGGACCACCACGTCGACGCCGAATTCGCGTTCCAGCAGTTGACCCACGCGCCACCGGTCCGCGCCGATGCCCACCGGCGCCACGCCCGCACGCAGGAACAGTTGCGGCTCGTCGCCGGACTGGCTGACCGGAAGGTGCGCGCCAGCGGCCACGGCTTGGTGCGGCAGCAGCGAGTGGCGGCCGTACCCGCGCGTGAGGATTCCTGGATTCCAACCGGCCTCCTTCAGCCGGCGGGCAAGATGCAGAACCATGGGGGTCTTGCCGGTGCCGCCCACGGTGATGTTGCCGACGCTGATGACCGGCGCTTCCAGGCGATGCCGCCGCGCGAGGGTGCGGGCGCGATCGAGCTTGCCGCCCCAGATCCAGAGCCGCGAGAGCGTCCAAAGAAAGGCAAAGCCGGGCTGGGCGGGGCGGTACCGGGGAACATGCCGGGCAAAGATCTCGTGCGCATGGCAGACCGCGCGGGCGGTGGCGCCCTGCCGGGCGCGCGCGCAGGATGCCGCTTTTGTGCCGAGGTCCGCGGCGAGCGCGGGGTCCCCCAGGACGCCGATGACCGCGGCAGCCAGGGTAGCCGGATCGCGCACTTCGACCAGCGCGCCGGCGGCTCGGAAATCGGCTGCGATTTCGGCGAAGTTTTCCATATGCGGACCCGCCACGATGGGGCGCGCGGCCAGCGCCGGCTCCAGGATGTTGTGACCGCCGCGAGAGGCCAAAGTGCCGCCCATGAACACGACATCCGCCAGCGGGAACAGGCTGGCGAGCTCGCCGATGGAATCGAGCAGCAGGGCTCCGGGCAGCGGCAGTTCCTCGGCGCCGGTCAAGCCGGAGCGGCGGACGAACGGGATCCGGGCGCGCGCCAGCGCCTCCGCGGCTGCGTCGAAACGCTCCGGCTTGCGGGGGGCCAGCAGCAGAAGCAAGGCCGGCTGGCAGGTGGACACTTGCTGAAAGGCCGCAATGACTGCGACGTCTTCATCCGGATCGCCGGCAGCGGCGGGCGGCATAGTGCTGGCCGCGATCCAGATCGCGCGCGGCTGGAGGCGTTCTACGAAGCGGCGGACCGGCGATTCCGGCGCAGCCTCGCGGGGCTGGAAATCGTATTTGAGATTGCCGGCGGCGCGGACGTTATCCGGCGGCGCGCCGATGCGAATCCAGCGCTGCCGCATGTCTTCGCTCTGCGCCAACAGCAGATCGACTTGCGCCAGCACGCCGCTGAAGAACCAGCGCAACGCGCGATAGCGGCCGAGGGCGCGGTTGGAGATGCGGCCGTTGATCAACAGCAGGCCCGCGCCGGCGCGCTTGGTCTCGCGAAACAGGTTGGGCCAGACCTCGGTTTCCATGACGACGACCAGCGACGGCCGCAGCGCCCGCAGCACGCGCCGCACGGCGAAAACGTAATCGAGCGGGGCGTAGAAGACGCTCGCCGAGTCGCGCAGCTTTTGCTTGGCGGTATCGTATCCGGCCAGGGTGGAGACGGAGATGAAGACCGGCGACCGCGGCAGGCTGAGGCGCAGTTGCCGGACCAGTTCCACGGCCGCGATGGCTTCGCCAACCGAAACGGCGTGCAACCAAATCGCACCGGGGACGGTCTGTCTAAAGCAGGCGGGTAGGTATCCGCAGCGCTGCCTCAATGAGCCGAAGTAGGCGGGCCGGCGCAGGCCGCGCCACAGGAAGTAGAGCAGAACGACGGGCAAACCGAACGCCTGAAGGAGGCGGTAGAGTAAATAGATGCCTTTTATTTTCAAACGGTTGGCTCTCCTCATGAGTATAGCGATGGTGCTCGCGCCAGACAAGGCGTTTCCGGACAAGAAGGAGGACGCGAGGTTCACGCCGGGCGCGGCGGCCAGCTATGCGTCGCACCAGACCAGCGAGAAGGTCACGATTGGGGTGCTTCCGTATTTCAACGATGAGGACACGCGTCCCGTGTTCGGCAAACACAATCCCTACACTTATGGTGTGCTGCCGGTGTTGGTCGTCATCCAGAACGACAGCGGCAAGACCATCCGGGTGCAATCTCTGCAGGCGGTGTGGGTGGGGCCTAACGGCGACAAGGTCGAGGCAACGCCCGCCAAGGACGTTCGCTATCTGAACGGGACTAACCGGCCCAACGCGATGCCGGGTCCGCCGGGCTACCCACCCAAAGTCATGGGGCACAAGAATCCGCTGGACACTTGGGAAATCGAGGGGCGGGCTTTCACTGCCCAGGTGCTGCCGCCGGGCCAGTCGGCGAGCGGCTTTTTCTATTTCCAGACTGGATATCAGCGGCGCGCGAGCGTTTACCTGAGCGGGCTGCGCGAGGCGGAGTCGGGGCGCGAGTTGCTGTATTTTGAGATTCCGGTCGCGGAGAAGTGAGTTTTAATCTCCGGGCGCAACGCGAGCTCCGCTCGCGAAAGGCCGATTGACAATCGGCCTGCAAGTTATTAACCTGCCCCGCAGCGAACGAATGTGATTAAACGCACAGTTTCGAAAGGACTGCGTTGAATTGGCGAAGTTCGCGAACGAAAAGCGGTACACTCTATCAGATGTGCTAACCCATACAGACGAGCTTTTACCGGCTGTGTTGGGCCAAGCCAAGTCTAACTGAGGGGATCGCATGAGTTTACAGAGGGTGAGCAATAGATTTGCAGCCGGGCTGCTGCTGGCGTTTGGTTCCATCTGCGGATGGGCGCAGGACCGCCAAGACGTGGCGCCGTTGAAGTTCGAAGCGGGAGCCGACGATTTCACGGCCCACGGCGCGGGATACGACTTGCTGCTGCGGAAGGACGGACTGGTCCTGGAGGAATCCAGCGGCGGGACACCGCTTCGCCTCAAACTTCTGGAAGCCAACGGCAATCCGGAGGTTTCGCGGCCCGACCCCTCGGCCGTGATGTACCGCGATATGTACCCCGGCGTCGACCTGATCTACTACGACAATCGCGGCAGACTGGAGTACGACTTCGCGATCGCGCCGGGCCACAATCCGGACGGCATCGCGTTTGCCGTGGAAGGCGCCTCGCGCGTGAGTATCGGCAGCAGCGGCGAGTTGTTGGCCCGCACGCCGAACGGCGAAATGCGCCTGGATGCTCCCGTGATCTATCAGCCCGGGCCAAGTGGCGCCCGGCGCAGGATTTCCGGCGGCTACGCCCTCGACGGCAATCGGGTCGGCTTCCGCGTGGGCGATTACGACCGTTCCAAGCCCCTGATTATCGATCCGGTGCTCAATTATTCCACCTTTGTCGGAAACAGCGGCGACGCCGCCATGGCCGCGACGGCGGATAGTTCCGGCAATGCATACATCGTTGGCAGGCGTTCCGGTTTGATTCTGCTCGAAAAGGTCAGTCCCGACGGGACCACCGTGTTGCTGAACGACACCTTCGGAGCCGTGACGTACAGCTTCAATGTAGAGGCCATCGCCTTGGGCCCCGCGGGAAGTGTTTATATAGCCGGCTACTCCGGTCCGAACCTGCCGACCACCTCCAACGCTTACATCGGTTCGGTAACCGCGGGCTATCACGCTTTTGTGGCCGTTTTCAACTCCAGTTTCGTCCTGACCTACTGTAGCTATCTGGCGGGAACAACCAGCGCGGCCGACTATGCATACGGCGTCGCGGCCGACTCGGCTGGCAACGCGTACATCACGGGGTACACCAGTTCCACCACATTTCCGACCACACCCGGCGCATTTCAGACCACGTTTCCCGCCGGCGGCGGCCAGCCCGGATTCGTGGCCAAGTTCAACCCGTCGGCGGCAACGGGAGTCGCATCGCTGGTGTACTCGACTTTTCTGAGCGGCCCGACCACCGCGACCACGCCCTTCGCCATTGCGGTGGACTCTTCCAATAGCGCCTATGTTGCGGAACTCGGAGGACAGGACTTCCCCGTGACGGCGGGCGCCTACCAATACGCCGGTGTGGGACTCGGAACGGGCGGCATCTACGTGACGAAACTGAACTCCACCGCGACCGCGCTAACCTATTCCGCATATCTGGGGCCCGGATACTATACACCCAACGGCAGCCTCGCGCTGGATACATCCGGCGACGTCTACTTGACCAGCACTACCACAATATCGGACTACCCGACCACCAGCGGCGCGTATCAGACCCTATACCCGGGAGCATTCGCAACCGAGTTGAACACCACGGGCACTTCTCTGATCTACTCTACCTTCCTGGCGGGCCCCTCCTCCGTGTCGAACTATACGGAAGTACTGCCGGAAAGTATTGCATTGCCGCCGGGGTGCGCCTCGGCCTGCAGCGCCTACATAACCGGATACGCCACGGCTGCGGATTTTCCGGCGGTCAACCCCGTGCAGAGCTACAACGCCGCCGGGGGTGGGACCTATCCAACTTTTTTTGTGATGGAGTTGGCTGGTAACGGCTCAGCCGCCACTTATTCGACTTATCTGGACGGCTCCGGCGACGAGAGCATCGCACTCCACCTGCCGGGAATCGGCGTGGTATCCACCGGCGACGCCATCATTGCCGGGACGACCGCATCCCCCGACTTCCCGGTAACCCTGACCACCACGCCCATCCGCATCGTCTTCTCCGCCCGCATTAACGCGGCCGCTGGGTCCCTCGCGCTGGCCTGCAACGCACCTACTACTTGTGACCAAAACCCGCTGACTTTGAGTTTCTCTAACCAGACGGTTGGCGTACCCAGCACGTCGCAGACCGTCACTTTACGCAACATGGGCAGCACAGCTTTGGCCATTTCGAGCGTTGCCGCCACCGGCGATTACTCGCAAACCAATACCTGCGGGACGAGTGTAGCCGGCGGCGGAGAGTGCACCATTTCCGTAGTATTCACGCCCACAAGCAACACCAATCCGCGGACAGGGACAGTCACCGTAAACGGAACGACCATGGTCACCCTGACTGGAACCGGCGCAAATGGCGCCTACATGAACCTGACGCCGTTAAGTTTGACGTTCGCCAGCCAGGCCGTCGGCTCGGCGGCTCCAGCGCAAAACGTGGTTGTCTCAAATGTGGGAAACCAGACCCTGACATTCGGCAGCCCCGCCTTCCAGATGTCGGGGGATTTCGCGGAAATGCCTGCGCCGACGAATCCTTGCGGCACTACACTCGCGTCAAACGCCAGTTGCAACGTGAGCGTATCCTTCCTGCCAACGCAAGAGGGACAGCGCACCGGAACGATGTACGTATCGACCACCAATAATACCAGCCCGAACACCACCGTGAACCTGGCCGGCACGGGCGCCGCGGGCACGGCCGCGCTGACGCTGGAAGGATCGGGACTGGTGTTCAATCCGCAAACCGTTGGCGTTACCAGCGCGACCCAGACCCTTTACGTTGCGAATACGGGCAATGTGCCGGTAACGATTTTCAGCGCCGTCGCCAGTGGCGATTACCTGGCGAGCGGCTGTGTGCAGAACTTGAATCCGGGAGTTAGCTGCGGAGTGCGGGTCAGCTTCACGCCTACCGCGAGCGGGTCGCGCACCGGCACGGTAATCATTACGGACAGCACCGCCGCCAGCCCGCATACGTTCACCTTGACGGGCACCGGAGTGACGTCTGCCCAGACCATTAGCATCACCCCGAGCTCGCTGGTCTTCGCCGATCAGGCGGTGGGCCAGACTACCGCCAGGGCGCTGACGGTTGTGGTCACGAATACCGGGAACGCCGTGGTGACGTTCGACCGGGTGGTGGAAAGCGGCGATTTCCGCATCACCAGCAACGGTTGCACGACCCTTTCGTTCCGGACGCCTCCGGCCGTTTGCAACATCAACGTAGTGTTCACTCCCACGGCGACGGGCGCGCGAACCGGTTCGATCGTGCTGACCGACAGCGCCACCGGCAGTCCGCAAACGGTAACCTTGTCGGGCAACGGGCTGGCGGTGAGCGCTACCGCGACCCTTTCGCCCGCGATCCTGAGTTTCAATAACCAGCCGCAAGGGCTAGCCAGCACCACCCAGAACGTAGTCCTCACCAACACCGGAAACGTTCCAATCAATATCGCCAGCGCCACGTTCACCGGCACCAACCCCGGCGACTTCTCGGAGACCAACTGCGGCATACCAGTGGCGATCACGCCGACCCGCACTTGCACGATCACGGTTACTTTCACGCCCACGGCGACCGGCAGCCGGACCGCTACGCTCAATGTCACCGACGACGCCGGAACCCAAGCAGTAGCCCTATCGGGCACGGGCACCACGGCTAACTTGTCTATCGGCTTCGCGCCCGCCACCATGACTTTCGAGGCGCAGGCAACCGGCACCACCAGCCCGTATCAGACCCTGCTCGTGGTCAATAACGGGAACGAGCCATTGATCATATCGAATGCCGTCTTTGCCGGAAACTTCGTGCCAGAGTACCAGGCGTGCGTGACCACGATCCAGCCCAATTCCTCTTGCGCGCAACCCGTGGCTTTCGCTCCGACGGGCAGCCTGGGCACGCAGAACGGCACCATCACGTTCACCGACAACGCCGGAACCGGCACGCAGATCGTCAATCTCACGGGCCAGAACGCCGCGACGGAGCCCGTGATCGAGCTATCGGTCTCCGGGCTGGCATTCACCATCTTGCCCATCGGCACGACCAGTGGCGCGCCGTACGTCACCATCACCAACACGAGCGCTGCGGCCGTAACCGGGCTGTCGGTCGGAAATCCAGTCCCTGCTACGGATTTCGCGATTGTTTCCAATAGCTGCGGGGCCAGCCTGAATGCGGCGGCCAGTTGCAACTTTCAAGTAACGTTCGACCCCACAGCCGCGGGCAGCCGGACAGCCACGATCACCATTGCCAACAGCGCAGCCGCCCAGACGGTGTACCTGTCCGGCTTCGGGGAGACCGTCAATCTTTCGGCATTCGTAAAGGACACCACCCTGGTCTTCCCGAACGAGGTGGCGCCCGGCGCCACCACGATCGCCACCACCAGCCCCACGCAGTACATTACCCTGACCAACAACGGCGACGAGCCCCTGACCATTGCCAGCGTGGGGATCGGCGGCGCCGACATGGGCGACTTCGCGCTCTCCAACAATTGTCCGATCACACCGAGCACTTTGGCTGCGGGCTCAAGTTGCAATGTTGGCATGACATTTACGCCAACCACGACGGGCAACCGCACCGCAACTGTAACCATCACGGATAATGCTCCCGGCAGTCCGCGCAACATCGCGCTTTCGGGCCTCGGAGTAGCGGCCACCCAGGCACTCGAAATCGACCGCAAGACAATCGTCTTCCCCTCCGAGTCGGTGGGGAGTAACGTGAATCAGCCGAACCCGCAGACCGTAACGCTTACCAATACGGGCACCGCGCCGGTGACGATTTCGAGCATTGTCTCGTCAAGCGCCGTCTTCGCCGTGTCCAACTCATGCCCGGTGAGCCCGTCGACACTGCCGCCAGGTCCCTCTGGCAACACCTGCACGTTCACTGTGACCTTCACGCCCACGGCGGCCGGCCACGCTAGCGGGACGGTGACCATTACCGACAGCGCTCCCGGCGCCTCGCCTACGGTCGCCGTGTCCGGCACGGGCCTTACCGATGTCAAGACGGTCGCAGTGACGCCAGCGAGTGTGGCGTTCATCCCGCAAGTGATCAACACCACCAGCTCCACGCAGTCTGTCACCGTCAGCAATACCGGCAATGCGAATATCACGATGAGCAGTGTGACGGTCACCGGGAACTATTCGATCACCAGCAACGGGTGCCCGGCGACGTACGTGCTGACGCCCGCAACGAACTGCTCCATCAGCGTCGCGTTCACGCCGCTGCAGGCAAAGGTCCTGACCGGCACCTTAACCATCACGGACACGGCGACCATCCCCACGCAGAGAGTCACGCTAACGGGCACGGGCATCGCTTCCACTTCGGAGATCTCGCTCTCGCAAACCAGCGTGGTGTTCGATCAGCAGGTGGTGGGGGTCCCCAGCCAGCAGCAAACCGTGTACTACTACAACCAAAGCAATGGCTCGGTCAGCATCACCAGCGTAACGCCCCCGGCTAGCGATTTTACCCTGCCCACTAACAGTTGTACGGGATCCATCGGGGCCCTCTCCTATTGCTACATCAAGATCGTGTTTAATCCCACCACGACGGGTTTACGGACGGGAACGATCGTGATCGCGGACAGCGCGCCAGGCAGCCCGCGCACCATCAACCTGTCGGGCACCGGCGTGTCGGCGGCCGCCCCGCAGGCGACGCTGACGCCCACGTCCCTCACTTTTGCCAGCCAGGCGTTGGGCACCACCAGCCCGGCGCAGAATATTAACCTGACCAACTCGGGCGAGGCCAACATGACCGTGACCGGCATTTCGCTCGCCGGCTCGAATCCAGGAGACTACGCTCAGACCAATACCTGTCAACCGGTCCCATTCACCCTGACGGCGGGGTTCAGTTGCACGATCTCGGTGACCTTCAAACCATTGGCCACCGGCACTCGCACCGCCAGCGTCAGCATTGCGGACAATGCGGCCGGCACTCCGCAGACGGTGGCCCTGACCGGCACGGGCGCGCCGGGCACGACTCCGCTAGTCACTTTCACGCCCCCCAGTCTGACATTCGCGAATGTGCCGCTCAACACGGCCAGCGCGTCGCAGAATTCGACCTTGACAAATACCGGCGCAGCGCCCTTGACCATCACCGGCATCGCCGCCAGCGGCACGGTGACGGGCGACTTCGCGCAAAACAACAACTGTCCCGTCAGCCCAGCCACCATCGCGGTAAACGGCACCTGCACCATCACGGTGACCTTTACGCCTACTTCGACGATCAACCAGACGGGGGCCGTAACCGTGACGGACAACACGCCGAATGGTACGGACCTGCTGGCGCTGAGCGGCTATGGAGTGGCTCCGGAAGTTAATCTCTCCACGACCTCCTTGGCGTTCGGCAGCCAGGCGCACGGCACCACCAGCGCCGCGAAAACAGTCACCTTGGAGAACTCGGGCAGCTTGGCGCTCACGATCAATTCGATTACGGCGACTAGCAATTACAACATCGTCAACAACAATTGTCCGTCCAGTCTGGGGCCGGGGCTCACTTGCACTTTCGGAGTGACGTTTAGTCCGACGACCACGGGCACGGATAACGGCTACGCAATAATCGGCGATAACGCCGGCGATAGCCCGCAGTTCATCACGCTAACGGGCACCGGCACGTAGGCCGCCGGCACGGCCGAAAACCCACGAGCTTCGCTCGCCGGCGCTTCGGCGGGTCTGGAGACCGGCTGCAGGCGTGGACGCCCGCCCCACATTGCGGCGGGAATTTAACCGATACCCAACTCGTCAATTTGCTCCAGGACCGTTCCGCATTGACGGCAGATGAGGGCGTGGCAATCGCCGCAGATCAGCGGGTCGGCGACCGACCTGGCGCAAATGGGGCAATAGAAATCGGTGAGTGGGACAGGATCGGACATGCTGTCAGTTATTATCCCACTGCCATGGCAGGGGAAACAGCCTGCCTCACCTTAACCGAGACCGCTTGCGCCATCTCCGCGGTGGTTGCGCTTCCGCCCAGGTCGTAGGTGCGCACCGCGCCTTCGGCCACCACCGCCGCCACGGCCGTTTCGATCTCCGCCGCTTTATCTTTTTCGCCGAGCCACTCCAGCATCATCTTGGCGGCCAGGATAGTGGCGAGCGGGTTCACTTTGTTCAGTCCGGCATACTTGGGCGCGGAGCCGTGCGTCGGCTCGAATACGGCGTAGTGGTCGCCAATGTTGCCGCTGTATCCGAAGCCCATGCCTCCCACAAGCTGCGCGCAGAGGTCGGAGAGGATATCGCCGAACAGGTTGGTGGTGACGATGACGTCGTAGTTCGCCGGGTTCTTGAGCAGCCACATGCAGATGGCGTCCACGTTGGCCGTATCGAACTGGATTTGGGGATAGCCGGCGGCCACCTCCTGCGCGACCTCCAGGAAGACGCCATCGGTCGCCCGCAGGACATTGGCCTTGTGTACGGCAGTCACTTTGCGGCGGCCGTGGCCGACGGCGTATTCGAAGGCGGCCCGCACGATGCGGCGCGACCCTTCGCGGGTGATGCTGCGGATCGAAATGGCCGCATCAGGCGGGATGCGGTCCATGCCCGGCTCCTGATAGAACACTCCGGGCACGCGCGCAAACTCCACGCCGATGTACATGCCCTCGGTGTTTTCGCGGAAGACCACCAGATCGATGCCTTCGCGGTAGTTGAGCGGATTGTGCGGGAATGCTTTGGCCGGGCGCAGGCAGGTGTACAGGTCCAGCATCTGGCGCATGCGCACGATGGGGCTGCGGTAAGCCAGCGCCTGGCCTTGCAGGTGCAGCGGCAGTTCGCGCTCCGCGTCTTTGGCGGGCTTGGACGTAATGGCGCCGAAGAACGCGCAATCGGTGGAGCGCAACACCTCCACGGTGCGCTGGGGCAGGGCCTCGCCCTCCCTGCGCCAGAATTCCCAGCCGATGTCGCCGTGAATGTATTCGGCCTCGAATCCGGCCGCATCCAGGACAGTGCGCGCAGCCGCGCATACTTCCGGGCCGATGCCGTCACCCGGGAGCCAGGCTATGCGGTACATAAGACTCCTTAGTCACAGGCTGAAGCCTGTGCCACCACTTTCCTTTTCAGATATGGGATCAGGCCGCCGGCTTCGAGCAACTCCACCGCGCGCGGGTCTAACGCGGCGGCTTTGAATTCGCGGCCTTGCGTCAGGTTCTCGATGCGGCCTGCTTCCAGGTCGATGGCCAGTTCGTCGCCTTCGGCTGCTTCCACTTCCGCGACGATGGCGGGCAATCCCAGGTTGATGGCATTGCGATAGAAGATGCGCGCGAAGGAGACCGCGATCACCGCTCCGACGCCCGCGTACTTCACGGCGGCGGCGGCCTGCTCGCGGCTCGATCCGCAGCCGAAATTCTTGCCCGCAACCAGGAAGTCGCCCGGCTGGATGTGCGCACGCACGTCCGGGTAGGCAAGTTCGAACAGGTGCTCGGCCGTCTGGTCGCGGTCGGTGATACTCAAATACCGCCCCGGATAGATCACATCGGTGTCGGTGTTCTCAGGCAGCACGGCGGCCACCCGCCCTTTCAACAGCAGTTTGGTCATGCCACGACCTCCTTGGGATGCACGATGTGGCCGGCCACCGCGGAGGCGGCCACCACCGCCGGCGATGCCAGGTAGACTTGCGAGTCCTTGCTGCCCATGCGTCCGATGAAGTTGCGGTTGGTGCTGGAGATACACACCTCGCCCGCGGCCAGGATTCCCTGGTGCACGCCCACGCACGGCCCGCAGCCCGGCGGGTTCACGATGGCGCCGGCGGTGACCAGCGTCTCCAGATAGCCCATCCGCATGGCTTCCAGATAGACCTGCTGCGAGGCGGGAACGATCAGCAGGCGGGTGCGCGGATGCACGTGCCGACCGGTGAGGACATAGGCGGCCATCTCCAGATCTTCCAGCCGCCCGTTGGTGCAACTTCCCAGCACCGCCTGGTTGACCTGGACGTTGCCGACCGCGGAGACCGGCTTGACGTTATCGACTGCGTGCGGGCAGGCCACCTGCGGCTCCTGCAAGACCTTGCCGGCATCGAAGCGCAACACGTTGGCGTAGTGCGCGCCGGGATCGGGCCGCCATGCGGCGTAGGCGGCAACATCGGTATGCGTGTGCCGGTGCAGGAAGGTCAGCAACTGGTCGTCTACCGGCGTGAAGGCCACTTTGGCGCCCATTTCCATCGACAGGTTGGCCAGCACCATGCGGGACGCCACGGTCATGTGGCGGACGGCCGGCCCATCGAATTCCACGGCCTGATAGTCCGCGCCATCGCTGCGGATCTGCCCGATGATATAGAGGATCAAATCCTTGGCCGAGACCCATTGGGGCAGGGCGCCCGAGACCTCGATGCGCAGGGTTGCAGGCACCTTGAACCACAGCTTGCCTTCGGTCCACACGCCCGCCATTTCGGTGGCGCCGATGCCCGTCGAAAATGCGCCGAACGCGCCGTGCGTGGTGGTGTGGGAATCCGTGCCCACCACCACCATGCCGGGCAGCACGTGACCGTGCTCCGCCAGCACCTGGTGGCAGATGCCGCCGCGGCCCACATCGTAGAAATGGCGGATGCCCTGTTCGGCCACGAACTCGCGGATGGCTTTGTGGGTGGTGGCTGTCTTCTCGGACTCCGCGGGAATGCGGTGATCCAGAACGATCACGATGCGCTCCGGGTCCCACACGCGGCTGACGCCGATTTCCCGGAAGCTCTTGCGCACCAGGTCGGCATTCTCGTGAGACAGGGCCAGGTCGATGGACGCCACCACGATCTGGTCGGGCGAAACCGATGCGCGCCCGCAGGCACGCGCCAGGATCTTCTCCGCCAAGGTCATTGGCGCGACGTCAGCAC
>JBEKPZ010000194.1:0-14180 GCA_049520215.1 Bryobacteraceae bacterium | reverse complement strand
GCAAACAGAATGCCGATGTCCTGGATCTTCGGCTCGTGCAGTTGACGGGCGGTCGCGCGGGCGTTAGCGGCGCGGAGATCGCGCGCCTCAAGAAGGCCAGCGAAGCGGTAGCAGTCAACTGGTTGATTGCCGCGTTTGATGGTGAGTCTTTGCATTTGGTCCCAGAGCCAGGGCAGGTACCCGGCAGCGCCAAGGTGCCCGCAAAGGGCAAGGGCAAGCGCGACCGCCGCGCCGCCGCACTCGACGCATGGAAAACCATCCGCCGCAAACGTGTCGAAGCCGTTGAGGCCGCGCTCATGCAGCCCGTCATCAAGTCCGAACCGCTGTAGCCGATGCACAACCCGCCTCACCGTGTCAATCCCCGCCGAAAATTGTCAACGCACCTTTCAGGCAGTACCCGAGCGCGCCGAGGTGTGGGGCGGACGCCCTCGTCCGCGCGCGACCCCCAGGTCGCGCTGCTGCCGCAATCTCATCTCTTGACCGGAACGTCACATAAGCAGCGCGCGCGCCTCACCCACCAGGAACAGCGAGCCAGTCACGAAGATGGTGTCCTCTGGCGAAGCTTCAGCGGCGAGCGCCAGGGCTGCGTGTATGTTCGCCGCCACCCTAATGTCGCCGTGATCGGCCAGGTCGCGGATCGATTCCGGCCGCAGCGCGCGCGACTGCGCCGGCGCCGTCACGATCACATGCCCGGCGCGTGGAAACAGAATCGCAGCCATTTCTTCGACCGCTTTGTCGCGCATCGCGCCGTAGATCAGCCAAACGCGGCGGGGTTCGTAAAAGCGGTCGAGATAGTCGGCCAGCGCCCGCGCGCTGGCCGGATTGTGCGCGCCGTCCAGAATGATCTCCGGATTCACGCCCACGCGCTCCAGGCGGCCCGGCCACGCGGTTTGCGCGATGCCTTGCCGGATAGCTTCGGGCGCGACGCCCAGTTGCCACAGCGCTGCGATGGCCGTGCGCGCGTTCTCCACCTGATGTTCCCCCGCCAGCGGGCAACTCACGGGCAGCCCATCCCACAGGAAATCGCCGCCCCGCGCATGCAGCGTAACGCCGGATATCGCGACCTCGGAGCTATGCGTCACCGCCACTCCCAAAGCCGCGGCGCGCGCCTCCAATACTCCCTCGGCCTCCGCGCGCTGCTGCGCGAAAACCGCCCTCGCGCCCGGCTTCAGAATCCCCGCCTTTTCCCAGGCAATCGATTCCAGGCTCTTGCCGAGATAGGCTTCATGATCGAAGTCCACAGGCGTGACCACGCACAACTCTGGTGTAACAACGTTGGTCGCATCCAGCCGCCCTCCCAGTCCCACTTCGAGCACCGCGATCTCCACGCCGCATTCGCGAAACACGACCATCGCCATGGCGGTCACGCTTTCGAAATAGGTGGGGTGCAAATCGATACGTTCCAGCCGCAACAACTTCTCCGCGCAAGCGTGCACCTGGTCGAATGCCGCGGCGAACTGGCCGGCGCCGACGGGGCGTCCCGCGATCTGGATTCGTTCGGTGGGCTCCACCAGGTGCGGCGACGTGAACAGTCCGGTGCGATAACCCGCGGCGCGCAACCCGGATTCGATCATCGCGCAGGTGGAACCCTTGCCGTTGGTGCCGGCCACGTGCACAATGCGGAAGGCGTGCTGCGGATTGCCCAGCGCTTCCAGCAAAAAGCCAATCCGCTCCAGCCCCAGCTTGGCGGTCTTGACCTCGTTGCCCAGGGTGTAAAGGAAGCGGACGGAATCGGGATAATTCATCGGGACTTGTATAACAACTGGCCGGAATCGTGGGGCAGGCCCTCGGCCTGCGGCGGCCTCTCAGGCCGCCTCTTTTGGTTGCGGCTATGCTGCGCTGTGGGGCAGGTTGGCAACCTGCGGGCCGATTGTTAATCGGCCCAAAGTTTGCGCCGATTGCCAATCGGAGCGTAGGATGCCATCCTGCCCCACTAATCCACGAAGAATCGCAGCGCCGTGGCAATATAGCTTTTCAACTCCAGCCGCGGCACCACCGCGTCCAGCATCCCGTGCTTCAACAGAAACTCCGACCGCTGAAATCCATCCGGCAGCTTCTGCCGGATGGTCTGCTCGATCACGCGCGGCCCGGCGAATCCGATCAGCGCGCCCGGTTCGGCGACGTTCAAATCACCCAACATCGCGAAACTTGCCGTCACGCCGCCGGTGGTTGGATCCGTCAGCACGCTGATGTACGGCACGCCGGCTTCGTCCAGACGCATCAGCGCGGCCGAGATCTTGGCCATCTGCATCAGGCTCACCGCGCCCTCCTGCATGCGCGCGCCGCCCGACGCCGACACGATCACCAGCGGCATCCGCCCGGCGATGGAGCGCTCGATGGCCCGCGTGATCATTTCGCCCACCACACACCCCATGCTGCCGCCGATGAAGCGCGCCTCCATCGAGCAGATATTCACCGGCCGGCCATTCACGGCGCCGGCCGCAGAGATCAGCGCGTCGGAAAGCGAGGTGGCCGCGCGCATCCCATCCAGGCGCTCGCGGTAGGGCTTCGAGTCGAAGAAATCCAGAGGATCCGACGAGCGCAAGCCCGCATCGAACCTCTCGTAATCGCCGTCGAACAGCAGCTTGAGCCGCGCGGCCGCATCCATCCTGGTGTGCGCGCCGCATTTCGGACACACGTTCCAGTTGGACTCCAAGTCCTTTTTCCAGATGATCTGGCGGCAGCCCTCGCACTTGAGCCACAGACCCTCGGTGCGCAGTTTGCGCGAGGGCGTGTTGATCTCCGCCACCTTCTCCGGCTTTGCGTTTTCCTTTTTGAACCACGACATGTCGATTCGACTACCTTAGCGCGGGTAGGGATGGCCCCGCAACGTGGCAAAAGCCCGGTAGATTTGTTCGGCGAGCATCACGCGCGCCAGCTCGTGCGGAAATGTCATGCGCGAAAGCGAAACGAGCGCGTCCGCGCGACCCCGCCAATCCGCGGGCAGGCCGTCCGCGCCGCCCACGACGAAAACCAGGTCTCGACCCTCCATCTCGGCCTGCGAAACCAGCGCCACGAATGCGGCCGTATCCATGGCCTTGCCCGCCGGGTCCAGCAGGATGCGCCGCGCGGCGGGGTGTTTGGCCCATAAATCCGTGCGCTCCGGCCGAATCTCGCGCATCTCGCACGGCGCATAGCGGCTGGCGCGGTCGACGAAATCGGCGGCCATGGCGTTGGCGTGCGCATCGCGCGGCTTTCCGATGTAGTAGAGAAAAATCTTCACTCCGGCGGAATCTCAACGGTCCTGGCATTGCGCCAAAGCCGCTCCAGATCGTAATAAGCGCGGGATTTCGGAGAAAAAACGTGCACCAGGAAATCGCCGTAGTCGGCCAGAATCCACTCCGCCTGAGTGTAGCCTTCCACGCTGAATGGCAACTCGCCCGTGTGTTTCAGCCGTAATCCCACCTCCTCGGCGATGGCCTGCACATTGCGCGCGTTGGCGCCCGTCGCGATGACGAAGTAGTCCGCGAACGCGGTGATGCCGGTCAGGTCCAGGACGCGGATGTCGGTGGCTTTCTTGGATTCGGCGGCGCGGACTGCCACCAGCCATCCTGGGGCTACGGGGGTTACGGTTGACGATTCCGATGAATCGCTCTCTTGCTCTTGCCCGCCGGTGTGCTTCGGATCAACCTTTGTCAGAACACGCTCCCTGACCGTATCGTACTACAATATAGGTATCCGCTCATGCGTTTTCTCCTGTTGGTGACGATCGGCACAGTATTGTTGCGCGCAGCCGCTCCGGGGCCCGAAGACCCCGACGTGCTCCGCGCCCGCCTCGCCATCGAACGGCTGGCCGCCTTAGTGGAAGCCGGCGCGATCCCGCGAGTCCAACTCGAACAGGCCGAAGACGCCTTGGGCGACGCGCAGGATATGGCTGTGCTGCGCCGCACCATGTACGGCCAGGACATCACCGAGGAGCAAGCGGACGAGATGGTGGCGGCCGCCCAGCGCCGCTTCGACCGGCGCCAGAAGCAGCTCGACCGGGCCCGCGGCCTGGTCGATTCCGGCATCGCCGCAAAGAACGACTTGGGGCCTTTGGAAGAGCAGGTCGACTTCGCGCGCAAGGAACACGAACTGGCTGTATCGCGCGCCAACCTGAATCATGAGCTGGTGGAGATGGCGCGCGCCGAGCAACTCCGCCAGTCGCGCCCCAGCGAAGGCTCCGGCGGCGCGCCAGTCCCGGTCCGATACGATGGTGCCGGCATCTTCACGCCCGCCCAATTTTCACAAGTATCCGCCGCCTTCGAGCATCGCTTCTCGAAACCGCTGCCCGTCAGCGCCATGGGCGAGACCGCCGTGCATCGCGCCATGGGCTTCGATCACCGCGGCCGCGTGGATGTGGCGGTGAATCCCGATCAGCCCGAAGGACTCTGGCTGCGCCAGTACCTGGAAGCGCGCCGTATTCCTTATTTCGCCTTCTGGCAGGCGGCGCCCGGCAAAGCCACCGGTGCGCACATCCACATTGGGCCCGAGAGCACCCGCCTCAGCGCGGTGGCGGACTAGAGGCCCATTGAGCTCTCTCCGCGTACTCCTCTCCGAAGGACGCATTCAGGCGCGCGTGCGAGAGATGGGCGCCGAGATCGATCGCGATTACCCCGCCGGCAACCTGCACCTGATCTGCATTCTAAAAGGCGCATGCTTCTTCATGTCCGACCTGGCCCGCTCCCTGCACATCGACGCTTTCGTCGATTTCATGGGCATCTCCAGCTACGGCAAAGGCAAGTCCACCTCGGGCGAAGTCAAGGTCACCAAGGATCTCGACTTCTCCGTCGAGGGCGCCGATCTGCTGATCGTCGAAGATATCGTGGATAGCGGCGTCACCCTGACCTACCTGATCCACATCCTGGAGCAGCGCAAGCCGCGCTCGATTCGTATCGCCGCGCTGCTCGATAAGCCCGACCGCCGCCTGCGGCCCGTCGAGGTCGCCTACGTCGGCTTCCGCATTCCGGACGAATTCGTGGTGGGCTACGGCCTGGATTACGCCGAGCGCTACCGCAACCTGCGCGACATCTGCATCTTGGACAACGTGTAGTGGGGCGGGCCTCCAGGCCTGCGCGGGGCTTCAGCCCCGCTCTTGCGTGAGCGGAGCCCGCCCGCGCACAGCGGCAAACGCTTCATCGATGAGGGCGTCAATTTCGTCCTCGCTGGCATCCTGGACGCGCGCCCCTATCCCGCGGGCTTGGTCGACAATCGCTCGCCACCGGATCTCGCGTTCCTCGCTGGGCGGAGCGGGATGTGGGCCATAAGTGTATCGGGACGGTACGCCCAGCCAAGGCGGCATTCGCTGCATTCATTGCCGGCGCGATAAAACACCAACCTTTTGGTTCTTATCGGCGTTTATCTGCGTTCACCGGCGGCCCACATTGCATTTGAGCGGCCCGGTTGGATCAATTGCCGCCCCCGCCAACCCACGCGCCCCGACAGCCCCGTGATATCATGATGGTGAAGTTCGAATGGAGGAAGCAGCCAGATGGGTCCCGTAGGTGTGCCGGAGATGGTGGTCATCTTTCTGGTCGCGCTGGTGCTCTTCGGCCCTAAGAAACTGCCCGAGTTGGGCAGAACCTTGGGGAAGGCGATCAGCGAATTCCGCCGCGCCCAGAGCGAGCTGAAAGCCACCTTCGATCGTGAATTGCGAAACCTGGAACGGGAAGTCGAACCGCAAAAGGAAATCGGCAGCAGTTATCAATACGATAACTACAACTACGATTATTCCTCAAGCGACGCCGGAACATACGGCCAGCCGTACGGTACATCCACTACGGAGCCGCAGGAATCCACCGTAACCAACACTGCCACTATCGGCGCATCCGCAACTGAGGGCGCCGAGTCTTTGTCAACCGCTACGCCGCCGGGCGCCATCGCCCATGAAATGGAAACCGGCACGGAAATCGCCGCTGCTTCGGATGGCCCTGCGCCACAGCCGGGCGGCGAGCCGCAGCCTTATAGCTTGGAGCAGGAACTTGCTGCGCAGCACGCGGCCAACGGTTCATCGGCGGCTGAGCATAACGCCTAATTCTCGATAAATGGCTTCACGCGAAGACGACCATGGAGCGAAGACTCCTGCAGGGAAAGTAACGCCTCCGCCCGCGGCGGTCACCGCCGTGACCGTTACCCGCGGCGGAGGGGGACGCACGCCGCCTCCGCCCGATCCCCCGGAACCTCCCAACGACGGCGACGAAGGCATGCTGCGCATGTCCTTCCTCGAGCACCTCCAGGAGTTGCGCTCCCGCATTATCAAGATGCTCGCGGGCGTGCTCATCTCCGTCGCCGTCAGCTTGACCTTCTGCAACCAGCTTTGGCGCATTATCGCCGCTCCCGCCGTCGAGGCTTTGACCAAGCTGGGCATCAAGCCGGCCACCCTCAAAGCCATCACCCCCATGGAGCAGTTCAACGTCATCTGGTTCAAGCTGCCTTTCCTTTGTGCACTCTTCATCGCCTCGCCCTGGATCCTCTACCAGGTGTGGGCTTTCATCTCTCCCGGGCTCTACAAGCGGGAGCGCCGCTATGCCGCGCCCTTCATCCTCTGCTCCGCCGGCTTGTTCATCGGGGGCGGCGCATTCGCTTATTTCGTGGCTTTCCGTTTCGCCCTCACGTTCCTGTTAGGCATCGGTATCGGAAACTCGGTCGATCCGATGATTTCCATCGACGAATACTTCGACCTGTTCGTCAACTGCACGCTCGGTGTCGCGCTGGTCTTCGAAATGCCGATGCTGATCTTCTTCCTGACGTTGTTGCGCATCGTCAGCCCGGCCTTTCTGGTGAAGCACAGCCGCTACGCCATCCTGGGTATCTTCATCATCGCCGCCGTCGTCACCCCTACCCCAGACGCATTTAACATGCTGCTGTTTGCCCTTCCCATGTGCCTGCTCTTTTATGTAGGCGTCTTCGCCGGTTATCTATTGGTACTAAAACGCGAAGGCCGCCGGTTCCCATGGGGTAAGGTGTTAACAATTGTGGGGATTGTGCTGATAATATTCGGTGCGTTACTCTACTTTGCTGCGCTACACTATAAGTTGCATCCGGTGCCGCACTGGCCTTTCCTGAGACGCTAGATATCAGGTCATGCGGAGCGTGAAGTCACGCAGTGGCCACGTCTTAGCCATGGACCTAAACAAGGCAATTCGGGACTTACACGAGGAGCTGAGGAAGCTCAACGAGGTCATCGCTGCCTTGGAGCAGTTTCAGAACACTGGTACTATTCCAGCGCCCCGGCGTCGCGGCCGTAAATCCATGGATGAACAGGAGCGCAAGCTCGTCGCCGAGCGCATGCGGACATACTGGGCGACGCAGCGCAGCAAGAAGGGCGCCAGCGGTTAAAGCTACTGCTTTCTCAGTAACTTGGCAATCCCTCCCCGCCATCGTCTGTAACTCACTCGCAACCTGTACTCCCGATGCTGCCGCCAGGCTGGCGACAGAAACTTTGGCTTGAAGTACCATAACCAGAAGTACTGTGTCCCCACGCCGAAGCTGTACCGCATTTCGAAGTCGCACCGCAGCGCCATATCCCGAGCTTCCTGCTCGGAAAAAGTAACTCCCAGCCAGGTATCGTCCGGAGGATTGTCGAGTGTCTCGCCGCCTTGTACCTGGAACTTGAACAATCGGCCCCGCCGCAGCCGGCGGCGCACCGCGAGGACGTAGCTTTCGATCACTTCGCGGCTCGGAATATGCTGGAACACGATCGACGAGAAGGCGAAATCGAAGCGCGTGCTTCCTAGTACTGCTAGATCTTTACCGCTGTTCTGGAAGATGTGAACCCCCGGCAGATCGGCCAGCGCCGCGCGCGCCTGCCGCACCATCTCGCCGCTGATATCCACGCCGTACACCTCGCCGAAGATCTGCGCCAGTGCCCGCGTCACGCGCCCCGCCCCGCACCCGATTTCGAGCACCCGCATCCGCTTGGGGTCCTTCCCCTGGCAAATGTTGATCATGTCGGTGAGGATCTCTTCGGCGACCGTCCGCTCGCCGGACTGGAAGAACTCGGCGTCGGTCCAGTCCTGGCGCTCGGTGTTGACGTAGAAACGCGCGTTCTCGCGGGCCCGCTCGTCCCACTCCCGCTGCATTTTCTCTAATTGCCCGCTGAGATCCCGTTCCGCCATCATGATATATTGTAGTTGTCAGATTGATCCGCGTGGGCGACTAGCTCAGCTGGGAGAGCGCTGCGTTCGCAATGCAGAGGTCGGGGGTTCGATCCCCCCGTCGTCCACCAAAATCCCTCCCATGCGTCCCGCTCCTGCCCTGGTCCTGTTCGACATCGACGGCACTCTCGTCCGCCGCGCCGGACCGCATCACCGCCAGGCGCTCGTCGACGCCGTCCGCCGCCTGACCGGCCTCGAAACCACCACGGAGCACATCCCTGTCCACGGCATGCTCGATCCAGACATCCTCACCCGCATGCTGCGCGATGCCGGCGCGTCCCAGGCCGCCATTCGCCGCGCCATGCCCGAGATCGTGCGCCGCGCGCAGCAGATCTATGTGCGCAGTGTCCCCAGCCTGCAACGCAAGACTTGCCCAGGCGTGCGCCTCCTCCTGCGCCGGCTGCAACAACGTGGAGTGCTGCTCGGACTGGTCACCGGCAACCTCACGCGCATCGGATGGAAGAAACTCGAGCGCGCCGGCCTGAAGCCCTATTTCCGTTTCGGAGCGTTCGGCGAAATGGCTAAGGATCGCGCCGGACTGGCCCGCCTCGCCATCCGCCACGCGCGCGCGCAAGGCTGGATCGCGAAAGGCACACCCATCGCCCTGGTGGGCGACGCGCCCAGCGACATCGTTGCCGCCCAACGCAACGGCATCCGCTCCATCGCCGTCCACACCGGAATCTCCTCGCGCGACGACCTGCTGGCCTACGCGCCGGACCTGCTCTTGGAAGACCTGCGCGGCCTGACGCTGGAGAGAATCGTCCGCCCTTAGTATTACAACTGTTCGGAATCTACGCAGCCTGCGCGGGTTCTGCGTGGGGCAGGCCCTTGGGGGTGCCCTCTGGGCCCGGCGGCCTCTCAGGCCGCCTCTTTTGGTTCCGGGTATGTCTGAGACAACAGAACCAACGGTTCGCGCGTCACCTTGCGAATAACCTCGAACAGCGTCGCCGGATTGATGGGCTTCGAGACATATGCGTCCATGCCGGCAGCCAGGCATTTCTCCTGGTCGCCTTTCATCGCATGCGCGGTCATGGCGACGATGGGAATGTGCGCGCCGGAGACGGATTCGCGTTTTCGAATCAGCTTGGTTGTCTCGAACCCATCCATCTCCGGCATCTCGACGTCCATCAGGATGACATCGAAGGCCTCCTCGTCGAAGGCGGCCAGCGCGTCGCGCCCGTTGACGGCGACCCTGACGGAATGGCCGCGCTTTTCAAGCAGACGGCGGGCCACGGTGCGGTTCACGGGGTTGTCCTCGGCCACCAGCACCCGCAAGGGCGACGCCTGCATGGGGATCTCCGGTTCCCTGGCTTCAGACGGCGGCGCGTGTGGCGCCGGCGCATCGATTACGGCGCGAATGCGATCCAGCAGTTCCGCTGCCTGAACCGGCTTCACCAGCCACGCGGCGATACCCGCATCCCGGCAATGGAATGCGTCGTCCCCGTTGCCGATGGATCGCAGCATGATGATCGGCGGGGCGGCCTTGGGAAGCTTTCGCATCTGCCGGGCCGTTTCGATACCGTCCATGCCCGGCATCAGCCCATCCAGAAGCACGAGCCGGATCGGGTCGGCGTCGGCATTGCCGCCCGCCAGCAGGCGGAGCGCCTCGGCGCCACTCTCCACGGCAACCGGCCGCATCCCCCAGCGGGTCACCATCTTCACCAGCACATGGCGGTTGGTCGGGTTATCATCCACGATCAGAACCGGCAAGTCCCGCAGTCCGTCGACTGGCGTGAGAACGGGTTTGGCGACCGCCCCGTCCTGAAAACCGGCGCGGGCCGTAAAGTGGAAGATACTTCCGCGGCCGTCGGCGCCGGTTTCCACCCAGATGCGTCCCCCCATCAGGGCCACCAGCCGCGAGGAGATCCCCAGCCCCAGCCCCGTGCCGCCGAACCTGCGTGTGGTGGAACTATCGGCCTGCGTAAACGGCTCAAAAATGGCCTGGCGGTTCTGTTCGGCGATGCCAATGCCCGTGTCGCGAATCGTGCCATGCAGGAGCTTATTGCCAGAGCCCTCGCAATCGATGCTCATGCCCACAGCCACTTCGCCGCTGTCGGTAAACTTGATCGCATTCCCGATCAGGTTCACAAGTATTTGACGCAGCCGGCCGGGATCGCCAATCATCGTCGCCGGCACATCTCCGTAGACGTCGTAGATCAGCTCGAGACCCTTCTGGTGCGCCCGGAAGCTCAGGGTCCGGACAGTTTCGCGCATCATCTCCGCAAAGTCGAAGGGAATGTTCTCGATCACCACCTTGCCGGCCTCGATTTTCGAGAAATCCAGGATGTCGTTGATCACCGTCAGCAGCGACTCGGCGGAGCTCTTCACCAGGTTCATGTCTTCCCGCTGCTCCTCGGTCATGGCGGTGTCCAGGAGCAGTTCGGTGATGCCGATGACCCCGTTCATTGGCGTCCGGATCTCGTGGCTCATGGAGGCCAGGAAAATGCTCTTGGCCGCGTTGGCGGCGCGCGCGGCTTTCTCCGCGCGCTTCCGTTCGCCGATCTCCACCTGCAGGGTTTCGGTCTGGTTTTCGAACAAGGTCACGATCATGCCGAACGCGACGAAGTACTTCGGAAGATCCCAGACCACGTGGTCGCCCGGAATGTTGACGTGCAGGATCGCGCAAATCTCGGATATCGGAAATACCAGTCCCCATGCCAGCAGCGATAGCGAAGTGAGCAGAACGCCCGGCGTGAGGCGTCCGTAGTGCCGCCAGTAACACCACCCCGTAATGGCGAAGCTCTCGCACAAGATAAAATCCATGCCGTAATCCACGCGGATCGCGACATACCATAGCAACCAGCACCCCGGGACGGCCGCGGCGGCCAACCAGAGCGCCGTGGTCGTGGCCGAGTGCCGGCAGTGGACCAGCGTGAGCCACACGCCCGCGCCAAGCAGGAGCGCCAGCATCCCGCGATACGCCCACGGCCCCGCGATGTTGCACACCATGCAAGTCCAGTAGCTCACCGCCGGAGCCACTATGCCGCCCCAGTAGACGGCACGCCGGGCGCGCGTACTGCCGACGGCACACACCGAAAGGAAAAAAGCGCAGGCCGTGAAAACCAGAGTAGCGTACGCCAGCCACTCCCCCACGGCGGCGGGCATCAGGGAGAAGGTGGCCAGCAGCATTCCCAGAAAGTGAATGACGATGAAACCCCATCCGATCATCCACAGGCGCAGCCGCTGCTGAGGCTCGCGCGCGTAAATCCACGCGAACAGCGCCACCAGAACGACCATCACCGAAAGGGTCACGACGCGCTGGAATTGGGGAGGCATCTCACTCCTGGCCGCGAAAGCAGCAGTCACGCACGGAGGGCAGGGAACCGCCCACAACCGTCTTATCGGCAGTTCCCCTGTTTTCTTGTATTACAACTACTCAGAATCTTCACAGTCTGGCGCGATTTTTCGTGGGGCAGGCCCCCGGCCTGCGGCGGCCTCCCAGGCCGCCCGTAGCTCAGCTCCGGTGAAGATGGCTTGGGTGACATCCCCAGCGCGCTATGCACTGGAGTCTATCACAACAAAGGCGCGGTCACTTCGTCGGTAGTAATCTCGAAATGAACCAGGCGCGTGTAGCCGAAAGACGTCGTGATGGCAACGTCGGTGGCGTCGCGGCCCGTGGCCATCAGCACGCGCCCGATGCGGGGCACATTGTTCCGCGCATCGAACACCCACCAGCGGCCTTCGAGATACACCTCGAACCAGGCGCTGAAGTCCATGGGGGCGTCGGTGAGCGGAACCGCGATGTCTCCCAGATATCCGGTCGCATACCGCGCGGGAATGTTCAGTGACCGGCAGAAGGTTATCGCCAGGTGTTGAAAGTCGCGGCACACGCCCGTCCGGTCCTGGTAAACATGCAGCGCGGTCTTTGTGGCGCTGGCAAAAGCATAGCCAAAAGTGACATTCTGGTGCACCCAGTCGCAGATTGCCTGCACCCGCTGCCACCCCGGCGCAATGCCGCCGAACAACTGGGCCGCGGTGTTGGACATCAGATCCACCTCGCAATAGCGGCTGCTCAGCAGAAACTGAAGGGTTTCCGGTGGCAGATCCGCCACCGGGATTTCGCGCGCGGAGCTATCCTGCGGGTCCGCGTCCCCGGAGTCTTCGATGAGCGTCGAATTCCATAGCCGGATCCGCCCGGCAGGAGCGGTGAACCGGCAGCAGACGTTCCCGAAAGTGTCCGTGTATTGCTCCTGTTTCACATCCGGCTCGATGCGCAGCCGGTCGGGTTCCAGCAGGTCGCCGGCGCGCGATGGGTGCACGTTGAGCATGGCCACGACCGGCGCCGAAACGGGCAGTTCAAACTGAATGTCATATCCAAGACGAATCCGCATGTTTTCCCCGAACCATCCGCACTGCACCTTGGCCGCTTGCCTTCTAGTTTAAGCGAAACACTCGACGAAGCGCCGTCGCGAGAGTCGTTTTTCGTGTTATACTTCACGTCGCCGGTCCTATTCCCCGTCGAAACGGTTTCCGGTTTCAAACGACGTCGTGGAATATGTCCATGCCAGCACAATCCGCCGACCGCCCCATGCCGGCGCCCTTCTCCGAGTATGAGATCGACGCCGCGTACGACGAGATGTTCCGCGCCAAAGGCCGCCCCCGGCCGCATTACAAGCACCTCTATACGCATCTCCTGAATCTTCCATCCGAAGAGCTGTACCGTTGCAAGAAGGAAGCCGATCTTTCGTTCTTCAACCAGGGCATCACGTTTACGGTGTACGGCCGCGCCGAAGGCACCGAGCAGATCTTTCCACACGATTTGCTGCCGCGCATCATTACCAGTTCGGAATGGGCGACCATCGAGCGCGGTCTCACGCAGCGCATCACGGCTCTCAACTTGTTCCTCGCCGACGTTTATCACGAGGGCCGCATCCTGAAGGACCGCGTCATCCCCGGCGAGATTATCTATACCTGCAAGCATTTCCGCAGGCAAATGCGCGGCGTCAAAGTTCCGCGCGACGTTTATGTCAGCGTGGTGGGGACCGACCTGATTCGCTTGCCCGACGGCCGCTTCGTGGTGCTCGAGGACAATCTGCGAGTGCCCAGCGGCGTTTCCTACATGCTCACCAGCCGGAAAGTCATGAAACAGATCTTCCCGGCACTGTTTCGGAAATGCGGCGTGCGGCCCATCGAGCAGTATAGCCAGGCGCTCTTCTCCACGCTTCGTTCGCTCGCGCCGGAGGGCCGCTCCACCATCGTGCTGCTGACACCGGGCATTTACAACTCCGCGTATTTCGAGCACGCATTCCTCGCCCGGCAAATGGGAATCGAGTTGGTCGAAGGCCGCGATCTGGTGGTGCACGATAACAAGGTCTACATGCGGACCACGTCCGGTCTGCAGCGCGTCGACGTCATATACCGCCGCGTGGACGACGATTTCGTCGATCCTTTGGCCTTCCGCGCCGATTCTTCGCTGGGAGCGGCGGGGCTCTTCAACGCTTATCGCGCGGGGAACGTAGTGCTGGCCAACGCTCTGGGCACGGGGGTGGCCGACGATAAAGCGATTTATTCCTATGTGCCGAAAATCATCCGTTACTATCTCGGCGAGGACCCCATCGTGGATAACGTCGAGACCTTTATGATGACGGACCGCGCGCAGCGCGAGCACGTCTGTGCAAACCTGGATAAGTATGTCGTAAAGGCCGTGGGCGAGTCCGGGGGGTACGGGATGCTCATCGGTCCGCACAGCAGCCGCCAGCAACAAGACGAATTCCGCGAAAAGATTTTGGCGGATCCCAGAAACTACATCGCCCAGCCCACGCTGACACTGTCGGCCGCCCCGTGTTTCATGAACGGCCGCATTGAGCCGCGGCACGTGGACCTGCGGCCATACGTGCTGTTTGGAGAGAAGGTCACCATCGTGCCGGGAGGCCTGACGCGAGTAGCGCTGCGCAAAGGCTCCCTGGTCGTCAATTCGTCCCAAGGCGGAGGTTCCAAAGACACATGGGTACTGCAAAACTAAGTGGGGCAGGCTCTCAGCCTGCGGCGGCCACTCAGGCCGCCCTTTCCGCATTACCGAACACTGGAGTGCTCCAATGCTATCCC
>JBEKPZ010000193.1:0-14351 GCA_049520215.1 Bryobacteraceae bacterium | reverse complement strand
GTGGCGAATTCATTGACGGTGACTTTGACTTCGGGGACGTACACTCTCCCGCCCGGTAAAGTAACCACTCTGACCGCCACGGTGTCCGCGAATCCCGGTGACGGCGGTGTGCCAAGCGGCACGATCAACTTCATGCTAGGTTCCACTTTGCTGGGGACGGAAACGCTGGTACCGGACAGCGCCACGGATGCCGCGGCGAGTCTGCCGCTCAGTGCATCGGAGCTCGCGCAAGGCACCAACACGTTAACGGCAGTGTACACGGGGAATTCGGTCTATGGCAGTTCGACCTCGGTGCCCATCACGGTGACGCTGGAATAGATCGAGTTGGCCAGGAGATGCCGGGTGATCGAGACCCACCGCGCGCGGACAGAAGTGCCCACGATATGAGGGACTCGCCTGGAATAACCAAGACTGCGTTAGCTGATCCCCGAGGCCATGCGCACCTGGCGCCGCGGGCGTGCAGGCTGCGTGTCGGCGTCCCGGTGAAGTGGCGGTTCGCCGACCGAAAGCAGCACCTGGTGCGGCACCCTGTCGACGAACTCTTTTTCGGCCTTATAGTCGATCAGGCTGACGCCCGGCTTCCGCTCTTGAGATTAGTGAAAAGCCTCCAAGTACCAACAATACTCGACTTCGATCCAGTTGAATCGGCGTCCGGCGGCTTGGAGTTGCTCGACCTGCTTCCGCGTCAATTCGCCCATCCCACAGCCGTCACGCGAGTCGGGAGAAAGTTCAGGTTTGATATCGGATGACAACTTGCAAGCTTGCATCCTTAAAGCAGCGAATCAGATCGATTCGGTATGCAACGGAACGAAGATCCGTCTGCTCGCTCGGAAGGACACGCATTTTCTTGCCCGGATTGCGGAGCGCCGGCGACCCTTGCTTGCTGGAAGGTGCGAAAGGGAATTTTTAGGAAAGGGAAGACAAGGGAAACTCTACGAGCGGTCTTGGTGTTCGCCCTTTTGGCTAGTGCGCAGGAAGTGCTGACTAACGAGGCCATTGTGAAAATGGTCAAGTCGGGATTAGGCGAGGAGCTTGTTGTCAGCATGGTTCAGAGCCAACCGGGGAAGTATTCGATAGAACCGGACGATTTGTTGAAGCTCAAGCGGGAGGGCGTGTTGGAAACAGTGCTTTCAGCTTGCTGAACGCCCAATCACCAGTTACCAACCCAAGCGCACCTGCGGCCCCCGACGCTGATACCAAGGTTCCAGATCCGGAGTCCTTTCTGATCACAGCCGTTCAGACCGGCCTGCGATTGTCGGAAAAACCACGGCGCAATCCTGAAAGCTTGGATTCGGGAGCAAGGCAGAAATGATTCCATCGCTGCCCCATCTGCAAACTCGGCCGGTTAGTCCTGGCCGAGGCGATCCCGGCGGATAGAATCGCGCACCGGATGCTCAGCTTTTGCAGGACGCCTCAGCTACAAGACACGTCATGATGATCGCAACCGTCGCCGCAGCCCACGCCCAACCCACCTCCGCTCATTTGAGCGACAGGAGATTCCTGCCTCTACAAGGTACATCTCCGCCTACTGGCCCCGGTGTCGCTTTTTCCACCCGTCCATCCCACCTTCCTGGGCATCACTGGGCTCACCAACACTCATCCGCCCGCCCATTCCGCCTCGCGCCCCCGGATCATTGGGGACACAGGACCAACAGGATACGATTCAAAACCCATAGCGTAGGCCTCTGCGATATCGGGAGCTTTCGGCTTGGTTTGCCGTGTTCGTGCTCGCCGGCATTTGGAGATCCTAAATCGACTTCTCTATGCCGGGTGGGGTCCCGGCGCCGCACAGTCCTGACCGCACTCCCAATGTGAACCAGCGTTTTCGATCAGAAACTACCTGCTCCTGTTGCGCACGAAATCAGACGCAGCATCGATACCGCGTTTCTTCTTTATGCGTTGGAACTCCTCAAGAACGTTTCCCACGGCTTTCTGCCTACCGCCCACCTCCGCTGGCGTACTCGCGGCGCTCTGGTTTTCCTTTACGCGCCGGTCGATCTCCCGGTTCCTTGCGATACGGTCTGCGAGCCTCTCAGCCGCGCTCATCTCGCTGTATGGTTTGGTCATGTGGGGGGTAGGTTCCTTCGGGCTTCCTGGTGTGCGGCCGTTCTAATCGACGCTAGCGGGTTTGGCGAAATTTTCCATTTCTGCTGCCGGATGGCGGCGGCGACGCTGGAAGCCATGTGCTCCGGCATGCCCACCACCTCCATGACAAAAGCGCGGAATTCCGGAGAATCTTCCGGCAAATTGCTGGCGACCTCAATTTCCGCGTGAAAGGGTGGCTTTCGTCCACTACGGGCTGGCACGTAATCTTTCGGAGGGGCCACGGTTGGGCCACGGCCCGCCGCAAATTGCTTTCTCGGGTTCCTACTCTTGTCGAATTTCAACACCGAACTCCTGCTTATAGTTTAGCGCCTCTGTTCAATCCGCTTGCGAAAAGTTGGACGGGGCAGTTGAGGTTGGCGACTGGCTCCGATGGTTAGCCCACTCCGAATAAGATGGGAACGGCCGCGTCACGGCTACTGGACATTGGCCAGGTCGTTGGCGCAGTGGAAAGTTCACAAAACACTAAGTCTTTCATCTGCAGTGGTGCTGTTGCGAAAGATTCTAATTCCTCTGGTGGTTTCTGTGAACGAGATCTGCTGTCTGGGACCGGGAGAGACATGCTGGATCACCTGACCCTGTTGCCGCAACCAGCCTACCTCATCGTGAGTTCCCGGCTTGGAGACAATCACCTATGGGCGGAAGCTCTGAATATTGGAGCTTACGACGTGCTGGCGAAACCATTTGACGGCACGGAAGTGAATCGATACTCAGCTTGGCTTGGCAGCATCGGCACGACCAGCAGCACGAAGCGGCCACCCAGTAAGCGTGAAGGTGTTAGTCGGAAAAAGAGGCAAGCAGAATGAAGGTTGACGTGGAGTTGGTTCGGGAAGTCTTGCTGAAAGTCGAGAAAATGCCTTTCGATGGTGCCTTCCACGATATTGTCGATGGGCGATCCCAAAATGAGATTGCTTACCACGTAATGATTCTTCATGAAACGGAATTTGTCGAAGCGATGGATCTTGGCCCTTCATGGAAGCCCATTCGGTTGACGTACAGCGGCCACCAGTTTCTAGATGCCGCCAGTGGATGACATCTTCCGCCGCCATTAGCCGCTCCGATCTTGTTCGCCAGGGCCAGCGCCTCGAATACTTCACCATCGTCTACAACAGCTTGGAAGGTTTCGTTTCCATTCTCCCAGGGTTGACCTCCGGTTCCGTATCGCCGGTCGTCCGGTGCAGCTTTGCTCTGGCGGCTTCGACCGGGTCTCAAAATGATCGGGGAAACCGACGCTCTCAGCGAAACCCGGAACCGAAGGCACGATTTGCCGGAAAGGCAGGATCGGAGCGACCAACAGTTCTATGAAATCCCGCAAGCGTCAGGGCCGATAAGATTTATTTTCACGGGATGTACTCAATGACACAGTGTTAATTGTCGCCGTAGTTTGTGCCAATTGCAGCCAATTCGCTTGGTGTAGCGTCTCACATCAACCCCGCGACGTTCAGGACCCTGGTTGACAATTCATCGCTTTGGGTCAATTCTAACAGGCATAGGGCGTTTCCTGGGATCACTAGGATTTATCCGGTTGCGCCGAAATCTTATTATTGAAAAGCGGCGGTATGAAATGCTCATTCAGGCTCCGTTTCGTCCACGGATTGTAGAACCAGACGACACCCGAGAGGCCGCTTCGTCGTTTAATAGGGCCGAATCAGCGAAGGTGTGGAAACAACAGCGAATGAGCGGCTGCAATCTTAGAAAGGCGATTCGGATGCAACGCAAGCCGTACCTCGTTTCACGGCGACCGCAAGTTGTTTGCATTGCTTCGATTGGAAGGCCTGCGTTGTCCGTCTGGCAGTCTGCGGTTCTTGCACACGTCAGCGCCAAATGCGGCAGCACATTTACCAGCATCAAACAAACTAAGGAGTGGTTACGCATCAATCCGGAGGACCCACAACACCTGACCATAAAAGCGGTTTGTGGGTTATTGCTGGTCGAGCCGCCAAAGAGGGTGAAGACATTGCCACCGGCCTCACCGCCAACCGCCGCATGATTTAACGGGCCGAGGCATAGAGATCGACGGCATTAGGAGTCTGTTATGGCTACCAAGCGAATGCAGGCGGTCGCATCCGAACCTGCGCAACAATCGGCGTTCATGCCTCGATCATGCGATGCGTTCGCTGTTCGAGCCTCAACTTCCAAACAACAACGGGAAATCGCCACTGTCGCTTTCGGTCTCTGGTTGAACCGAGCCTTCCGAGATGGATCGCTGCAAGAGGACTGGCTCAAGGCACAACGGCAAGTACAGAGACGAAGGAACGGACACCCATCATGAATGTCACGTACAAGCATCTGCGTCTGTTCGTTGAGGAAGAAGCTGAGGGTTGGCGGGCTTACGTCTGCGATCTCGACCGGTTTCAATTTGTGCATGAAGGACGACTGCTTCATCCCACAGTTGAAGGAGCACAGAAAGAGGCTCAGGCAAAAACGGATAAGATCTTGGGCGAAACGACCAATATCGACTGGTGGGCGACGGCTGTCATGAAAGCAGTCGGTTGAACGTGGCAATTTAGCTAATGGATGGCCAGGTTTCGCAAACAATTCGATGGTCGACGCCGCAATGATAAGCGCAGCTGATCCGGCAGAGCAAAGGGAAATGGCCTATGCGCCAGCCTGCCTGGATTCTTGTGATGCTATCGGTGGCCGGGTGTCATTCCGCTCCGTCCTCTCGCCCGACGACTGCTACGGCCTCGAAGACAGCGCCAGCAAAAGGGCAGATCCAGGCCGGGGATTTCTTCGGCTCAGCAGAGAACTGCGGTTTGATTCACGACGTTCGCCCGGTCTATCCGAAGGACGCAAAGAGAGCACGAATTCAAGGCGATGTGAAACTCAACATCGTAATCACCAAAGCGGCGAAGTGGGCGAGATGAATCTGGTATCGGGCAATCCGGCGCTGGTTCCATCTGCGGCTGAGGCGGTAATGCAGTGGCGGTACGCTCCGTGTCGCCTGATTGGGGAGCCGGTCGAGGTCAAGACTGCGGTCATCGTCCCGTTCACGCTGGCCCAATAGCGGTACGAAAACGGGCTGGAACTGATCGGGCCGGATCGTCGAGCCGGGGCCGGAATGCGCCAGAACGCTTCAGAGTCGAACCAGGATGGCGCAGGGTGCTCTCGTAGGGCCGGGTTGAGCCTCTGGTACCCTCTGCGGCGGAATCTCCATCCGCACCCTATCCTGCAGGAGGCCAGGAAACGGTGCATAGACTGCCGCAAATGCCGTGAAGCGCCGCCGCCGTCTCAAGAACCGTACCCAACGCTTGTTGCAGCGCAAGCTGGTTCGCCACCTGGTCCAGAGGCACGTTCATCAACTGCGGATACTCGTGAATGGCGGCGGGCCGGGTGTCTTGAATGCCTGCCGTATGGGTCAGAAGAGCGCGTATGGTGACGGGGTAGTCGGGTATCCTGAGACGGCCCGCGTCTGGACCGACATTCGTTGCGACGCGCTGGTTATGAAACTCCGGCAGATACTGCTCGACGGGATCGCGCAGTGCAGGGTTCTTCGTGGTCCCCGCAACTAATTCGGTCATCCTTAACCAGTCTCCCGGAGCCCTCGCCAGCGTTCCAATGGACTGCCCGAAGAATATAGACCATCCATCTGTCGCCACACGCCAGGTCCCCAGTTTGGTCCCCCAGTTAGCAGGGGAAAAGGGGGTTCTGGAGGGACCGATCAATGTCCCAAATTATTGATATAATTACCTGGCATACCCCGGCTTCCCCTCATGCAGGGACTTAAAAGTTTTTTCCCGGCAACGGGAGTGTGGGTTCGATTCCCGCCCCGGGCACCATTTAATTACGTCCGATAAGACAGCGCGCGATGCGGAGATCGAGACGGCGCGCCTTTGCTGAAGTGCTGTCGCCGGTGTATGCTGCTATTTCTGGTTCTCCAGGAGGCTTCATGCGAGTGAACCCGGCGGCGGCCATGCTGCTTGCCGCGACGTTTTTGGCCGCGGCTCCCATGCCCCGGCTGGTGAAAGACAATGGCGGTTTCCAGTTTCTAGTGGACGACCGTCCCTTTCTGATTCTTGGCGTTCAAACCGGGAATTCAAGCGGATATCCCGGCGAACTGGAACGAACATGGCCGTTGGCCAGGCGCCTTCATGTCAACACCGTGCAGGTTCCCATTCAATGGCAAACCGTGGAGCCGGGGGAAGGGCGCTTCGATTTCAAGGTCGTCGACGGCCTGGTGGCCGGGGCCAAGGCCAACGGCCTGCGTCTGATTCTGGCCTGGTTCGGCGGCTTCAAGAACGGCGCCATGCACTTCGTTCCCGCTTGGGTCAAAGAAGACGTCGGGAAATACCCGCGCATGATCGACCAGACCGGCAGTCCCATCCGCACGCTCTCCACTCACGTGGAAGCCACTCAGGCCGCCGACGCGCGCGCCTTCGCGGCCTTCATGCGCCATCTCCAGGAGATCGACGGCGAGCAGCATACGGTCATCGCCATCCAAGTGGAGAACGAAGCCGGCGTATTGGGCACTGATCGCGACCACTCCGACAGCGCCAACCAACTCTTTGCCCAGCCGGTGCCAGCCACGGTGGCGAATGCCTTCGGCAAGGCCAACAGCGGCGTCTGGAGCGAGGTTTTCGGCGCGTACGCCAGTGAGACCTTCGCCGCCTATTACCAGGCACGCTATCTCAACCGGGTGGCCGAGGCAGGCAAGCGCGAGTTCCCGTTGCCGATGTTCCTGAACGTCTGGACCGACATTCAGGACGGCTTCTATGAACCGGGCTTTTCGCATCCCAGCGGCGGCCCGACGACCCGCATGCTGCCACTTTACAAGGCGATGGTGCCTGCAATTGACTGGATTTCCCCGGATATCTACAAACAAAGCTACGTTCAATACATCGAGGAGGCCACGCCCTACAGCCGGCCGGACAACCCGCTGCTGATTCCCGAGACCGGCCACGACCTGGGCTTCTGCCGGCGCATGTTCTATGCTCTTGGCGATCTGAAAGGCATCGGCGTGTCGGCGTTCGGCGTCGAGGGCTCGCGTGAAGGCGACAACTCCGCGATGCCGGAAGGCTTGAGAGACCTGGCCGCCACATATCGTGTGGTGGCCGCCGCCACGCCACTACTGGCCGAAGCGAAGAAGTACGGCAAGTTGCACGCGGTGGTGGAAGAACAGGGCATTGCTACGGTGGTGGCCGACTTTGGCGAGTACGAAGCCATGGCCCAATTCGGCCCATCGCGTTGGGGCTACGGCGGCGCCCGGGCGGCGGGAACTCCGCAGACCACCGGACGCGCGCTAGTCGGGCAGATAGGTCCCGCCGAGTTCGTGGTGGCTGGCTTCGATACAACGGTGAACTTCCGGCCGAAGTTTGGCTCGGCGGCGCCGCGCGCCGACTTCGTCAGTGTCGAAGAGGGCGCCTGCGAGGACGGCGTGTGGAAGCCGCGCCGGCAGTTGAGCGGCGACGAGATCTTCTTCGGTCTGCGATTGCCGGCGGCGGGAACCGTGGTCAAGCTGAAGTTGATGAAGTACTGATCCTCAAGCCCATGCGCATTCACCCGATCGCTTCGATCCTCCTGGTGGTTTCCGTTTCTGTTGCGATGCCCAGCCTGTACGGCTCGCCCGCGGACGTCGAGAGCCGCATCGACGCGCTGCTGGCACGCATGACGCTGCAGGAGAAACTCGGCCAGCTTTCGCAGTCGACGGCCGGCTACACCCGGTCCGACGCACAAATGCTCACCGATGTTCGCGCGGGCCGGTGGGGCTCGGTCATGAATCTCCGCGATGCCGAACAGCGCGCAGCATTACAGCGCATCGCGCTCCATGAAAGCCGTCTGGGCATTCCGCTGATTTTCGGCCGCGACGTCATCCATGGCTATCGCACCGTATTCCCCATCCCGCTGGGACAGTCCGCGAGTTGGGACCCTGAACTGGTCCGCAAGGCCGCGCATATCGCTGCCCGCGAAACCGCTGCCGAGGGGATTCACTGGACCTTCGCGCCCATGCTGGATATCGCTCGCGATCCCCGCTGGGGCCGCATCGCCGAGAGCCTCGGCGAAGATCCGGTGCTGGCCAGCGCTCTGGGAGCCGCCATGGTGCGCGGTCTTCAGGGAGATTCGCTGGACGCGCCGGACGCGGTGGCCGCCTGTGCCAAGCACTACGCCGGGTACGGGGCCGCCGAGGGCGGGCGCGACTACAACACCACCTGGATTCCCGAGACGCTGTTGCGCGATGTCTACCTGCCGTCCTTCGCCGCCGCGGAAAAAGCGGGCGTCGCAACCTTCATGAGCGCGTTCAACGACCTCAACGGCGTGCCCGCCTCCGGCAACGTCTTCCTGCTGCGCCAGGTCCTGCGGAAGGAGTGGGGTTTTGACGGCTTCGTGGTGAGCGACTGGAATGCCGTCGAAGAGATGATCAAGCATGGGTATGCCGCCGATTCCACCGACGCCGCCGTGAAGTCTCTCCGTGCCGGTGTCGACATGGAAATGGTCAGCACGGACTACTACGACGATCTGCCCGCGCTCATCGCGGCCGGGAAGTTCGACGTCAAACTGGTCGACGAGTCCGTGCGCAATATCCTGCGCATCAAGTTCCGTCTGGGCATGTTTGAGAGACCCATCCCGGCTCCGCCGCCCGCTTCCGCCATGTTGGCTCCGGACGCCCTCGATATCGCGCAGCGACTCGCCACCGAGAGCGCGGTGCTGCTCCGAAATGAAGGCAGCCTGTTGCCGCTTTCCAAGTCCATCGCGAAGGTAGCGGTGATCGGGCCTCTGGCCGACAGCCGCGTGGACCAGATGGGCTGCTGGGTTGCCGACGGCCGGCCCGGCGACGTGCGCACGCCGCTGGCGGCCATTCGCGAAATGCTGGGACCGGACCGAGTCACGTACGCGCCCGCCCTGAAGAACAGCCGCGATAACAGCCAGGCGGGTATTGCCCCCGCGCTGGAAGCGGCCCGAAACGCCGATGCGGTCCTGCTCTTCATCGGCGAAGAGCAGTCGCTCTCCGGAGAAGCCCGGTCGCGCGCCTCGCTCGATCTGCCAGGCGCGCAGGACCAGTTGGTGGAAGAGATCGCTAAGGCCGGCAAGCCCGTCGTGCTGATGGTGCTGGCTGGACGCCCGCTCACATTCTCGAAGGCCGCGTCCCACGCCGGAGCGGTGCTGTATGCCTGGCACCCAGGCACCATGGGCGGACCGGCCATCGCCAATCTCCTCTTCGGCGATGCCGTGCCTTCCGGGAAGTTGACTGTCAGCTTCCCGCGCAGCGCCGGCCAGGTACCCATTTACTACAACCACATGAACACCGGCCGGCCCTCGCGCGGCGGTTCCGGGCGCATTACCGAGAAGGTGGCGCCCGAGGGCGACACATCGCGCTACATCGATCTCGATAACGGTCCGGAGTATCCCTTCGGTTATGGGCTCTCTTACACGACCTTCCAATACTCGAACCTGAAGCTATCTTCCGCCTCCATGGCGAAAGGCGGAGCACTTACAGTCAGTGCGGATGTTACAAATTCAGGCAAGCTACAAGGGGATGAGATCGTCCAGCTCTATACCCGTCAGCTCGCCGCCAGCCTGACCCGGCCGGTGCGAGAGCTGAAGGACTTTCAGCGAGTCACCCTTAAGCCGGGCGAAACGAAGACGGTGCAGTTCACGCTATCCACCGCCTCTCTCGCGTTTCACAACGAACGCGGCGAACTGGTGAATGAGCCGGGCATGTTCCATGTTTGGATTGCACCGGATTCCGCCCGCGGCCTGCGCGGCGAATTCAAGGCCATCGACTAGTGGGGCAGGTTGGTAACCTGCAGGCCGATTGTTAATCGGCCTTCGCGAGCGAAGCTCGCGTTAGCCGGCTTTGAGCCGGCCCTCACAGGCTGAAGCCTGTGCCGCCCAGCGATGAGCGGAATGCCAGGGCCGCCATGGCCGCCACGCTGACCAGCGCAAACACCGAGGCTCCCGCGTACCAGACCGAAAAATCCGCGGTGATCGGAAACAGCATCAATAACTCTAAGACGAAGGACGAAGCGATCAGCGCCAGCAGGCCGAAACGAAGCATCACAAATACGAGTAGAGCGGTTTGGACCGCTCCGAAGACGGCGGCCAGCGCCGGCGCCGCCGGGGTTGCCAGCCAGTTCAAAGCCATATAGATCGCCACGAAGGCCGCCGCCGCCAGCCAATCGCGGCGCAGCACCGCGCGCAGAACGAAAAGCAGCACGAACCAGACCAGCGCCAGAAGGACGCTGTTCGGAATCAGCGACAGTAAAGTCGCCACTGTTCCGCTAACACCCAGCAGCGACAAAGGGTACACCGTGACGTTGGGCATGGAACCAAAGCGCAACAGGACGAGTTCGTGCACCTTAACCACCAGCGCCGCGCCCGTCCCGAAAGTCAACCCCACGAGCACGTCACGGCCAACCAGTGGGTCGCGGAGGCCTCCCGCCAGCAGCCGGCTCCAACCGATCATACTGTGCGGCCACCTGCGCCGTGCGATGGGCTCGACGGCCATATAGAGAATCCACACGCCGGCGGCCAGCAGAAGGGCAAGACTCAACGCGCCGAGGAAGAGCCCCAGTTCTCCAAAACTGGCTACGTGGGAGCCGCCGAAAACCCATAGCAACATGGACACGCAGGCAGTGAAGCCCGCCAATCGCAACGCGCCGCGCCGGTCGCCGCGGTCACGCCGGGTGTTATAGCGGGCCAATAGCGCGGCCGCCACCATCAGCAACCCGCCGATCGCCAGGACTGTAATTGCAAGGGCCTTCAGATTCGCGTCGGACATGAAGGTCTGCATGCGTTTCGGACGGGTCCAATCGCCGACGATCTGGAAGTAAATCGGCTTCCCGCGCCAAGCCGCAGCCTCTACCCGCACGGGGTTTGGCGGCCCGCTGGACAAAATTCCGGTCCACGCGGCACGCGCGTCGCAGATCCCCAGCGGCGTCCACTGCGGCGCGACCGCGGAGAACCGCGACATGTCCAGGCCCGCGGCGTCGAACAAGCGCTTCCAGTCGGGCGGAGGGACCTCGCCGGATGCTTTGTCCACTTGCGGCGGCACAGCGTCGAACTCGATGAGCCTGCCCTGCGGATCCAGAGTTACCGAGACCATCCCTGAAATTATGGGCGGCGGATCGCCGGGATCCACCGTGCCGCCGCCGAATGCCTCCGGCTCCAGCGGGCGCGGGCTTTCGCGATACCAGAATGCCAGCGGCGGCGGTTGCATGTTGCCCAGCCGGTGCTCCCAGCGGTTGGGTGACCTGTCAATGCGGTCGACGTATTGCAGGTAATCGTTGTCGTAGGCAAACCCGTGCGCCACTCCCGCGGGTTTCGCCGTATATCCGAGCGCGCGGGCCAAGTCGCGGCTCTTCTCTACGAGCACATCCGGCGGATGTTCCATGGCCACTCTGGCGATCAGTTGCACGTGCGGCGCAATGAGCATGACCCCGACCAGACCGGCGATCGTCGCCACCAGGCAAGCCAGACCCAGCACCGGCCGGATGCCCACCTGCTGGCCCGCCGCAGCCACCAGATCCGGGGAGGGAGTTTCGCCCGCGGCCAGCGCCGCCGCCAAAGGATCGCCACCCGGTAGCGCCGCAGCCACGGCCAGCGCGGTGGCCGGCCGATTCCGCGGGTCCGCGGCCAGGCAGCGTTGGATCACGCGCTCCACCGCGGGGTCCACATCCTTCACTAGGGCCGTCAGGCTGGCGGGCGTGGACTGCTGCTGCAGGCGGACCATCTCGGCGAGTGTGCCCGCTTGGAAGGGCCGCTTGCCTGCGAACATTTCGTAAAGCACCAGGCCCAGCGCATAAATATCGCTGCGCGCGGTCACTTCACTGCCGGCCAGTTGCTCCGGCGCCATGTAAGCCGGAGTACCCTCGCGCGCCTGGGCCTCGCGCAACTCGCCGGTAACTGCCGCCAGGCCGAAGTCGGTAATAAACACCCGGCCTTGGCTGTCGACCATGATGTTGGACGGCTTCAGGTCGCGATGCAGCACGCCTTTGTCGTGCGCGGCGGCCAGGCCCGCGCAGATGCGGCGCGCGAACTCGAGCGCTTTGTCGGCGGGCAGACGGCCGATGCGGTGCAGCAGCGAGCCGAGGTCTTCGCCGTCGATGTACTCCATCGAAAGGTAGGGCCGGCCGTCGACTTCCCCGAGATCGTACACGCGGCAGACATTCGGGTGGGAGACCTGGCGCGCGATACGCACTTCGTTATGAAAGCGAGCCAGCATGGCGGTGTCCCGCGCCATGGATTCGGGCAGGAACTTGAGCGCCACCGGCTGATCGAGCGTGAGGTCGTTGGCGCGATACACCTCGCCCATTCCGCCTTTCCCGAGCAGTCCGATAATCTGGTAGCGTCCCGTCACCAGCACGCCCGCGGCGAAGCGTCCCTCGCTCGCCGAGACGCGCGCGGGTACGGCCGAGGCGCGCGATTGTCCCGCACCCGAGACCGGCGTGGACGCCACAGCCATGACCGCCGTTTCGGAGTTGTCTGTTACCGGCTTGCCGCACGCCAGACAGAACCGGCTGGTATCGGGAATCTCAGAAGCGCAGGATATACAGCGGGTCATACGCGATTATCTTGCTACTGTAGCATCACATCCCGCCGCGCCGTGGCATCTCCGCGCCGCGACCGTTAAGGGAGCGATTTCCCAAGAACCGTTGAGCTGAGCACCCCGCCAATCGCTGGTTGCGGACCCAGTCCTAAAACGGGTTTCGGATCTCATTCGTGGCGCCGCGGCTTACTTGGCTGGGTCGGTGCAAGCGCCGATGGGCTTCGGTTAATAAAGATGCCAGCCTCGACACCGCGTACCAATTTAATGAGGTCGGCTATCGTCAGGTAGACGAAGATCGCCGAACAGAACAAATAGACGACTGTGACGAGCGTCCATCCGAGCGGTGTGGGATAGGCGGTCTGAACCAGGCAAATTAGTGCGAGCCCCGTACCAAGAAAGGCTCCTTCCTCTCCGCCCATGGCTCCCATGAAGAATACAGGAAAATGCTGCAAGCAGGAGCAATGTTCAAGGGCTGCTTGCGCTTGGTTACCAGAGCGCGCAAAGTCTGAGCCGGAATGGTTCTTAATGCGGCTCTGCCGTAAAGTGGGCAGACCACCAAAAGCGATGGTCTGCCCCACGGTATAAGTTCAACCTAAGGGAAGATGCCGCGCACGCGCGTGGCTTCGGCTACGCGCGAGACGGCCAGGATATAAGCCCCGGTCCGCATGTCGGTGCGGTAGCTTTCGGCGGTGCCGTGGACTTCCTTGAAGGCCGCATTCATGGTCCGCTCCAGGTATTGGTTCACCTCGATCTCGGTCCAGAAGAAGCCGTACAGGTCTTGCACCCACTCGAAATACGATACGGTGACGCCGCCGGCATTGCACAGAATGTCGGGGATCACCAGCACGCCGCGGGCGAACAGCTCTTTGTCGGCGCCGGGGGTGGTGGGGCCGTTGGCCGCTTCGGCCACGATCTTGGCCTTGATGCGGTCCACGTTGTCCAGGGTGATGGTGTTCTCGAGCGCGGCGGGCACCAGCACGTCGCACTTCAACTCCAGCAGGTCCTTATTGGAGATGAAATCGCAGCCGGGGAAGCCGACCACGGTGCCGGCCTCATCCTTATACTTCATGACGGCCACGGGGTCCATGCCCGCGCCGTTATAGATGCCGCCCTTGGAGTCACTGATGCCCACGATGCGCGCGCCATCTTCGTGCAACAACTTGGCGGCGATGCTGCCGGCGTTGCCGAAGCCCTGCACCACGACGGAGGCGTTGGGGAGCGAGATGCCCTTCACTTCGCACGCCGCACGGGTGGTGAACTGGCAGCCGCGGGCGGTGGCCTCGTTGCGGCCCTTCGATCCGCCCAGGCTGAGCGGCTTGCCGGTGACCACGCTCAGCTCGGTATGGCCATGGAACATGCTGATGGTATCCATGAACCACGCCATGGTCTGGGAGTTGGTGTAGACGTCCGGCGCGGGAATGTCGCGGTCCGGCCCGATGATGGGCGAAATCTCGGTGGCATAGCGCCGGGTGAGGCGTTCCAGCTCGCCGAGCGAAAGCTGCTTGGGATCGACACGCACGCCGCCCTTGGCGCCGCCATAAGGGATGTTGACGGTGGCGCACTTCCACGTCATCCAGGCCGACAGGGCCTTTACCTCATCCAGGGTGACGTTCGGGTGATACCGTATGCCTCCCTTGCCGGGGCCGCGGGACAGGTTGTACTGCACGCGGTAGCCTTCGAACACCTGAATTCGCCCGTCGTCCATGCGCACGGGGATGGAAACAATCAATTGCCTCTTGGGTTGTTTCAGGATGGCTCGCAGTCC
>JBEKPZ010000192.1:0-14394 GCA_049520215.1 Bryobacteraceae bacterium | reverse complement strand
ATTCTGAATTGGTCGTTGTGAGGACAACCGAATCCAGTGTTTCAAAGGAGCCTCGCTCCACGCTACGTTGGCAAAAGGGAAGGTGCTCGATGCGGGACTACCGCGCAGCGGTTTAGTTCACTGACGGACGCCTGGAATGGGGATACGCGACATAAAGGTGGAGATTTCCGGCAACGCCACTTGAGGCGCCGGATCGCAGCACCTCAGGTTATCGGCGTTCATCGGCGTTCATCGGCGGCCAGATGTGCTTTTTCCCCGGTCCAACGCGAATTCAAAACCCGAATTGGCCGCCGATGAACGCCGATGAACGCCGATGAAAACGAGCCAGATTGAAGTTGTCTTCGGGCTTTCGTTGATGCACGAAGCGCCCCCGGCAAGGCCCGCTACCGTTGCGGCGTGCGCCAAGGGGCTGTGGTAGCTTGGAGGCTTGCCTTGGGCTCTGATCACGACCGGAATCGGACCACCGCTGCTGGCCACACTGATCGGGGTGGGCGGCGTGTTCCTCGGGCTGTGGTTGACCACCGCCGGACGCCGCACACGCCTGGTGGTTCCGTTCAGCGCGGGCGTGCTGCTGGGGGTGGTGTTCTTCGGACTGTTGCCGGAACTGGTGGAGGAGATCGGCTGGCCGGTGACCGGCCTTTTTTTCGCCGGCGGCTACGGCCTGCTCTATTGGATCGGCCGGCATGTGGCTCCGGTGTGCCCGTCGTGCGCGCACGATCACGACCACCGCTCCTGCGACGCCGTGCTGCACGGATTCGCCGCACCTATGATCGGCGCCAGCATGCTGCATAGCTTCTTCGATGGCTGGACGATCGCGACGGCGCAATTGGCGTCTCACCACGGCATCCGACTGGCCGTGGCGCTGGCGGTGGCCTTGCACAAGATTCCGGAGGGCATCGCGCTGGGAGCGATCGTGCGCGCGTCGGTCTCGTCGCGCTCCGCCGCGCTGTTTTGGAGCGTATTGGTGGAAGCCGTCACGCTGGTGGGCGGCATTCTCGGGCTGGCGATCGCGCCGCGACTGGGTACCGCCTGGATCACCTATCCGCTGGCGGTGGCCGCCGGATGGCTGTTTTACCTGGGCGCGCATGCGGTACACGAAGAGTGGAAACGGCGCGGTCCGGTGCCCGCTTGCGTGACCGCGCTGACGGGCGCGGCGGGCGCGGCGGCGTTGCAGCAGGGCGTGCAGGCTTGGTTCCGGTGAGATAGCGGCCCTGAAGTCTGGCCAGTTGCGTCGGCAGGCCCGTGATCTGCGTGCTGGCGCGTGGAGTAAACGGTCGCAGCGCCATTGGGGCATCGGATAGCGCAGCAAGGACGTTATGTTGTACTATTGGCTCGGGCCGATGGCGAGAGCCAACAACCCAAATTTCAGAAACGCTCCAAGACGAGGTACACGTTGTAAGCGTAAGGAGCCACGGGAGACGCGCCGGAGGCCGTCATGGTGGAAAATGTAATAGGGGTGTTGGCCTTGGCTCGGAAGAAATATATCGCCGAGGCGGAGCCGTTGGTCAGGGTACCAACAACGGGAACACAGGTATTAAAGTAGGGAAACAAACCTCCTCCGGCGCCGGTCTGAATCGCACCAGTGTCAGCCGTAAAGCTTAGAAAGGGGCAGAAAGAGTTGCTCACGTCGGGGACCTGAGGGTTGCCAGTGTTAGTGACAACCACCTCGCCGAAGATACTCGCGCGGAAGAGGCCGTCACTCGCGGGTGTAAAGACTGTTGTCTGTGGAATAGCGCCGGTTTCGTTTAGAAAACTAGCTTCTTTTACAATGGCGGCGGTCTTTGGAGAGGGGCTGGGCTGTGCCTGAGCGGGGGGGCGAATGGCCACAAACAAAGAAAGTCCAAGCACCCATAACGTCGTTGCTCTCATTTTAATCGCCTCCTCGTGATTGTAGCAGCCCGAGAATCGAGAGACCCCCCTCGTCTTGCAAGAGCGAAGCTCCGAGGACGCGGCCCGAGAACATTTCCCTCGTGTCTTGTAGTAACGTGTGATAAAGGACATTATCACACGTAGGGCGACCAGCGGAAGAGAGGCATCGCGGACGTTGAGCATCAGCCTCTACGGTTCCCCGGAAGGAACGCCCGCACCCGCTCCCGAAATACGCCCCACTAGCTCTCCGGTGTAGGCAACTGCACGCTGGACGTTGCCCGACGTTTGGGCTACATGTAGCTCATGAGGAGGGTAACAGCATGACTGGCAATTCCGTGGTTCGCGCCCGCATCGACGAACGGACCAAGCGGGAAGCCGCTGCGGCGCTGAAGAGAATTGGGCTGACTGTGTCCGATGCCTTTCGCCTGCTGTTGGTGCGCGTCGCGGCGGAAAAAGCCCTGCCGTTCGAGCCGCTCAATCCCAACGCTGAAACTGTTGCAGCGATGAAAGCCGCGCGGCGGGGCGAGCTGGTCAAGGCCGGCAAGCCGAACAAACTGCTGCGAAGTCTGAGGTCGGGAGATTAAATACACCACCCGCTTTCAGCGTGACTAACTAAGGAGAGAAAAACCCGGCCGGCACGGCAAGACGCTGGATACCCTGCTGATGGAGGTCGTCAACTTGCTCGCCGCCGACACGCTGCTCCCGCGCCGGCATTTCGATCACCCACTGTCCGGCGAATGGAACGACCACCGCGACTGCCACATCAGGCCGGATCTCGTTCTCGACTACCGCAAGCCGGATGACGACAGCCTCGAACTTGTGCGCCTTGGTTCGCATAGTGAGCTTGGACTGTGAAGCGATGGCAGGTTTCAAGTGGAGGGGACACGCCCACGCCGGAGGAGCGCCAATACATGATCTCCGCGGCGCACCATCACCCGTCAGGCTGGCGGGCCGACGTGGACGTCGGCTGCAGGAGTCTCAAGAAACCCACCCGCCAACTTGTTGATTCTGCGAAGTGCGGGGCTGAAGCCCCGCGCGGGATAAATCCCGCCCTCCAGAACCTTGGTTTCTGCCTCTGGTGACGGCCGCCGTCCCCGCTGGAGTCCCGCCCCACGCTGCAACCGTCTGCTACGATGAAAATTCCCCTCGCTATGCCTCTGCGCTTCTACAACACGCTCACGCAGCAAACGGCCGAATTCACCCCGCAGCGGGACAACACCGTGCGCATGTATACGTGCGGCCCGACCGTCTACGACTATGCGCACATCGGCAACTTCCGCACGTTCACGTTCGTGGACATCCTGCGGCGGTGGCTGCGCGCCAGCGGCTTCGCGCTCGACCACGTCATGAACATCACGGACGTGGACGACAAGATCATCCGCAACGCCGTGGCGCGCAACCAATCGCTCGACGATTACACGGCGCACTACATCCAGGCCTTTCGCGACGATTGCGCGCTGCTGCGTCTGGAGACGCCCGAGCACGTCACGCCGGCCACCGAACACATTCACGAAATGGCGGAGGCCATCGAGCGCCTGACCCAGGGCGGCCACACTTACTCGAGCGACGGCTCCATCTATTTCCGCATCGCGACTTTTCCGGAATACGGCAAGCTGTCGCACAACGATTTCAGCGGCATCCGGGCGGGCGCGCGCGTGGATGTGGACGAGTACGAAAAGGCGGACGCGCGCGATTTCGCTTTGTGGAAAGCTCCCAAAGAGGGCGAGGTTTTCTGGGACGAGAAGATCGGCCGCGGCCGGCCGGGCTGGCACATCGAATGCTCCGTGATGGCCATTGAGTATCTGGGCGAGACGCTGGATATCCACGCGGGCGGCGTGGACCTGATCTTCCCGCATCATGAGAACGAAATCGCGCAATCGGAATCGCTCACCGGCAAGCCCTTCGCGCGCTTCTGGCTGCACGCCGAGTTCCTGATGGTGGAAGGCCAGAAAATGTCGAAGTCGCTGGGGAATTACTTCACGCTGCGCGACATACTGGGCCGCGGCTACGCGCCCGAAGCGGTGCGCTATCTGCTGGCCTCGGTGCCTTACCGCAAGACGCTCAACTTCACCTTCGACGGGCTGCAATCCGCCAAGACCGCCATCGAGCGGCTGCGCAATTTCAAGCTGCGGCTGGAAACCGGCGCGTTCGCCGAGGGTTTGAGCGGGGCGCTGGCCGATCGCACGACCACCGCGCAGGCGCAGTTTGCCGCCGCCATGGACGAGGATCTGAACACGGCGGAGGCGCTGGCGTCCATGTTCGAGTACGTGCGCGACGTCAACACGGCCATGGATGCGGGCGATATGCGGGCGGAAAACCGCGCGCCCGCGCTGGAGTTTCTGACGCGATTCGATTCCATATTCGCCGTGTTGCAACCGGCCGTCGAAAGCGGGCAGGTGAGCGATGCGGAGGTGGAGGCGCAGGTTCAGGCGCGCAGCGATGCCAAGAAGGCGCGCAATTTCGCGCTGTCCGATGGGATACGCCAGGAGTTGCTGGAACAGGGCATCATCCTGGAAGATACTAAGTCGGGAACGCGTTGGAAAAGGAAGTCATCGTGAAGATAGAGACCAAAGCGGTGCATGCGGGCGACCGTAAGAAGGCCGGCGCGCACGTGCCCGTGACGACTCCGATTTATACCGCCTCCAGTTACTTCTATGACAGCATGGAGGAACTGGATCGCATTTTCGGGCGGGAAGATCGGGGTTACTGTTACTCACGCTACGACAACCCCACCAATGCCGCGCTGGAGGAGCAGGCGGCCGCGCTCGAAAGCGGTCACGGCGCGCTGGCTTGCAGTTCGGGCATGATGGCCATCCACATGGCGCTGCTGGCGGCGCTGGCCGACCGGCGCAAATCCGTGCTGGCCGCCAATGCGCTATACGGCGCCACGGTGGGCTTGCTGATGAATGTGATGGAGCCGTTGGGGGTGAGCGTGCGCTTCGCGGATGTTTGCGACCTGGACGCATTTCGCAAGGCGATGGAGGAATCGAAACCCGGCTGCGTGCTGGTGGAGACGATTTCGAATCCGCTGCTGCGGGTGGCTCCGCTCGACCGCATCGCCGAGATTGTACGCGCGGCGGGCGCCGCGTTGATCGTGGATAACACTTTCGCCACGCCGATGCTGGTACGGCCGCTGGAGTTGGGCGCGCATTTCACCGTGCATAGCGCCACCAAATACATGGCCGGCCACGGCGATGTGATGGGCGGAATCGTGGTCACCGACGCGGAACATTTCGAGGGATTGCGGGCGCTGGCGCGGACCGTCGGTCCGGTGCTCGGTCCGTTTGAAAGCTATCTGACGATGCGCGGCATCAAGACGCTGCCGTTGCGCATGGAGCGGCAATGCGCGAATGCCTGCCGGGTGGCTTCGTGGCTGGCATCGCACGGCGGCGTCGAACGCGTGTATTTCCCGGCCGACCCCGCGCATCCAGACGCGGCCGATATCCGCCGCCTGCTGCCGCGTGGCATGTATGGCGCCATCGTCAGCTTCGAGTTGAAAGGCGCGGGGCGCGCGGAAGTGTTCCGCTTCATGAACGCGCTGCGCATGATCGTGCGCGCTACGTCGCTCGGAGACGTGCACAGCATGATGCTCTATCCGACGATGAGCTCGCATCGGGAAATATCGCCGCGCCATCGCGAGCGCATGGGCATCCGCGACAACCTGGTGCGGTTGTCGGTGGGGATTGAGGCGGTGGAAGATATTGTGGAGGATCTGGAGCAGGCGCTGGGACAAGTGGGGTAATGCGGCCAAGCGGCCTGAGAGGCCGCTGCAGGCTGAGAGCGTGCCCCACGAAAAACTGCCATTGTATTGACACGTCGCCGCCAGGAAACTGCCAGCGGTACGGCGCTCCCGGCTTTAGCTCGAACGAAACGTTTGGCCTCACGGTTGGCCCACCGCGTGCTGTTGCCCAAAAGTGGAGGAACGCCACATCGCATGCGGGAACCGTGCTTGAAGGTGCTGTTAATCGAAAGCGATCCTGGGTCTATCGACCAGGTGCGGGAGATGCTTTCCCAAGTGCCAGGCCAGTCATTCGATCTGCAATGGTCGGAAGCCCTGCTGCCGGGCCTGGACCGCCTGGCCAAAACCGATTTTGACGTCGTTCTGATCGACACGAGCCTCCCCGACAGCCATGGCCTGGATGCCCTGGAGGCCTTGCGCATGCACGCTCCGGCCGTGCCGATCGTCGTCCTGAGCGGTTTGGACAGCGAAGCGCTGGCTCTGCGAGCCGTGCAAATCGGGGCGCAGGATTACCTGTTCAAGGGTAAACTGGAACCCGATCTTCTCTACCGCAGCTTGCGCTACGCGATCGTGCGGCAAAAAAGCCAGGCTGGCTGCACCAAAACTGAACCGCAAGGTCTTCCTGTGCGCACGATCGGTTGTCTTGGCGCCAAAGGCGGCGTGGGAACCACCACGGTTGCCTGCCATTCCAGTCTCGAGTTGAAGCGGCAGACCGGCCAACGAGTGCTGCTGGCCGACCTGGATATGAGCGGAGCATCGGTGGGCTTCATGACCCGGGCGAAATCCACTTACACCATTCTCGACGCAGCCAACGATCTGCTGCGGTTGGACCAGAGCTTCTGGGAAAAAGTAGTCTGCAACGGACCCCGGGAATTGGAGATCCTGCCTTTGGCTGCGCCCGTCTGCTCGGAAGAACAGATCCGTTCGGACCGCATCCGGTATGTGCTTCGCTTTCTGCGCTCGATCTATCCTTGGATCGTGCTGGATCTGGGCCGGTTGAGCCCGCTCACAGCGAGTCTTCTCTCGCATCTGACGGACCTCTTGCTGATCACCACCTATGATTTGGCCGCCGTCAGAGACACCCGGCAAGTCGTCCATCGTCTGGCTGAAATGGGTTTTGAGTCCAGACGGGTCACCTTGATCGTGAACCAGGTTCCCAAAATGGATTGCGTCGCTGCGCTGGAGGTAGCCAAGGTATTGGGAATCCAGTCGTCGATCGTCGTGCCCGAAGGCACGGCCGGCCTGTTCGAGGGCAAGAGCGGGATCCGGCCGCAGTTGGCCCGCTTAGCCGCCAGGCTGGCCGGCTTGGAAGAGAAGCCGGCGGCATGGAAATACTTTCCCTTTCTGGCAGGGTTTTCCGCAAAGAACCGTCAGTTGAAAACTGCGTAATGGCGCACGCCCGCGAAAGGTAATGCGTAACAAGGCGCGCCACACAGGCTAAAGCCTGTGCCACCACGGCCAAACTCCAGGGGCGGCCTGAGAGGCCGCCGCAGGCTGAGAGCCTGCCCCACAAGCTTCTCACTCCAGCGGGGCGTCGTAGGCGGCCGCGGCTATCTCGCCCAGAACGTTTCCCACGCGATGCAAGATCGTCTCCGGGTCGCCATCCACCATGCTGAGGTAGGCGGCGAAGGCCAGCCTGCGTCCGTCCTTCCGGTCGATGTATCCCGCGATCCCTTTGCCGGTGATCATCAGCGAATGGTGCAGCAGGTCCGACCGGCCGAGGGTTCCGGTCTTGGCGTGCACATGACCGGCCGCGGGAGAATCGGATTGAATATCCCAAAGCGTGCCGTCTTTGCCCATCACCGGCAGCGCCCGCAGAAATGCCGGGAACACGGCGTCCTGGCGCGAGAGATAGATCAGGTAGTGCACCATGAAGTCCGGCGTAAAGAAAGCGTCGCCTCCGGCGCCGTCGCTCTGGCTTGCGCCGGAGATATCCAGTCCCGCATTCTTCAGAAACCGATTCTCGAGATCGAAGCCGGATTGTATCGCGTCTTCATGGTTCTTCCCCAGGACGGCGCCCAGGATATAGGGCGTCATGCTGGCATGCAGGTTCTGGCTGACTTTCAATGTGACCTTGGCCTCTTCGGTGAAAGGCGGGGAGACATGCTCAGCCACCTGATTTTCGGGTGCATAAAACGACTGCGCGTGAGAGTCCGGGGCGGGCAGGGTGAGGTCGGCGGTGGCGGAAACACCTGCATCTTTCAGGGCTTCCACGAAGGTCATTTGCGCAAACCGGCTCGGCTCTGAGACCCGATAGGTGCGCAGAAGGGACGAATGGGCGGGCACAGTCCCTTCGACAGTCACTGAGTAAGTGCCGTCCGGTTGGCGCTTGTCGGTGAAGGAGATCTCGGGTGTTTTGCTGCTCGCGGGGCCGGTGGTGAGCTGGTTGGCGATGTGTACGTAGGCGGTCGCGGGAGACAGAGTCAGTCGCGGCGTGGAACTCTCGGCTTGGGATGCGATAGTCACGTCGATCAAGTTGTCGTTGACGGCAATCGGCGATATGACCACGCCCGTTCCGAGCTCGCGTTCGCCTTCCGGAAACAGGCTGATATCCACCAGAACGTGCCCGGCTATTCTCCGAATGCCGGCCTTGGCAACCTGCGCCGCAAGCGCGCGGATAGCCGCCAGCGGATCGCCGGGAACCAGCTTCGCGCCGCCGGGCATCGAATCATAGGCATGATCCTGGTTTTGAAAGGCGAGAGTCCCGTCGGGCTGGATACGGTTCGACAGATTCGGATCGCCGGCTGCGACCAGGATCAAATCCCCGTGGAGAGTGCCGCTTCCGTCGATCACGCCGGTGCGGAAGACTCGCGTGTGGAACCTGTATTCCGGGCCGAGCAGCGAGAGCGCCGTGCCCTCGGTCAGCAATTTGGTGGTGGATGCGGCGATGAAGAATTGCTGTTCATTGAAATGATAGGCGGGCTTGTCCGCATCGAGCGGCCAGAACTCCATACCGAAGCGGGCATGCAGGTATTCCGGGCGGCTCACGATCGCGGCGATGCGCTGTTCGAGGGACTGTGCGCTGGCGGCGGAAAGCGCGACAGCGGCAATGGCGATAAATCGCGAGATTCGTTTCATGGAAAGCTTCCATTCTATACAATCGGAGAATGCAGGGAATACGGGTGGGACTTTCGACGATGCTTCTTATGGCCGGTCTTGGTACAGCGGACGCGCAGCCTTCAGCCAGTCTGGTGCTGCTGAACGGCAAGATTTGGACAGTGAACGATGCCCAGCCGCGCGCGGAGGCGGTGGCCTGCCTGGGAGGCCGCATCGTAGCGGTGGGATCGAACGGCGAGATCCGCAAGTGGATCGGAGCCGGCACCGAGGCGATCGATCTCGGAGGCAAGCTGGTGCTGCCGGGCTTCAACGATGCGCACGTGCATTTCTTCAGTGGTGGCGAGAATCTGGCCAGCGTGCAGTTGCGCGACGCGAAATCCGAGGACGAGTTCCGGCGGCGCATCGCGGAGTTCTCGGCCAAGCAGCCGGCCGGCCGGTGGATTACCGGCGGCGATTGGGACCATGAGAACTGGACGCCCGCGCGCCTGCCCACGCGGCAGTTGATCGATGCGGTCACCACGGGTCATCCGGTCTTTGTCAACCGGCTGGACGGCCACATGGCGCTGGCCAACTCGCAAGCCTTGCAACTGGCGGGCATCATGCGCGATACGCCGGACCCGCCCGGCGGGACCATTGTGCGCGACGCGGCGGGCGAGCCCACTGGCGTGCTGAAGGATGCGGCCATGGAGCGCATGTATCGCACGATCCCGGCGGCTTCCCAGGATCAGATTGCGGACGCCGTGCGCGCGGCCATGCGCTACGCGGCGGAGAATGGCGTCACCAGCGTGCAGGATATGTCTGCCGCGCCCGAGATCCTGCGCGTGTATCAAACGCTGCTGGCGCACGGCGAGTTGACCATACGCATCTCCGGTCATCAGCCACTGGCCGCGTGGCAGCGCCTGGCGGCGGTCGGATTACACGCGGATTTTGGCGGCGAGAAACTGCACATCGGCGGGCTGAAGGGCTTCGCCGATGGCTCGCTGGGATCGACGACGGCGCTGCTGTTCGAGCCTTACCTGGACGCGCCCAACACTTCCGGTCTGGCGAACAGCGAGATGATTCCGGAAAGCAAGATGCAGGCCCATATTCTGGACGCGGATCGCGCGGGGCTGCAGGTCGCGGTGCACGCGATCGGCGACAAAGCCAACCACATCATATTGGACATGTACGAAGAAGCGGAGCGGCAGAACGGCGCCCGCGACCGGCGCTTCCGCATCGAGCACGCCCAGCATCTGCGCGCGGAGGACATCCCGCGCTTCGGCAAGCTGCACGTGATCGCTTCGATGCAGCCGTATCATTGCATCGACGATGGGCGCTGGGCCGAAAAGCGCATTGGTCCGGAGCGGGCGAAGGGCACTTACGCGTTCCGCGCGCTGCTGGATTCGGGCGCGGTGCTGGCGTTCGGTTCGGATTGGGATGTGGCGCCCATGGTGCCCCTGATGGGCATCTACGCGGCGGCCACGCGCCGCACGCCGGATGGCAAGCATCCGAATGGCTGGGTACCGGAGCAGAAGATCACGGTGGCCGAGGCGATTCGGGCGTATACGATGGGGTCGGCCTACGCCAGTTTCGACGAGAGGATCAAGGGGTCGATTGAGCCGGGCAAGCTGGCGGATATGGTGGTCGTTTCCGACGATATCCTCAGCATGCCGGCGGCGGAGATCGAGAAGACACGGGTGGAGACGACCGTGTTCGATGGGAAAGTGATCTACCGGCGAAGCGCGCCGGAGAAGCGGGTACAATAGGTTCATGGCGGCAGCGACCGGACTGACGATTGACGATTTCGAGCGGCTCCCCGACGATCTTGCGCGCAATCACGAACTGGTGGATGGAGAACTGGTCGACGTGTCTGGCAACAACCCGCAGCATAACCTGTTTCGGGATTTCCTGGTGGAGCTCTTGCGACCGTTCGTCAGAGAGCATCAACTCGGCATTGTCATAGCCGAGCAGGAATACGATTTCGGCGGCAATGCCTACGGGCCTGACGTCACCTTCTTCAGCGAGTCGAACCGTCCGCTGTTCGATAAGAAGCGACGGGTGCAGCGGTTCGTGCCGGACTTGGCCATTGAGGTCGTATCGGCCAACGATACGTTAGAAAAACTCGCCACAAAGGCGCAGCGTTATCGCCGATGCGGCACTGCAGAAGTCTGGATCTTTTCCGTAGAAACCGGGGAGGCGTTTCTGTACTCCGAACACCGGCGAGTCATTCTGGATGAGAATGACGAGTTCCGTCCGGAACCTATCCCTGGCTTTGCGATTCGTATTGGCGATTTGTTAGACCGGGACTAAGGCGACTGTAACCGGTCGTGCCGGCGCAGCATCTCCACCCCGCGCGGGTTGCCATGTTCGGCGGCCTTCAAGGCGTGCCTTTGCGCCGCGGGGTAGTCTGCGCAGACGGCGTAAATCTCGGTGAGCGCCACGTGCGCGTCGGCGTACGCGCCGTCGAGCCGCACAGCTTCAAGCAGCAGCGCCAGCGCTTCATCCTGCTTCTGCTCGATGCGGTAGAGTTGCCCCAGGTTGTACCAGGGGCGCGGATTGTGCGGCTCTCGCGATATCCATTCCTTCTGCTCGCGAATGTGGGCGGCGGTTTCGCGATCCAGCGCGAAATCGACCACTTCTTTGCGCCAGAAGCTCACGGCTGTTCTCCCACCAGGATCAGGCGCACATCCATGACGTTGGTGTTGGTGGGGCCGGTCACGATCAGATCGCGCAAGCCCTCGAAGTAGTGATACGAATCGTTGCGCGCCAGGAATTCCGGCGCGCGCGGGTTGCGGGCAAGCGTGCGGCCGTCGGCTATCGCGCCAGCCGCGTCGGTGGGGCCGTCGCTGCCATCCGTGCCGGCGCTCAGCACCACCACGTTCGGAAGGCCGGAGATATCGATGGCCGCCGACAGCGCGAATTCCTGATTGCGCCCGCCCAGCCCATCGCCGCGCAGCGTGACGGTGGTCTCGCCGCCGGTGATGACGCAGGCCGGCGGCTTCAGCGGACGTCCGGCATGCACGATCTCTTTGGCAATAGCGGCGTGCATGCGGGCGATCTCGCGCGTTTCACCTTCGACGAAGGTGGAGAGCACCAGCGTGCGAAAACCCAATTGACGGGCGCGCACGGCGGCGGCGTCCACTGCGAGGCGATTGCTGCCGATCACCACGTTGCGGACGCGCGTGAAAATGCGCTCGCCCCGCTTGGGCGTCTCGGGAATCTCGCCGCGGACGCCGCTCTCCATGCGCTCGCGAACCGCGGCGGGCACGCGCTGGAAGATCCCGTACTTCTCCAGGATGGTGCGGGCGAGCGCGAACGTCGAAGCGTCCGGCGCGGTGGGGCCGGAGCCGATCACGTCGAGATCGTCGCCGATCACGTCGGAGAGCAAGAGCGAGAGGACCCGCGCGGGATAGGCCAGGCGCGCCAGTTGCCCGCCCTTGATTCGGGAGATGTGCTTGCGGACCGCATTGATCTCGTGAATGCTGGCGCCGCAGGCCAACAACAGTTTTGTCACTTCCTGTTTTTCGTCCAGCGTGATAGGATCGGCGGGCAGCGGCAGCAGCGCGGAGGCGCCGCCGGAGATCAGGCAGAGCACCAGGTCGTCCGGGCCGGCGCCGGCAGCGATTTCGGCGATGCGCCGCGCGCCTTCCACGCCGCGCTGGTCGGGCACGGGATGGCCGCATTCATTCAGCTCAATGCGGCGCAACGGCGCCACATAGCCGTACTTGACGTTCAGCAGACCGCGCGCGATCGGGCGGCCCAGCGCGCGCTCGGTAGCGCGGGCCATGGCTGCGCCTGCTTTGCCCGCGCCGACCACGTAAATGTGGCGGTAGCCGGAGAAGTCCTCGCGCGCCAGCCGGTCGGCAACCGCATCCGCTGGATTGGCAGCCCGCAGCGCGGCTTTGAAAATGGCGAGCGCCTGGCGGCGGAGGCGTGCTTCGATCCGGGCTTCGAGCTTCATTTGAATAACGGCAGCCGGAGCACGGCTTCCAGGGCCACGGCCGGATCGTCGCTCTCGATCGGAATGCGGTAATCGGCACGGGCGTAGGACTCGCGGCGGGCTTCGTAAAGCTGCGCGAAGCTCACGGGATCGCGCGCCAGCGGCCGGTGAGAGGCCGGCTCGACGCGGCGGCGGACGGTCTCGAACGGGCAATCCAGCCAAATGGCGACACCGTTGTTTTCGAGCAGCGCATGGTTTTCGTGCTGGACGATCGCGCCGCCGCCCAGCGCCAAAACGGTCGGCCGGCCGGATTCGATGGCCCGCACCAGGGCGCGCATCTTTTCCCGCTCGATCCGCCGGAACTCCGCTTCACCGCGCGTTTCGAAAATATCGAGAATACTCATGCTCTCGGCCGCCTCGATCTCGGCGTCCAGATCGACGAAGTGCCAGCCGATCCGTTCGGCGAGCAGGCGGCCAATGGTGCTCTTGCCGGACCCCATGAATCCGACCAGGTAGATGCCGGGCGTGCGTTTCAGCGTCAGGATCATACGTCGTGTAAGATGGCGGCAAGCCGCGCGTCAACCAGGGAAGGAAAAAGGCGTTCGGCCAGCACCAACAGCCAGCCGGACCTGGGCGCCATCACCGTGCGCGCGCCGCGCTCCACACCGCGCGCGATGGCTTCGGCGCACTGCTCGGGGGTGATGACGAATTGTTTGCTGCGCGCGATTTTGGGCGGCGGCTCGCCGCCCAGCGCGTGGTTCTGGAACTCCGTTTTCACATAACAAGGACAAACCGTAATGGTGTGAATGCCGTCCTTCTTCAACTCCATGCGCAGGCCGTCTGTGAGGGAGCAGAGCGCGTACTTGGAAGCGGAATAGAGCGTGAGCCACGGCAGCGTGACCCTTCCACCCACCGATGAAACATTCACGATGACGCCGCTCGATCGCGCGCGCATGTGCGGGACGACGAGTTGCGTTAGGGCCAGCGGCGCGAAGAAATTCAACTCGAACAGGCTACGCGCATCGGGAAGCGGAGTGCTCCAGGCGGGATCGTACAGGCCCATGCCGGCGTTGTTGATCAGGATGTCGATACCGCCGAATCGATCCAGCGTAGCGGCCACGGCGGCTTGGCGGATCTCGGGCACGGTGACATCGCCTGCCGTGACCACCGCGCCGTCCCCGCCTGCGGCCCGCAGCTTCTCCGCGGAGCGCGCGATCAGCGACAGCCGCGCGCCGCGCTTCCGGAAGGCCGCCGCGCAGGCCGCGCCGATGCCCTCGGAAGCTCCGGTGATGAGGACCACTTTCCCGTCGATGCGCATTCTTACGATTGCCGGAACCGGCCTGAGACGCAATAATGGTAGCATGTCCACGCGGCTGCTCCCGCTCTTCCCGCTGCATGTAGTAGTCTTCCCGCGCACCCATTTGCCGCTGCATATTTTCGAGGATCGCTACAAGGAAATGGTCGGCAATGCCCTGCGGGACAACTCCGAGTTCGGCATCGTGCTGGCGAAAGACGATGGCATCGTCAATGCCGGCTGCACGGTCATCGTAGAAAAGGTGCTGAAGAATTACCCGGACGGGAAACTGGATATCATGGCGTGCGGCCGGCGGCGCTTCGAGGTGGTCATGCTCGACGAAGAGAGAGACTATCTGCGCGGCGAGGTGCAGTTTTTCGACGACGATGACGCCGACGAGCCCATGCCGCTCGAAGCGCAGCATGCGGCTTTGACGCAATACAAGAGCCTGCTGGAATCGGGCGTCCTGCGCCCGCCCACGCCCGAGCCGAACCTGGACGACCCGCAGCTCAGCTT
>JBEKPZ010000191.1:0-30116 GCA_049520215.1 Bryobacteraceae bacterium | reverse complement strand
GGCTTCGTCCATCACCGAGCGCAGGCCGCGCTCGTCGATATCGCGCATGGTGAAGGCGCGCACGCCGGTTTCGCGCACGTGGCCTTTTTCGAGCGCATCCACGTCGCGCAGGCCGACCAGCACGGTTTTTCGCGGATTGACTTTGGGCGCGTAGCCAAACAGGTTGGTCAACTCGGGCGGCCCGAGGCCCACGCAGCATGCCAGAGGCATACCGTGCACATTGCCGCTAGGCGAGGTCTCGGGGGTGTTCATGTCGGCGTGCGCGTCGATCCAGATGAGTCCGATTTCCTGCTTCTTGCGGCGGAAATGGCGGGAGACTCCGGCCACGGTGCCGACCGCCACGGAATGGTCGCCGCCCAGCACCAGGGGCATCTTCTTCCTGGTAAGCGCGCGATCCACCATCAGCGCCAGGCGCTTGCAGGCGAGTGCGATTTGGGGCAGGTACCGGGCGCGGTCGGGGCCTTCCGGCAGGCTTTCCGGCTGGTCCACGGGGACGTTGCCGAGATCGTCGGCGTGGTAGCCCAGCGCCGCCAGCCGCTTATTCAGATTGGCGACGCGGATGGCGGACGGACCCATGTCCACGCCGCGGCGGCCCTGTCCGAGGTCGAGAGGCGCGCCGATGATGGCGATGTGGGAATGCTGCATGATGTTTGTGTACCGAGGCGAGACGCCATCGATGAGTTTATCGCAATGGGCGGCCGCGGCGGGGGCGAGCTTCAGCTCTGTCCGGCGGGAGCGCGTGCCGGTCGACATTCCGGAACATCGTTCGGTATTGGCGGATACGGGCGCCACGGTGAGGGTCTTGGGCGGTCCTGCAGCCGGTGCCCGCTTGGGCCTGCCCCGTGGCAACTCTCACTTACCCCAGGTAGAATCAGTGTATGCCATCGATGACATCGGCCCCCCTGCTGATCTTGTAGGGAAGATCGAAAGCGACATTCGAAAATCGGGTTTTCCGCTTGAGATGTTCGTACTCAACGTGTGCTCCACCAAGAACACTGGTCGAATGCCAAGCGTTAGGTACGAGCACTTGGATCAGCTTAGGGAAATAGATCTTGACGCGTTCTTCGAAACCATCGCGGCCTCTCACCACACGTGCACAGATTTGATCATCGAATGTAAGAAATCTTCCGAGAAGCCGTGGGTGTTCTTTTCGACGGCGGCGTACAGCTTCGATAATGTAGCGTGCTTCCTAAAGTACACCAGCGAGTTCGATTTGTACTTTCGCAAGCACGAATCCCCCTCTTGGCGCAGATATATCCGGGACTTCAGATCGGGCATTACAGTGATCCAAAGGTGCCTCGATGTGTGAGCTATTATGAAGCGTTTCGATCTACCTCGGCCGCCTCAGAAATCTACAAAGCAATCGATTCTGTGATTACCTATCTGGACTATCGGCGCGCTTCTCGAATAAAACGATCGGGCGAGTTTGGCACATTCTCGGAGTTCTACCTGCCGGTCATTGTTGTGGATGGAAGCCTGTTTGAGGCAAAAGTGGAGCTAGACAAGGTCCGTGTGCGCGCGCGACCTCACCTCCAGCTAAGAACGTTTCATCGAGGGGACATTTACATCATCGACATCGTTTCGAAGGAGCATTTCAAACAGTTTTTCGATCAGGTCAGCGATTTTCACAACGAGATCAGCCGGTGTATCGGATCACTGAGTTTTCCGAAGGAATTTAGGGATGCAGTCCAAGCGAAGCAGAAGGAATTGCAGCAGTCCCCGGACACTGCGGGCGCGCTGGCCATGGCTTTAGCGCGCAGAGGACATAAGCGCCGGAAGCTCGCCAAGGCATGACGACCGCACGGAGGAGCGCAGCGGGATTGATATACTCACGATAGGAGGACAGCAATGGAAAGGTCCAATGATCCCCGCCGCGACTTCTACGCCAATCCGACAGTGGATGAACTAATTGCCCAACAGCGAAAAGAGCCGATTCGCGATCCCAGGGTTCTGCTAGGCGACTTTTGGCCCGAAGACGAGCCAATCGAGGAGTTCCTCGCCGCTCTCCGGCAGTGGCGTGGGCATGACAAGTCCGATCGCGCCGCATGAGCACGATCGTCGTAGACACCGACGTCGTGTCCTTTATCTTTAAGGACCATCCGATCGCGACAGAATACCTGCCCGACCTGATTGATCGAATCCCGATCATCTCGTTCATGACGGCGAGCGGAATTGGACCGCTGGGCCCTTGAAGCTCGTTGGGGAACGGCGCGGCGGACACGACTGTACCTTGAACGCTTTGTCGTCTTTCCATAAGATCGTGAGCTTTGCACGAAGTGGGCGGAAGTGACAGTCGCTGCTCAATCCGGCGGAAGACGGATCGAATGCGACGATGCCTGGGTAGCCGCTACGGCGCTGCTGTCGCGTGCGCCGCTCCTCACCCATAATCGCAGGGATTAGTATCGGGGCATCCACTCTTCCTGAACGCCGTGATGGACGCCGTTAGACAATGGCGATTTACCCCTGACGAACTGCATCATGGAGGCGAGCATATACCGGCTGATCTTGTGTTCGACTGGGCCTGCCCCAAACCAGTGGCAAGGTAGGCCGCCGAAAGTTCCGGACGCCCGCGACGGGGCAAACCTCCCCTTGACGCCCTTCCCGAACCCGCTATACTTTGATTAATGCTAATCAAAGCAGGTCAAGGAGAAACGTCGCCCTTGAAAAATAACACCACACCGGTGATCCATCACCTCCCCATCACGAAAGCGCGCGTGAACCTCGGCCAGGTAGCCAAGCGCGTCCGCCTCAATAAGGAGTATTTCATCTTGGAGAAGGACGGCATCCCGATCATCGGCATTATGGGCGCCGAGGAACTGGAGGATTATCTGGAAGTTCGCGACCCGAAGGTCCGCGAGCACATCCGGAAGAGCAACGCCGAACGCCTGGCTGGCAAAGGCCGCCCGATCGCCGCATTTCTCTCCGAGATAGCGGCCGACAAAAAGACCCGCCGCACGGCATGAAGCCTTCGTTCACCGTCATCGGCACACCGCACTACGAGCGGCTCTTCAAGAAACTGCTCCGCGCTCACCGCGACCTTCCGGCGCTCCAGGTACGCGTAAGCGAAATCCTCGCGGTCGATCCGTACAACGTGAGCCATGAGCACCACATCAAGAAACTGGAAGGCGTGGCGGCCGGGGAAGGCCAATTCCGCCTCACCATGGGACGCTGGCGATTCCGGTACGACATTTTCGGCCAGGAGGTGTGGCTGTTCTACTGCGGGCTGCGGCGGGAAGACACGTATCGGTAAGCTGGGGCGGGGCGGGGAAGTGCCTCATCGGCGCACGATTTGAGCCTACCCCGCACGGTTTGACTATACGGAAGCGCGGAGACCGGCAAGTCCCGTATTTCTATGTTGTCGATTCTAAGACCGCGAGGTTTTTTGGCCTCACCCCGCTGGCCGGGGTACATGACTTGAGTATCAGACAACAACAGTGTCAGTGTTGTTTATTTCCATGGAAGAAAGCACGCAAGCTACGCCGACGCAGATCAAGAACTGGCGCCGTTAGATATCGCGTACAGCGCGATGTTCATAAGATGAGATGTTCTCGCCTCTGAAAGTGTCTTTGTTTGCCGCGCCACTCCGTCCAGCGGAGCTAGAAGTTTTTGGCACACCCATCCCGCGCGGACGTGAGGCCTTATCGGCATACCTGGACCAGGTGGCCACTGGTTGCTGTGCGGCGGCGGAGCAATGACAAGTGATGGTAGGGGTTAATGGCGCAGGAGGGGCTACGTTTCAGTGGGCGTTCCGCAGTCATCGTGGGCCGGACGGATGTACAAAAAAGGCTAGCCGCGTCGAGCAGGCTTGGGGCCTTATTCGATCGAATGGGGCGTGCGGCGGAACCGATACACTTGAACGAGGAGGCGGCAATGGATAGATCCAATGATCCCCGCCACGACTTCTACGCTTATCCGACAGTGGATGAACTAATCGCCCAACAGGGAAAAGAGCCGATTCGCGATCCCAGGATCCTGCTAGGCGACTTTTGGCCCGAGGACGAGCCAATAGAGGAGTTTCTGGCCGCTCTTCGGCAGTGGCGTGGGCATGACAAATCCGATCGCGCCGCATGAGCACCATCGTCGTGGAAACCGATGTCGTGTCCTTTGCCTTCCAGGCGAGTGCGATCTGCGGCAGGTACCGGGCGCGGTCGGGGCCTTCCGGCAGGCTTTCCGGCTGGCCGACCCGGCACGTTGCCGAGATCGTCGGGGCGGTAGCCCAGGGCCGTCACCCGCCTATTGAGACTGGCGACGCGGATGGCCGAGGGACCCATGTCCACGCCGCGGCGGCCCTGTCCCAGATCGAGAGGCGCGCCGATGATGGCGATGTGGGAATGCTGCATGACGTCTGCGTACCGAGGCGAGACGCCATCGACGTGTTTATCGCAAAGGGTGGCGGCGGGGGGCACCGTCCTAAGGTCGCGCGAAGGGAGATCTGGCCGACCCGAACTGGTACCATACCGCCCCATGCCCAATTACCGGAGCCACACACAGCGCACCACCGGAACCCGCGTGAGTCACTCAAGCCCGTCTCGCCCTAACTGGCTGATAAAAAAAGCGAAGCACAGCCGGCCCCCCAGATCTCAGGAAACTCCCGTGCTACTCTGATGTGGGCCATAAAAATCCAACCCTCCGAAAAAGGCTCTCCGCACCCGCCGCAAGGTGTCCTGCTGGGAACCCCCTCGTTCTTTGACAATCTCAATTCGCAGTCGGCGGCGATCCTGGCCAGCCAGTCGCCTCCAACGCAACAAAATGCAACCGGATGCAACATGAAATCGAAAAACCCCCGCCGCGTAACGACCCGGGCGGGGCGACGCTCGGCAGGCCAACCCGGCCCGGACCACGTCGCAAGAACGCAACCAAACGCAACACCAATCACAAAAACGGCCACGCCGTAGCAGCGCTCAGGCGCCGTTAGCCCACCATCGCAAATTACGAAGCGAACCCAAATTTCCCAACCATGCAATGACAGGCGAAACTTCAACTAAAATTGGTAACTATCTCAAAATAATATAATTAATACCTGCGATTTTAGCCGTTGGTTTCGTCCGGCAGATTCCCGCGTGGCCGCGACCACGTCCACAAAAACGCCCTGATCCGCACAATCCTGCACAACGAAAACACGCCAGGATCAGGATGGCCTACCGCTCCGAGGATGCCCCTTTTCCGTCCAGGCCCGACGCGCACCAACCGACCCCCGCCCTACTGCGTCCGGTCCTTAACCTTCGCATCTTGGACAGGCTGCAATCGGCACGTTCCCCGGCGCATCCGATTCACCCCACTTCAGGGGCACGATATGGCCAATCACGTAGCCGGGGCACGGCCCGACCGAAGACCCCGTCGCCGGGCAAAGGTACACCTCCTTGAAGGCGCGGCGCGCGCTTGAGTTCCGGCGAATCCGGCCGCTTGCCGTCCGTTCGCATGGAACGCAATAACCCGCGCGGTGATGCGCCGCGCGCCCCTCATCGCGCGGCCTGCTGCGGGTGTACCGGCATGAAACGCAGGCAGGCAACAGGGACGCAAGCAGCAGGGCCAGCGTGCTTTAGGACAGGGCCAGCGTGGCCGAGCGTCGCTCACCGAAGAGCGGGACTGAGAGTCCCGCGCAGGCCGGGGGCCTGCCCCACTGTGGCTAAAGCCCCCCCACCACGCGTTATAATTGCACTGGAATGGACGTCTACGAAGAACTGCTGCGCCTGCGCAAACTTGGCCAGAAGTGCGCCATCGCGACCATCGTCCAGGTACGCGGCTCCATCCCCAGTTACGAGAGCGCCAAGCTGCTGGTGCGCGAAGACGGTTCCATGATCGGCACCATCGGCGGCGGTTGCGTGGAAGCCGAGGTGTGGGCCGCGGCGCGCGAGGTTATCGAGAAGGAGCAGCCCCGCCACCTCAGCTTCAATCTCGGACAGGATGCGGCCTATGACAACGGGCTCATTTGCGGCGGGCAATTGGATATCTTCGTCGAGCCGGTGTTGCCTGTGCCGGGCGCTTTCATCTTCGGCGCCGGCCACATTTCGAAAAGTATTTCCAAGGTGGCCAACCTGGCCGGATTCGCGACCACCATCGTGGATAACCGGGAGAACTTCGCCAACCGCGAGCGCTTTCCAGAAGCCGCCGAGATCTACGCGGAGGAGTATGAGGAAGTCTTCGCCAAGCTGCCGGTGAACGAGACCAGCTACGTGATCGTGGTGACGCGCGGCCACCGCGACGATATGCGCGTGCTGGGTTGGGCGGTCTCCACCAAGGCGCGATACATCGCCATGATCGGCAGCAAGCGCAAGGTCATCAACGTGGTCAAGGAGCTGGAAAAACAAGGCATCGCCCCGGAGAGTTTCGCGCGGGTGTTCGCGCCCATGGGACTGGAGATCGGAGCGGTCTCGCCGGAGGAGATCGCGGTGTCGGTGGTCGCCGAGATGATCGCGGTGCGGCGCAACGCGGATTCGGGCTGGCGGACGCTCTCCAAGTCGGTGTTTGCCGACGAATCCCTGCGGGCGCTGTTGCTGCAGTGACCTGCGGACTGATCCTGGCGGCGGGCGAGTCGCGGCGCATGGGCTCGCCGAAGGCGCTGCTGGAGTATCGGGGGGAAACTTTTCTGGACCGGCTGATAGGCCTATTTGCGCGGCGCTGCTCGCCCGTGATTGCGGTCCTGGGCGCGCAGCAGGAGATGGTGCGCGCCGGGTTGCGCCGCGCGGACGTTGCGCTGCTCGTCGAGAACCCGGATTTCCGTCTGGGCCAGCTCACGTCGATGCAATGCGGTCTGCGGGCCGTGCCGGCCGAGGCTGACGGAGTGCTGTTCACCCTGGTGGATCATCCCGCGGTGACGCCTGCCACCATTGACCTGTTGCTCGGCGCATTGCACGATTCTGGCGCGACGGCGCCGCTGCGCATCCCGCGATGCGATGGGCGGCGCGGGCATCCGATCTGGATTTCAAAATCTCTGATTCCGGAGTTCCTGGCGCTGCCGGCCGGCGCTTCGGCGCGGGAAGTGGTAACGCGGCACGGCAGCGAGATCGCCTACATCGACGTGGACGATCCCGGCATCCTGGCGGACGTGGACGATCCGGCGGCCTACCGGCGCCTCATCACCGAGCCGCGACCGTCAGGGAGCGGTTGCCTCCCATGAAGCGCACGGTGAAACGCGCGGCGAAGTGGCTGAGCATCGCTTTGGCCTTGCTGTTGGGGGCCGGGATCGCCGCGCCTTACTTGAGCGGAGACCGGTTCGCCCCACGCATCCAGGCGGCGCTCGAACGCGCGCTGGGCCGCAAAGTCGAGTTGGGCGCCGTCCACTTCAGCCTGTTCGCCGGGCCGGGTTTCTCGGTCGATAACGTGGTGATCCACGAGAATCCGGCCATCGGCATCGAGCCGATCGCCTACGTGGGATCGCTCGAAGCGGTGCCGCGGCTCACTTCAATGTTTGGCGGGCACCTGGAATTCGCATCCATCCGGCTGGACGATGCCATCATCAACGTGGCCAAGACGGGCGGTCCATCCGAGCCGGGCCGCTGGAACTTCGAGCCGTTGCTGAACCGGTCGGTGATCCGCGCCATTTCGGCGACACCAAATCGGTCTTCTATCTGACCAATACGGATCTGGATATCGCGCCGCCATCCCACGGCGCTGCGACATGGAACGCGGAGTTCACCGGCGAACCGGCGCGCACCGACAAGCCCGCGCACGGATTCGGCGAGTTCATCGCGCGCGGCCGCTGGACGCAGACCGGCGTGGGACGCCTGGATCTGGACGTGCGTCTGGAAAAAGGCGCCATCGGCGAGATCGTGGCGCTGGTGCACGGCTTCGACGCGGGCATTCACGGGACGGTTGCCGCGCGCATGCACCTGGCGGGGCCGCTCGACGATATCCGCATCTCCGGCGACATGGACGTGCAAGGCGTACACCGTTGGGACCGCATGCCGCCTTACGGTCAGAACTGGCCGCTGCGGCTGGCGGGGCGGCTCAACGTGCCGGCCCAGACCATTGAAATGGAGTCCAGCACGGCGGGCGGCGAGACGCTGCCGTTGGCGGTGCGATTCCGTTGTTCCGATTATCTCTCGCAGCCGCATTGGGGCGTGGCCCTGAATTGGAATCGTTTTCCCGCCGGTCCGGTGCTGGATTTGGCCCGTCACATGGGCGCGGATTTGCCGGCCAATCTGAACATGACCGGGTCGCTCGATGGCGTGCTGGGATACTCGGGGCAGGGAAGCCTGGAAGGCGTGCTGGACTTCCACGATACGTCGATCGCCATTCCGGATTCTCCGCCCATCCGCTCCGAGCAGGCGCGCGTGGTTTTCGACGGTGGGCACGCGAAACTGGCTCCGGCGGTGGTGCGCACGGTGCAGGACGAAACGGCGCAGTTGGAGACCGACTACGATTGGAAGGCGCAATCGCTGGACCTCACGATTTCGACCGATGCGATGCGCCTGGAATCGTTGCGCGCGCAGGCCGCGCTGGCCGCCATTCCGTGGCTGGAACAGGTTTCGAGCGGGAGTTGGAAGGGCCAGCTTCGCTACCAGATGGCCGCGGCCAAGACGGGCTGGTCGGGGGCCATCGATCTGGAGGACGCCAGTTTTCCACTGCCGGGTTTGGCCGTACCGCTATGAGCCGCAGATGGCCCGGCCGCATCGCTTGCGCATCAGAATGGCGGAGGCCGATGCGGCGGAGTTGGAACGATTGCTGATGCCCACGCTGCGCCATAGCCGCGGATTGATCGCGCGCGCGCTGAGCCTGGGGAGCGCATCGCTGCCCGAGTGGCTGGGGGAGCGTCACCTGGATGCCATCGTGCAGATCGGCTTGCTGCAGTTGGGAGGTGCGGAGGCGCGCGACGTCCAGACGCACCTGATTTGGGACGCGACCAAGGCCGAATTCGCGGACATCCGCGCCACTCTGGATGGCGGCCGCGTTATGGGTGTTCTGGCAGTCGGCCTGCGCGGCGGCCGCCCCACATACCGGTTGCAGGCGCGGGCGAAGGGGGTCGCATGGAAGTCCGGCAAGGTGGATGCGGAGACGGTGTTGGAGTCGAGCGGCACGGGAGTGGAATTGTTGGCCGGTATGCACTCCAGCGGCACGTTCGTGGCGCGCGGGTTGGAGATGGCCGGGCTGCCCGACCTGGCAACCGTTTCCGGGGCATACGGCGTGCGTTGGGCGCGGATGGCGCCGCTGGTGCGGTTTACGGATGTGCAACTGGTATCGGGCGAGGATACCTATACCGGGCAAGGGGCCACGCAGGCTGACGGCCGAGTGGTGTTTCTGCTGACCAGCGGGAGCAAGGAAATGCACGTGAGCGGCACTTTGGCGGAGTTGCGGGTGGATCAGGCGGAGGTGCGCTAGCGCAGGCGCTCGGCGTGCCTTTCCCGAACCGCCGCAATCGTGGTAAATTCGTCGCCTGATGGCGACTCAACCTCCCCAGCCGGCGATGTCCAAGATCGAGAAGCAGCAGTTTCGCCGCATCTGCGGCAAATTCGCCAGCGGCATCACCATAGCCACGGTCCTCGACACCGAAGGCGCCTGCCATGGCATGACGGCCAATTCCTTTACTTCCGTGTCGCTCACGCCGCCCTTGGTGCTGATCTGTGTGGACCATCGCGCCCGCATCCGCGAACACTTCCGCATCGGCGCGCATTTCGGCGTCAATATCCTGAGCGCGGGCCAAAAGGATCTGAGCGACCGGTTCGCCGGCAGCGGCTATAATCGATTCGAGGGGGTCGCTTGGCACCCGGGACACACCGGTGTGCCCTTGCTGCCGGATGTCTTGGCCACCATCGAATGCGCACGGGTAAACGTGGTCACGGCGGGCGACCACGATATCGTGATAGGAGAAGTGATCCATGCGGACTGTCGCGATGGCGAGCCGCTAGTCTTCTACGGCGGCCAGTATCGGTCGCTGGGGTAGCGGGGCCGGTCCGTTATTTTTTCTTAATCGCGATGCATTTTCGTCGCGTGCCGGGTTCCACAGGTGTAATCTCGAAAAATGGAGGACACTGCATGTTGAAGAAGCTGTTGATCGGTTCTGCCTTTGGGATCCTTTTGAGCGCCGGAACTCTATGCGCCGAAGTGGTCGTCCGCGTCGGGCCCCCCGCGCCAATTGTCGAAAGACGGATAGCGCGTCCCGGTCCAGACCATGTCTGGATTGCGGGCTATCATAACTGGAACGGCAGCGCCTACGTATGGGTACCAGGCCGTTGGGAACTTCCGCCACGGCCCCACGCCCGGTGGGTAGCCCATCGCTGGGTTCACCGCCACGATGGTTGGGTTATGGTGGAAGGTCACTGGCGCTAAGTGGTAAGGCAGGCGTTCGCGCCTGCCTTCCTCTGATCTCCCCTTAATGGTTTAGTGGGGCAGGCTCTCAGCCTGCGGCGGCCTCTCAGGCCGCCTCTTCCTCCGCCCGTTTCCGGCTTGCCGCTCCATCGAGGGCATCTCCGCCGTCGGTCTACAACCACCTCAACTCCCACCAGAACCGGACCAAATCATGCGATAATAAGGAATTAAGGGAGGGTCTTTGCGTCGCGTCCTGACACTGCTGACGATTTTGGCTTGGGTATCCCTGGCGGGTACCACCCAAACCGCGCTCATCGTCCTCAGTCCGGTCAATTGGCAACCAGGCCATCTGCCGGATGGTTGGCAGGTGAAGGTAAATCGCGGCACGCCTAAGATCGCCACCGTCCGGGAAGGCAATAGCAATTATCTCGATCTGAAAAGCCATGATTCCTCGTTTGGCCTGGAGCGCGAAGTGGATGTCGATCCGCAGGAGTCGCCCTTCCTCACCTGGAAGTGGAACGTCAAGGAACTGCCCGCGGGCGGCGATTTCCGGCACAGCAGGAGCGACGATCAGGCGGCCCAGGTGCTAGTGGCCTTCGCCGATAAGCATGTCTTAAGCTACATATGGGACACCACCGCTCCCGCCGGAACCATGGAGAGCGCCAGTTCCATTCCCCTGGTGCACATCTACGCCGTAGTCTGCCGTTCCGGCGCAGCCAACCTCAACCGCTGGCTGACAGAAAGCCGCAACCTGGCGGGCGATTACGAGAAGGCCTACGGACGCCCGGCGCCGCGCGTGAAGGGAATCCGGCTGCAGATCAACACCCAGCATACCGGCACTTCAGCCGAGAGTTGCTTCTCCGAAGTGGCCTTCCGCAGAACCCCGCAGTCATGATCCTGATGACCGGAGCCACCGGTTTCATCGGCAGCCATCTGGTCGAGCGTCTCGTGGCTCAGGGCCGTCCCCTGCGCTGCCTGGTGCGGCGTTCCTCGACGGCCGTCAACCTGCCCCGCGGGACCGAACTGGCACACGGCGACCTCGAAAGCGGCCAGCGGACTATGATCGCGGCAACGCCGTCTCGACGGCCAACCTGCTGCGCGCCGCCGGCCATCTTGACGAGATCGGCCGATTCGTGCACGTCAGCAGTTTGGCTGCCGCCGGTCCCAGCCCCGCCGATCGGCCCCTCACCGAGACGGACGAACCGCACCCCGTCTCGCATTATGGCCGCTCGAAACTGGCGGGCGAGCAAGCCGTTCGCCAGTCGCCCGTGGCTGAAAGAAGCGTGATCGTACGGCCACCGGTCGTCTATGGCCCGCGCGATCGGGACGTCCTGCAAGTGCTCCGCACCATAGCCCGCGGTTGGATGGCGCAGATCGGCGCTGCCCCGCGCCGCTTCAGTCACATTTATGTGGGAGACTTGGTGGATGGGATCATCGCCGCGACCGATTGCGCCAGCGCCAGCGGACAGGTATTCTATCTGGCCAACGCCGCGCCCGTCTCGTGGGCCGAATTCGGAAATGTCGCGGCGCGCCTGATGGGCCGCAAAGTGCGCACGGTGGCGATACCGGAGAAGGCCGCCTACGTCCTCGGGCTGTGCGCCGAGTGGTGGGCGCGCCTTAGCGGAAAGCCGGGCATCCTGTCGCGCGACAAAGTGCGGGAAGCCTGCTGCGCGGGTTGGGTCTGCGACCCCGGTCGCGCCCGCCGCGAACTGGGCTTTTGCGCGTCCGCGTGCCTACAGGAAGGGCTGCGGCGCACGCTCGATTGGTATAAGGAGGCAGGTTGGTTGAAGTTCTGAATCTGCCGCCCACGCGCGGCCTCTGGCCGGTGGATAAGGTGGTGCTCCCCTATTACGTCGCGGCCACCGCCGCCATCTTGTGGTTCTGGAACCGCCTGCCGGAACCTGCCTGGCTGCTCGCCTGGCACCTTGCCGCCATTGCGCTGGCCCTTTGGGCGATCCGCGCCACCGGGCGCGCCAGTTGGATCTTCCGGCACTGGTATCCCCTGCCCTACGTGGCTTGGTGCTACCGGGAAATGGCCGTGCTCATGCCGTCGCTTCGAGGGTGGCAGGCGGATGCCGAACTGGCGCATCTGGATTACCGCATCTGGGGCGTCCATCCCACTGTTTGGCTGGAGCGCATTTATACGCCTATCCTCACGGAATACTTACAGATTGTTTATACGCTGTTCGTGCCGGCCGTGCTGTTCATCGCTTGTCTGCTATGGTGGCGCGCCCGCTACGCCGACTTTCGCTTCTACGCATTTCTCATCGCCCTGGGCTTCCTGGTGTCTTATGTGGGCTATGTGCTGATGCCCGCCCGCGGTCCCCGCTTTTTCTTGCGGAACCTGCAAACTGCCGATCTGCGTGGACTGTGGGTCACTCGTGTGCTACAGTTAACCCTCGACCGCCTGGAATCCAAGGCCTGGGATTGCTTTCCCAGCGGCCACACCGAGCTCACCATCCTTGCCTGGTGGGGCAGTCGCCTGATCTCCAAGCGGCTATTTTGGATCTATTTCGCCTATACCTTGTCCATCATTTCTGCTACAGTTTATCTTCGATACCATTACACCATCGACCTGCTGGCCGGGGCCGCCGTGGCCGGTCTTCTGGTGCTGATCGCACCTCCGTTATACCGAATCTTGGGCAAAGGAGCCGCATAGTTGGCAGACGTAGAAATCGTCGCGGTTCACGATAAACAAGCGCTGGCGCAGTTTGTGGACCTTCCGTACCGGTTGTACCGCCACCACCCCTATTGGGTGCCTCCGTTACGTATAGCCCAAAAGGAACTGCTGAACACGCAAAAGCATCCGTTCTACGCGCACGCCGACATGCAGTGCTTTCTGGCGCGCCGGGATGGGCAGGTCTGCGGCCGTGTGGCCGCCATCGTGGACCGCAACTATAACGAGTTTCACAAACAAGACGCCGGATTCTTCGGGTTCTTCGAATCGGTGGACGATGTGGAGGTGGCCCGGGGGGTCATGCAAGCCGCCCGCAAATGGCTGCAGGAGCGCGGTGCCAAGGTTATCCTCGGCCCCATGAATCCCTCCACGAATTATGAATGCGGCATGCTGGTGGAGGGCTTCGACTCCAGCCCCAACATCATGATGACGTACAATTCGCCCAGCTATCCTCGCATGATGGAGGCGCTGGGGCTGCGCAAGGCCAAGGACCTGTTCGCCTATTGGTCCACCCCCACCGAGGTGAATGGCGCTAAGGTGGAACGCGTGGCGCGGCGCTCCGCCGGCAGCCAGGGCGTGGCCATCCGCACCATCCGCATGAAGCAGTTCGACCAGGAAGCCGAGACGATCTGGAAACTCTACATGGAAACGTGGGCGCGCAATTGGGGCTACGTCCCTATGACCCGCGAGGAGTTTCTGCACGAAGCCGCCGAGATGAAGCAGATTCTCAAGCCGGAATTGGTGCTCATCGGCGAGGTCGAGGGGCGCCCCGTGGGTTTCGCGCTGGCCCTGCCCAACATCAATCTGGCGCTAAAACACGCCGGCGGTAAACTGTTTCCGCTGGGACTCTTCAAAATCCTGTATCATCAACGATTGATCAAAGAATTGCGGATTATCCTCCTGGGTGTTGAGGAGGAGTACCGCACGCTCGGCGTGGCCGCCGGATTTTACGCCGAGTTGATCCGCAACGCTCGGCGGCTGGGCTTTGGACACAGTGAGATGTCCTGGATATTGGAAGATAATGTACTAATGAACCGCTCCCTGAAAGCTATGGGCGCTATAAAATACAAAACGTACCGAATCTACGAATGGAATTGAGAACGATGCGCAGCTCTTCGACCACCGTCACACAGAGCCGGAAGAACGGGGGAAGCCATACCCGGTCCACCGACCTATTCGACAAGTGCCGGAATTTTACGCGTCCTGGCGACCTGCAGGCCGCCGGATTGTACATGTATTTCGAAGTCTTCAGCCAGCGCGAAGGCTGCGGGCCCGGCGAGGTCCGCATGGGTAACCGTAAGGTGCTGATGTTCGGCTCCAACGATTATCTGGACTTGATCACGCACCCCAAGGTGAAAGAAGCCGCCATCGAAGCTGTCCGGAAGTATGGCAGCGGATGCAGCGGCTCGCGCCTGCTCAACGGCACGCTGGACGTGCACGTGAAGCTGGAAGCCGAGTTGGCGGCTTTCGTGCACAAGGAAGCGGCCGTCATTTTTGGCACCGGCTTCCAGGCCAATTACGCGTCCCTCGCAGCGCTCGCCGAAAAAGGCGACGCCCTGCTGTGCGATCACAACCTGCACGCCAGCCTGGTGGAGGGCGCCTTGCGCTCCACGGCGCGCACCGTGCGCTTCCGCCACAACGATCTCGAGCACCTGGAACGGTGTCTCGAAAACTGCCCGCCGGAAGAACGCATCCTGATCGTTTCCGAAGGCGTCTTCAGCATGGAGGGCGATATCGCCGACCTGCGCGGCATCGTGAACCTCGCCAAGCCGTACGGCGCGCGCATCTATGTGGATGAAGCCCACGGCATCGGCGTGTTGGGAGCCACCGGCGCCGGCGCCGCCGAGCATCTGGGCGTGCTGGACGATATCGATATTATCATGGGCACGTTCAGCAAGTCGCTGGCTTCCGTGGGTGGCTTCGTGGCCTCCACCAAGGAAGTCGTCGATTACCTGAAACATACCGCACGACCCTTCGTATTCTCGGCCAGCCTGCCGCCCGCATCGGTGGCCGCTGTTGCCGCCGCCCTGGATGTGATGCGCAAGGAACCCGAACGCCAGCAGCGCCTGCTGCACATCGCCGGGCACCTGCGAAAGGAACTGCGTCTCTGCGGCTTTCCCGTGCTGGATGGCGAGACCGCCATCGTGCCGGTGGTGGTCGAGAATGAAATCGACCTCTGCCGCCTCTGCAAAGCGCTGCTGGAGGAAGGCATCTATATCAATCCGGTCCTGCGCCCCGCCGCCGCGCAGAACCTGCTGCGGATCTCCTGCACCGCCGCACATACCGAGCGCCAGGTCGAGCGCTTAGTCGATACCCTCGACCGCGTAGCCAAGCGCCTCGAAATCGAATTCTAAACGGATGTGGGGCAGGCCCTCGGCCTGCAGCCGGCCTCTCAGGCCGGCTTCTTCGCTAGCTGCTGAATGCGGTATGTTGGAGGAACAGGAGCAAGCGAGGTGCCCGGTAATTCATACGAACGTGCCAAGAGATCCGTCGAGGCTCTCAGCTCCTACAGAACAACTACGGCTGGTATCTGAGCTTGCCGCGGTGTTGAACGCCGAACTGGACCCTCAGCCACGCAGCCTAATGGAACTCGAAGGTCTGGGGCGTGAAGTGTGGCAGGGTGTGGACGTGGAAGAGTATCTACGCCAGGAACGTTCCTCGTGGGATGGGTAGACGCGTTACGGGTAAGACGGTTGGTCTGGATACGGCGCCGTTAATCTACTTTATTGAACAGAGCCCTGGGCGAATCGAGAAGCTCTCGGCCATTCTTCGCCGCAGCCGGACGCGGGGACTTTCGCTTAGTGACTTCTCTTATCACACTGGTCGAGGTGCTCGTGCAACCTCTGCGCAGCGGCCGCGAGGACCTCGTCAATGCGTATCGGGACATCCTGCGTCGTTCTCCGGCGTTGCGCGCAATCCCGTTCGACCGGCAGGCTGCCGAGGAAGCGGCGCGGCTGCGCGCGGTCCACCGGCTACGCACGCCGGACGCGATCCAAGTGGCCACGGCCATCCTGTCGGGGGCTTCGCATTTCCTGACCAACGCCGCCGCCCTCGCCTGGCGCTGAAAGCTGATCGCTGAAAGCTCGTGGTCGCCGTGGCCGCCTCGCTAGAGGTGCGCCTCTGCGGCTTTCCGGTACTGGATGGCGAAGCCGCCATCGTCCCGGAGGTGGTCGAGAACGAAATCGACCTCTGCCGCCTCTGCAAAGCGCTGCTGGAGGAAGGCATCAGAACCTGCTGCGCATCTTCCTGCACCGCCGCGCATACCGAGCGCCAGGTCGAGCGCTTAGTCGATACCCTCGACCGCGTCGCCAAGCGCCTCGAAATCGAGTTCTAAACGGCTTTCGGCTAGCCGCAAGCAAAAGAGGCGGCTTGAGCGACAGGCGCTCTGGCCGGTCGGTAATGCAGTCTTATTCGACGGGCGGCTTGCTCTCTTCCACCGGTATGCGGTGCTCGTTGGCAAAGGCATCCTTACGAATGCCGGTCACTTGCCAGGAAATCTTCATGCCCGGCTTACCGCCGCCGATCTTGAATTGGTTGCCCGAAACTTCGCTCGCCACGTACACCGGCGCAAAGCCGCCGATGCAAGTAAGCTGATAGCGGAAATCGCGGTTCAGCGCCTCGAACCACTCCGGAAGCGCGACCACCGCATCGCCCCGCCGGGAAAGCGTCACCACGCCATTGTAGATGTTCATCATGTCGGGAGACTCGACGAAGGAGTGATACAGATACTTGTGTTCGGGATCGAGGGGGTGATCGATGCGAAACGAGCCGCCGCCCTTGGAAACCGTGCCGGTGACCGTCAGGTTGCCAGTGATCTTCACGGGGCCGGTGAACTGCGCGGCCATGCCGCCGCCTGTGGCGATGGCGAGCAGCGCCGTGCCGCCGGCGGTGGCGTTGGCCGAGACGCCGATGCCGGCGGGGCTCAACGTGTCGCCATAAACGCCGATGGCGTTGCCGGTGGTGGCGGCGTTTTCGCCGTAGACCCCGTATCCGCTGGAGCCCGACGAGCCGCCGGCCACACCCGTCCCGCTGGTGGCGGTGCCGTACACCGAAATCCCCGCAGGGCTCACGGTGCTACCGTAAACGCCATAAGTCGATCCGCTGGCCGCCGTGGCTGTGCCGAGCGCGCCCACTCCAGCCGTGCTGGCGGTCGTGCCAAATATGCCATATGCCGGGCCGGTGGTCGCGCTATTGGTCCCGTATACTGCGTAACCGGCGGAGCTTGCGGATTCGCCAAACACGCCAAAGGCATTGCCAGTCGTCGCCAGGTTGTCGCCGTATATGCCGTATCCCGCGGGACCGGAAGTCACGCCCCCCACACCTGTCCCGGTGGTGGCGAGTCCGTACACCGATATTCCGTTAGGGCTCACCGTTGTGCCATAAACGCCATAATCCGCGCCGCTGGTGGCGGTGGCCTGGCCGAGCACTCCTGCGCCGGTAGTGCTGGGGGTCAGGCCAAGAACTCCGAAGTTAACGCCTGTCGCGGACGTGGCCACGCCCTCGACACCGATTCCCGTAGTGCTGGCGGTGGTGCCGTATACGCCATAAGCGAAGCTGGTAGTCGCGCTATTGGCCCCGTACACCCCCCTACCCGCCGGGCTCGCCGTCGAGCCATAGACGCCATAATTCGCGCCGCTGGCCGACGTGGCCTGGCCCAGTACGCCGGTTCCGGTGGAGCTGGCGGTTTTGCCTGTTACGCCAAAGCTGGCGCCCGTGGCGGAAGAGGCGTCTCCCAGCATTGCGGTTCCAGTGGCGGACGCGGTAATGGCCTCCAGCTTTGCTGTCGCCGCCGTGGTTCCCAGCCCCACGTTGCCGGCAGCCGTCTGGTACAGCTTCGAATTCCCGAGAGTGGTCGTGCCGGTCCAGATCGTAATGTAATTAGTGGTGCCACTACCGGTTTGATCGGGCTGGGTGGCCGTAGCCGGCTGAATCGGCTTCCCCGATCCCGCCGCCGATTCCGTAACTGGGCCATGATTTGCCGTGCCGGCCAAGGCGAACGCCGATGCAGGGAGTCCGCCCAGCGTCTCGGCATCCGCGGCCTTCAGGGCGTAAGGCACGCTGGCCATTAACACGCGCGGCCGCTCGGGTTCCTGCTGGGGCTGGACACCCAGCCAGCGCCCTTGCCCGGAAGCAAACACTTCCGCCGGTATGCCCTCGTTTCGGGTGGCGCCGAGCGTTGCCGTATAGTGCCCATTGCCGTCGGCCTGCACGTTCTGCGTCTCCATCCACAGCGGAGCGCCACCCCGCTCTTCCTCGTAAAGGGCAAACGTCACCCCCACCACACCGCTCATCGGCTGGCCGCTGCTACCGGTCAAAGTACCGCTGAACTTCACTAACCGCGGCACGGCGGCCGTGGTCTTGTTTGGCTGTTGGGCCAGGGCGACGAACGTCGCGCACACGCAGAGCAAGCCTGCGCAGATCGAATCGGTAGCATGTCTCATTAGGAATCTGATCGCCTCTTTTGGGATGTCATTTGGCCCGCCGCCGGATGTTGGGCGAGCCGCATCTTGTAACTATACATCGCGCCACAGGCATATTGGGGGCCGATTGACAATCGGCCCGCAGGTTGCCAACCTGCCCCACACTACAATAGAAGCAGATGAAGGCTACCAGCGCCGCTGTCCTCGAATACGAATCGCTCCGCGGCCTGTTGGGCCGCTATGTGTCCAGCCCGCCAGGCAAAGCGGAACTGGCCCGGATCGCGCCGCACACCGACGGCGCCCGCCTGGCCGCCGATCTGGCCGACGCCGGCGAGGCTGTCGAGTATTTGCGTTCCGCGGGCCGCCCGCAAACCGCCGGCCGCGGCGCGGCCATCCGCCTGGACTTCGGGAGCTTCCCCGACCTGACCGAGGCGGTCCACAAGCTGCGCATCGAAGGCGCCAGCCTGGAAGGCAAAGAAATTTTCGACCTCTTCGGCGTGCTGGACCGCGCGGCCGACGCCAAGAGCGTGCTCAACGCCGTGGCGGAGCGCTTTCCCCGGCTAGGCGCGCGCGGGCAGTCGATTGGCGACTTTCGCGCGCTGCTCAAGGATCTGGAAGGAAAGATCCAGCCGGATGGCTCGGTCGCCGACCACGCCAGCGTGGCGCTGGGGCGCTTGCGGCGCGACATCGAGCGGCAACGCAAGTCCATCCAGGGGTCGCTGGAGCGCTTCCTGAAATCCCACCAGGAAGAGGGCGTGCTGCAGGAGGAGTTCGTCACCATTCGCAACGAGCGCTTCGTGGTTCCCATCATCGCCGGCCAGCGCCGCAGAATCGACGGCGTGATCCACGGGGCCAGCTCCAGCGGCCACACGCTGTTCGTCGAGCCGCTGGAAACCATCGACCTGAACAACGAACTGGTGCGCCTGACTGAGGAAGAGGCCCAGGAGGTACACCGCATTCTGCGCGAGCTGACCGCCCGCCTGCGCGGTTACGCGGAGTCCATTCGCCAGACCATGGCCACGCTGGGCGAGTTGGAAATGATCTTCGCCAAGGCGCGCTTCGCCGTGGATTTCGATTGCGCCATCCCGCGTTTTGGCGGACGGCTGCGGCTGCGCGATGCGCGGCACCCGCTGCTCGAAGACGTGCTGCGCCGGCAGCGCAAGCCGGTGGTGCCGATCTCGCTGGAGCTCGACGAAGTTTCGAAGACGCTGCTGATCAGCGGTCCGAACACCGGCGGCAAAACGGTTTCGCTGAAGACCATCGGCCTGCTTACGCTGATGGCGCAGTCGGGGCTGCCCGTGCCTGCTGCCGAAGCCGAGTTCCCTATCTTCGGACAGGTGCTTGCCGACATCGGCGACAATCAGTCGATACAGGAGAGCCTGAGCACGTTTTCGGCGCACATTTCGCACATCCGCGAGATGGCGTTGGATGTGACGCCGGATTCGCTGGTGCTGCTGGACGAGTTGGGCGCGGCCACCGATCCGGAGGAAGGCGGCGCGCTGGGTGTGGCCATCGTGGAACATTTCCGGGCCGCCGGAGCGTACACGCTGGCGTCCACGCACCTGCTGGCGCTGAAGATTTACGGCGCCAACACGGGGGGTGTGCTGAACGCTTCGATGGGCTTCGACGAGCAGACGCTGGAGCCGACCTACGTTTTGCACACGGGCATGCCGGGGAAGTCGGCCGGGCTGGAAATCGCCACGCGGTTGGGTATGCCGGAGGACATCATGAACCGCGCGCGCGCGGCGATGAGCGACCGCGAGCGGGACCTCTCGCGGTTCCTCAGCGAACTGCACCAGCGTCTGAAAGACGTGCAAACGCTGGAGGCGGACCTGCGGCGGCAGCAGGCCGGTCTCATCGTGCGCGAAAAGGAAATTGCCCAGGAATGGGAGAAGCGCGAATCCTCCAAGCTGAAGGAGTTGGAGCGGCGCACCGAGCAGATGCTGGCGAAGTTCGATGAGCAGGCGCAGCAAACCATCGATCAGATCGTACACGGGGCGGAGCAGCGCAAGGCCACCGAGCAGGCCCAGCGCCGCGTGGCCAAGACCAAGCGCGAACTGCGCGAGGAGTTCCAGACCACGGTGCTCTCCACGCAGGACGAGTCGCGACACGGCGATCTGGCCCGGCCCAAGATCGAGGAAGGCGCGCGGGTGCGGCTGCAGGGCATTCGTGAGCCGGCGCGCGTGCGGCGCATGCTGGCGGGCGACCGGCTGGAAGTGGAAGCGGGATTCATGAAGATGCAGGTTTCGGTGGACGATGTCCTGGAGGTCTTGCCCAGCGGGGGCGAGCCTTCCAAGCTGCCGAAGAATGTCAGCTTCAAGCCGGCGCCGGAATTGTCGCCCGTGCATCAGGAGATCAACGTGATCGGGCAGCGGGCGGAAGAGGCGCGCGACAATGTCGATCAATTTTTGGACCGCGCGGTGATGGCCACCGCCAGCCGCGTGCGCATCGTGCATGGTCACGGCATGGGGATACTGAAAAAGGTGCTGTGGGAATTATTGGAGCGGCATCCGCACGTGGAGAAGCACTACACGGCGCCGCCGCAGGAGGGCGGCACGGGCGCGACCATCGTGGAGTTGAAGGAGTGAAGAGTCCGCGGTCCAATGTGGCGGCGGCCGGCGTGCTGCTGATTGTCACCGTCCTTTTCTACTGGAAGATCCTGCTGACGAATCAGTTCTCGCTGCTGACCGGTTACGAAGCCGTGAACCAGGCTTACTCCTGGTTTAGCTTTTGGGTCCGCAGCATCCAGCAAGGCACTTGGCCCCTGTGGGACCCGTACAATTATTCGGGACACATCTTTTCAGGAGAGATGCAGAACGGGTCCTTCTATCCGTTGTACCTTCCGCTGGCACTGTTCCCACTGAACCGGTATGGCCTGCTGGCCCCGGCGCTTTATCACGCGATGTTTGTGGCGAGTCATTTTCTGGGCGCGTGGTTTATGTTCCAGCTGGTGCGCGAACTGGAGCTGAGCGACTTCGCGGCTATCGTGGCCGGAATCTGCTTTTCGCTGGGGGGATTTCTGGAGCACATACCGGAATGGCCCCACCTGTTAAACAGCGGGATCTGGTTGCCCCTGATTTTCCTGTTGCTGCTGAGGGCCATGAAAGCGCCGGGGGTGGCGCGCACGGTTTGGTATGGTTCCGCCTGCGGCTTGAGCCTGGGGTTATCGATCTTAGCCGGCGGTCTGCACATGGCGATCATGCAAGCCATCGTGATTGTTACGGCAGCCGTCTTTTATAGCTTCCGCACCGAAGAGGATGTCGCCAAGCGGGGCGCCCTGGCGGGATGGCGTCGGAGTGCGCTGATCGTCGGCGCCGCGGGCCTGACCGCTTTCGCGGCGGGCGCGGTCCAACTGCTTCCATCGATGGAGTACAGCCACCAAGCCATGCGATTTGTGGGCGGCGCGGGAGTGCCGGCTTCCGATCGAATCCCCTACAGGTACCTGACCGATCGATTGTACGCGCACGGAATTCTGAATCTGCTGGTGGCGGTTCCCAGAGGCGAAATCGGTTCGGGCGAGACTGTCAGTCCCTATCTCGGAGTGTTTCCGCTGCTGCTGGCCGGTATCGGTGTGTGGAAGAAATGGCGATGCCGCTGGGTGCCGTATCTGACTGGACTGGCCATCGCCGCGTTCGCTTACTCTCTGGGACCGGCCTCGCTTCTGCATGGCTTACTCTATGTACTGGCACCCTACATTTCGTTGGCGCGCGAAGCGGATCGTTTTGTGTACCTGGCGGATTTCGCGCTGGCGGCGCTGGCGGCCTACGGCGTAGAGGCTTTGTTTTCGTCTCCGAGAGCGGAGTGGGAGGCGCTGGGCAGGATACTCAAGTGGCTGGCCGTGGCGGGAATGGCGGGGCTGGTGGTTCCCGTGTTGTACGCGCAGCCGGAGTTAAGCCCGTGGACCTCGCTGTCACTGGCGCTGATCGTTGTTTCCTGGCTGTTATTTCGGCACATCGTTGCCGGTCACACGGGAACCGGTACCTGCGTTCTCATGCTGGCGGCGATCCTTTTTGACTTGAGCGCTTTCGATTTTTCAGCGGCGAATCGTCTGGAGATGTCCGCGAAAGGCGCGAACCAGATGGACCGGTTGCTCGGTTGCCGCGGCGCGGCTGAATTCCTGAAGTCACGGACGGGACTGTTTCGAACTGAAGTTGCGGCGGATTGGGCGCCGAATATCGGCGACGCTTTCCAGGTTCAGACTATCGGCGGCAATGGGGTGACCGTAATCACGGAGTACGGGCGGCTGATGGGCCACAAGGATCTGTTGAACGTCCGGTACACGGTCAAGCCGGCGACGGCGGCGGATGCGGGCGAGGTGTATCGCGACGCGGCGTGGAAGGTTTACGAAAACCCGCGGGCATATCCGCGCGCATGGCTGGTGCATGACACGCTCGTCGAACGCGCGCCGCTGGAGTTGCTGAAACGCGTGGATGCTCCGGGAAGCGATCCGCATCGGGTGGCGCTGGTGGCGGCGCGCCTGGATACGTCGCTCGATGCAGTTGCGGATGCGGCGAGCGAACAGGTACGGATCGGACGGTACGAATCCGGCGCGATGGAGTTGAGCGTCCAGGCGGGCGGCCGCGCGTTGCTGGTGCTAAGCGAACTTTACTATCCGGGATGGACGGCAACGGTGAATGGTCAGGCGGCGGGTGTCTGGAAAGTCGACGGGGCTCTGCGCGGAATCGTCGTGCCGCGCGGGGATAGCCAGGTTTCTCTGCGGTTCAGACCGGCGAGGATATATGTCGGCGCCGCGCTGGGTTTGACCGCTTTTGGCGTGGTGTTAGCGGCGCCGATTTGGTGGTGGTTCGTTCGAAGACGATCCATAGACAAAGTGCTAGAGCGGGACTGAGAGTCCCGCGCAGGCCCGGGGGCTTGCCCTGGGGCTTGCCCCACAACTGCTTACGCGCGCGTGAGAAAGATGGGGAGACCCAACTTATTCGCGTAATTCGGCCGGTAGCGCCGGGTGTTGTACATGGTCTCGAGGTCCACTTTGCGCGGACCTAACTTCGGGTCGGGGATGGGCGCCGCCGCGTAGCAACCGCCGGAAATGGCCATCATTACGCCGTGCTGGCCCTGCTGGATGCAGTCCATTGCCATGCTGGCGAAGGTCGACGCCACCATCTTATCCACGAAATCCGGACTGCCGCTGCGCAGGTCGTAAGTCAGATCGCTGACGATGGTCTCTTCGCCGGTGGACTTCTTGATCTCCTCGGCCAGATCCTCGCCCACGTTCATCTTCTTTTTGTGACCGAATGCATCGGCCTCGCCGACCTCCTTCACCTGGTAACCTTCCCACTCCGCGCCTTCGGAAAGAATGATCAGGGCGTAGTTGCTGGGATTGTATTGCTTGTCGGTGATCAGCAGCTCGATCAGGTGCTGGAGATTGAACCGGTATTCCGGGATGCAACAGCGCATGGACGTGACGTAGGCCGTGTAGAGCGCGGTGTATCCGGCGTCGCGCCCGAAGATGCGGAAAACGCCGATGCGCTCGTGCGATCCCACCGTGGTGCGCTGGCGCTCAATGGCTTCGGTGGCGCGCGTGATGGCGGTCGAAAACCCGATGCAATACTCGGTGTTGCGCACGTCGTTATCCATCGTTTTGGGGATGGCCAGGACCTTGAAGCCCTCCGCGTCGAGGCGCGCGGCGTAGCTCAAGGTGTCGTCGCCGCCGATGGCGATCAGGTAATCGAGCCCCAGCGTCTCCACGTTCTTCAGCACGCGGGTGGTCATATCGTAGACCACCGAGGTCACGCCCTTCTTGGTGACTTCGGACTTGGGGAACTCCAGGCCCTTCACCACCGGCGGCAAGGCCTTCATCTTGGCCGGATTGGTGCGGGAACTATGCAGATAGGTACCGCCGGTGCGGTCGATGGTGCGGGTGTTCTCGCGATTGAGGGGCAGGACGTAGCGCGCCCGGCTGGCCGGATCGTCCAGGTTGACATGCGTCAGGCCTTCCCAGCCGCGGCGAATACCGATGACTTCGCAATCGATTTCGCTTCCTCTGTAAACAACGGTCTTGATGACGGAATTCAGGCCCGGCACGTCTCCGCCGCCGGTGAGTATACCGATCCGCTTAGCAGACATTCACGCTCCTTCAGGGTGGGGAATTTAACACCCTATTATAGAGTACGGCGGGGCGGCAGGAGCTTCCATTGGGATGAAAACGCAGTTGTGGGGCGGCCAATCTTGGCCGCAGCCGGCTTTTAGCCGGCTCTGGCCGCCTAAAAAAGGCGGCTGCGGGCACGATTGCCTGGCACGATTGCTCGCCCCACAGCAGCAGGGCGGCAGGCTCATGCTATCCTGAAACACATACGAGGGCCTCGTCCAAATGCGCACCGCTTGCTCATCCGCGGTAGTCTTGTGGCGATTTCGGTGACGGCGTTGTTCGCCCTCCAGGCCACCTTCCGCGAGTTTCCCGCTTTGGAGGACGATCACGTTCCCGTGCCGCCCGACGCCTACGAGAAAACCGAATGGGCCTTCACGCGCCTGATGTATCCGTCGGGGAGGCATGCCAGCGTGTTTGGCCAGACCGGCAGTTGGCCCACCGATTTCCCCAAAGCCGACCGCCAGTTCGTGCAAGGCGTGCGCCGCCTCACCCGCATCCATACCCGTTCGTCTGAACAGGTAGTGGATCTGGACGGCGACGAAGTTTTCAATTGGCCGTGGCTGTACGCGGTGGAGGTCGGGCACTGGAGCCTGACGGATGCCGAATGCGCCAAGATGCGCGAATACCTGCTGCGGGGCGGCTTCTTCATGTGCGACGACTTCCACGGCAGCGGCGAATGGAACGTCTTCCTGGAGAGCATCCAGCGCGTGTTCCCGGACCGGCCCATCGTGGAAATCGATAACCGGGATCCCATTTTCCACGTCTTGTATGATTTGGGCGAGCGCGTGCAAGTGCCTGGAATACAATACTGGTACACCGGCCGTATCTGGGAGAAAGATGGCAAGACTCCTCACTGGCGCGCAATTTACGACGATGACGGCCGGGTGATGGTGGCGATCTGTTTTAACCAGGACAACGGCGACGCCTGGGAATGGGCCGACCATCCGCGCTATCCCGAGCGCTACACGTCGCAAGCCTACCGCATGGGGATCAACTACATTATTTACGCGATGACGCATTAGAATTCCAAGGCCCATCATGTTCGAGTTCTTGTTCAAGTATCCCGGCGCGGTTTTCCAAAAGGGGCAGTTTGTGCTGCTGGCGTCGTGGCCAGTGTGGATGCTGGCGGTGGGCGTTATGGCGGCTGGCGGGCTGCTGTTCTGGCACGTTAGGCGCAACCGCGGGTCGCTGCGCGCGTCCGCTGGCGATCTGGATGCTCGAAACGGCGATGATCGCGCTGCTGCTATTCCTTCTATGGCACCCTGCCATTTCGATTGCGACACTGCGGCCGCAGCAGAACGTAGTGGCCGTGATGGTCGACGATTCGCGCAGCATGGGCATCCAGGAGGGATCTGAAACGCGCGGCGCGCAGGCCGCCGCCGTGCTCGACGGGAAACTGCTGGCCGCGCTGGGGCAAAAGTTTCAGGTGCGCCTCTATCGCTTCGGCAAGGAAGCGGAGCGCATCCAGAAGACCAGCCAACTCACCGCGTCGGAGCCGGCTACGCGCCTGGGCGACAGTTTGCAGCAGGTGCTTGCGGAATCGGCCACCTTGCCGCTGGGCGCGGTGGTGCTGCTGTCGGATGGCGCGGATAATTCCGGCGGTATCGATCTGGACACGATTTCGCAGATCCGGCAGCGGCGCATTCCGGTACACACCATCGGCTTCGGGCGGGAGAAGGCCGGGAAAGATGTCGAAATCACGGACGCCGTGCTGCCCGCGCACGCGCTGGCCGATTCGCGCTTGAGCGCGCTGGTTACATTCCGCCAATATGGTTATGCGGGCCAGAAGGCGCTGATTTCGGTGCGCGATGCGGGGAAGACGATCGCATCGCGCGAAGTGCAGTTGAAAGCGGACGGTGCGCCGCAAAGCGAGGCGCTCCTGTTCAACGCGGGCCTGGCCGGGCCGAAGACTCTGGAGATTTCCATCGATCCGCTGCCGGGCGAAGAGAACCGCAACAACAACTCGCTGCGGCGGTTGGTCAACGTGGAGACGCGCAAGCCGCGCATCCTTTATATCGAAGGCGAGCCGCGCTGGGAATTCAAATTCATCCGCCGGGCCGCGGAAGACGACCGCAGTTTGCAGCTTGCCTCCATGCTGCGCACCACGCAGTACAGGATATACCGGCAGGGTTTTTCCGATGAGCATGAGCTGGCGGAAGGGTTCCCGGCCAAGCCCGAAGAGCTGTTCGCCTTCGACGGGCTGATCGTCGGGAGCGTGGAGGCCAACTACTTCACGCAAACGCAACAAGACCTGATCCGCGAATTCGCCAACCGCCGCGGCGGCGGCATTCTGTTTCTGGGCGGGCGGTTCGCGCTCGCCGAGGGCGGCTACGCGCATTCGCCTTTGGCCGAGTTGCTGCCGGTCCAGGTTCCGGAGAACAAGGGCACCTTTCACCGCGATTTTTCTGGCCAAGAGTTGACTGCGCAAGGCCGCGCCAGCCTGATCTGCAGGCTGGTAGAAGATCCCGAGCGCAATGCCGCGCGGTGGAGCAGCATGCCGCAGCTCGCCAATTATAACGACGTCGGCGAGGTGAAGCCCGGCGCCGTAGTGCTGATGGATGTGGCGCCAGCCGGTCGCCACCGCATGCCGCTGCTGGTCACCGAGAACTATGGGCGCGGGCGCACCGCCGTCTTCGCCACATCCGGAAGCTGGCGGTGGAAAATGTGGCAGGACCACACCGATGTCACGCATACCACGTTCTGGCAGCAGTTGATGCGCTACCTGGTGTCGGACAGCCCGGGCCGGGTGGCCGCGTCCACGGCGCGCGCCGTACTGGCGGACGAAACCAAGGCGACGCTGCGCGCGGAGGTGCGCGACAAGGCGTTCAAGCCGGTGCCGAATGCTGTGGTGGAAGCGCACATCGTGGGGCCGGATGGCGCGGCCACGAGCGTTGAGATGACGCCGGTAGCCAGCGAGGAGGGCGCTTACTCGGCCGATTGGAGCGCTGAGAAACCGGGCTCGTACGTGGCCGAGATCGTGGCGGGACGCGATAAGGAGGAACTCGGACGCGACGTCGCGATCTTCCGCCGCGAAGATGGTGTGGCCGAGAACTTCCACACGGGGCAGAATCGCGAGTTGCTGAAGAAACTGGCGGATGAGACCGGCGGGCGATACTATAGCGCGTCGAACGCCGCCAAGCTGGCGGACGAGATTTCGTATTCGGAGGCGGGTATCACCACGCGCGAGACCAAGGATTTGTGGGACATGCCGGCTGTTTTTTTCTTGGCGCTGGTGTTGCGGGGCTCGGAGTGGGTTTTGCGGCGACGATGGGGTGTGGTATGAGTGGGGCAGGCTCCCAGCCTGCGGCGGCCTCTCAGGCCGCCCGGTTGGCAGGCAAGCGACTCTTCGGGGGAAAGGCGGGTCCGGGGGACCCGCGCAGGCCGGGGGCCTGCCCTGGGGCCTGCCCCACATGGTTTCTCAGCGTACTACTGACAATTCTGCTTACAGCTAGTTCTTTGCCCGCTGCCACTTACTATGTCACCGTCACCGGCTTGGGCGGCGAGCCCGATTACGAACAACACTTCGCCATGTGGGCCAAAGACATCGAGAAAGCTCTCAAGACCGGTCCCGATTCCAAAGTCGAAACATTAGTGAACGCCACGCGTGAACAAGTGCGCGGCACGCTGGATCGCATTGCGAAGGAGGCCAAGCCGACGGACGCCTTGGTGCTCATGCTGATCGGCCATGGTAGCTTCGATGGTTATGAATACAAGATCAATTTGCCCGGTCCGGATTTGACCGCATCCGAGCTGGCTGGGCTGCTGGACCGGATTCCGGCTTCGCGGCAGCTCGTGGTGAACATGACCAGCGCCAGCGGAGGCGCGATCACATTCCTGCGCAAGCCCAATCGCGTGGTGATTGCCGCTACCAAGAACGGCACGGAAAGGAACGCCACCATTTTCGCGCGCTATTGGGCGGAGGCCTTGGGCGATCCGGCTGCCGACAGTGACAAGAACGACGTGGTCTCGGCGCTCGAAGCCTTTCGCTACGCGGACAAGAAGACTGTCGCGTTTTACGAATCGCAGAACCGCCTGGCCACCGAACATGCCGTGCTGGAAGATACGGGCAAAGGCGACGGGGTGCGCGCCCCTTCAGCGGAAAACGGCGAAGGGTTGCTGGCCGCTCAATTCCCGCTGCTGCGTATTGGCGCGACTGCGACTGCCGCGAAAGACCCGGCGAAACTGCAGTTACTTGCTAAGAAGGAGGAGTTAGAACGGCAGATCGACAAACTGAAATACGACAAAGCCGCGATCCCGCCCGAAGACTATAGGAGACAACTCGGCGCGCTGCTGCTGGAATTGGCGAAGACGCAGGAGGAGTTCGATAAGTGAGACTCCTGTTGGCCATGGTGTGCGCTGGCTCCGCTCTGCTGGGGCAAACGTTGCAGCAGGCCGAAGCGCTTTGGAAACAGCATCGCTATGACGATGCGAACGGGGTTTTTCGCGCGCTGGTCGCAGCGCATCCGGGCAACGTGGAATATCGCGTCCGCTGGGGCCGGTTGTTTCTGGAGCGGTTTCAGCCGGACGACGCCGCCAAGCTCTTCAACGAAGCCCTGGTGATCGAGCCGAAACGGGCCGATGCTTTGCTGGGCCTGGCGTTGGTGGCGGCGGATGATTTCGAGGCGAAAGCGGTCGAGTTCGCGCACAGGGCGCTGGCCGCCGATCCACTTTTGGTGGAGGCGCAGGAACTGCTGGCGCGCCTGGCGCTCGAAGATAGCGACCCGGCCAAAGCCGCCGCAGAGGCCCACAAGGCCCTCGACATGTCGGCGAATGCCACTGAAGCCAAGGCGATCATGGCCACCATCGACTGGCTCAACGATAAGACCGATACGCCGTGGGATCCGCATGTCGGGGCGGCCTACGAAACCGCCGGCCGCATCTTCGTCCTGAACCGCCGCTATGAAGAAGGTATCAAGCTCTTTCGCAAAGCCATCGCTCTGCAACCGGACTTATGGAGCGCTCGCTCGCAGTTAGGCGTCAACCTGATGCGTCTCGGCCGGGAGGAGGAAGCCCGCGCCGAGCTGGAGATGTGTTACGAGGGTCATTACAGGGACGCGGCCACCGTCAACACTCTCCGGCTGATGGATAGTTACAAGAACTTTGTCACTTACAAGACAGACACAACTACGCTGCGCCTCCACAAGAAAGAAGCTGAGCTGTTGCATCCTTACTTCGAAGCCGAGATGCTGCGCGCGCTGAGCACTTACGACAAGAAATACGGGTTCAAGCTGGATCGGCCGGTGCAGGTGGAAGTCTACCCCGACCATGAAGACTTCGCCGTGCGCACCATGGGCATGCCCGGCCTGGGCGCGCTGGGCGTGACTTTCGGCTATGTGGTGGCGATGGACAGCCCTTCGGGCCGCCCGCCGGGATCGTTTCATTGGGCCAGCACCATGTGGCACGAACTCAGCCACGTGTATGTCCTGAACATGACCAATTTCCGCGTGCCGCGCTGGTTTACGGAGGGGCTCGCGGTACACGAAGAAACAGCTGCGTCGCCTGAATGGGGCGACCGTCTCGATCCGCACGTCATCATGGCGATCAAGGATAAGAAGCTGCTGCCCGTGGCGGAATTGGATCGCGGCTTTGTGCGTCCCACTTATGCGGCGCAAGTGGTCGTGTCGTACTTCGAGGCGGGGCGCATATGCGACTATATCGACCGCGAATG
>JBEKPZ010000190.1:0-14481 GCA_049520215.1 Bryobacteraceae bacterium | reverse complement strand
GTCCCATCGTACACGAAGTCACCCACTAGAGATTCGATGTTGCCGTCGAAGATCAGTCCTACAATCTCGGCATTGCGATTGATCACCGGCGAGCCGGAATTGCCGCCGATAATGTCGTTGGTGGTCACGAAATCGAGCGGTGTCGCGAGGTCCAGCTTGTCGCGGCCTTCCTTGTAGCGCGAAGGCAGATAGAACGGCCCATCGAAATCGAAACTGGTGGCGCGGTCGAAAAGGCCGTAGAACGTGGTCTTGTAGGGCGCCTCCGTGCCGTTCATCGGGTATCCTTTTACCCGGCCGTAAGAGAGCCGCAGCGTGAACGTGGCATCCGGATAGGTGGTCTTGCCGTAGGCCGCGAAGCGCGCCTTCCCCAGCTTCTCGCCGGCTTCCTGCTGCACGCTCTGCACGTTGTCTTCCTGCCACTTGATCATTTCGCGCCGCAGGGGGTCGAGCTTGCGCTGCAGCACGATCATGGTGTCGGTGGAAGCCGCCACCGCCGCCTCGCCGCCGTCCACAAGCTGCTTGCGGACCGCCGGATCCGCCAGCTTCGTCCCGTTCACCAACGCCGTCGCCGCTTCCTTCGGCGAGCGCCCGTCCAGTACGATCTTGAGAAATGGATCGTCCGGCCCCAGGTCCGCCACGTCCGCTTCCAGCGCGCCGGTCATGCGCGCGATCTCCATGGCCGGATAAGTGGGCGCACGCGAGAACAAGCGGTGCCGTAAAGATTCCAATCCCGCCTCGTGGTATTGGGCCAGACGCTCGCCGTCCGGCTTCTTGATTTCGGCCACGTAGTCCACGATGGTCGCCGCGGTGGCGGCCAGTTGCGAATCTATGTTGCGGTAGGCTTGCTGCCTGGCCCGCGAAACCGCTTTCCGTGTGGCTCCCGCGATGGCATCCCACGCGCCGCCGAAGGCCTGCTTCCACTCCGGATTGGCCATCACCTTGGCCCTGAAATCTTCATCGTCCTGGCGCTTCTTGTCCATCACGCTCTTATCCAGCAAGCCCTTGTAACGGCCGTCGATGGCTTTCACGCTATTCTGCAAGCCGAAGATCATGGAGGCCACCTGGCGCGCCTGCTCGGTGCCCTGCGCGCCATAGCGCTCCAGTACCGCTATCCGGTTCCTCAGCAGCTTCAAGCTGAGCGGCTCGGCGTAGTCCCGGTCGTATTCGAGCTGCGCCACCGTATCCAGCCTTTGCGTGCGGCCGGGATGCCCGGGCACAAACACCAACTCGTTGTCGCCGGCGCCCTTGGCATTCCACTTCAAATGATCCTTGGTGTCGAGGGGCTTGCCGTTTTCGTAGACGCGGAACAGCGCCATATCCAGGTCGTACCGCGGATAAGTGAAGTTGTCCGGGTCGCCGCCGAAGAACGCGGCCTGGTCTTCCGGTGCGAACACCAGCCGCACATCGGTGTACTTCTTATAGCTGTAGAGCCAATATTCGCCGCCTTGATACAGCGTCACCACGTCGGAACGCAGGCCGGTCTTCTGCATGCTTTCGCGCTCGATATTGGCGATCGCCGCTTTGCGCCTGGTGAATTCTTCCGCCGGCGTTTTGGCGCCCTGGAGCGCAGCCACGACCGCCTGGGTGACGTTCTCCATCGATATGAGCACGTTCACTTCCAGGTCAGGCGATTTCATCTCCTGGTCGGGCGTGGGCGCGTAGAAGCCGTTCTTGACATAGTCGCGCTCGGCCGTGGAGTTCTTTTGCAGTTGGCCGCGCGCCACGTGGTGATTGGTCAGCAGCAGGCCATGCGCGCTGACGAACGAGCCGGAGCCGCCATCGTTCAGACGGACGCAGGAGAGGCGCACGTGGTCCAGCCATTGCTGCGTGGGCGTGAAATGATAGCGCTTCTCCAACTGCTTCACGGGCGGATTATCGAACGTCCACATGCCCTCATCGGCGCACAGGGGCAGGCAGGCTGCGAGCAGCCCGAAAGTCAAGAATTTAGGTGTATGCATGAGAAAACTCCGAAATTAGATCGAAGCTCCATTATATAGGTGTTACAATTGCGCGGTTGGGGGCGACACATGAACGACGATAGCGTTTTCCTGCGCAATCTGCTGGGCAAGCGGGTGCGCATCGTGGCTGTGGATGAAGAAGACCTGCCGCCGCTGACCTTGCGGGAAGTCTCCAGCTTCGGCGTGGTGGCCGAAGATTCGATGGGCGTGCACTTTTACCCGTGGACCGAGATCGTGGAGATCAGCGCCGCCAGAAGCGACGTGATCCACTGGGCGCCGTTGGCGTAAAAAGTGGGGCAGACGATCGTTCTATGTCGCCTGCCGACGCTCCCCGAAGGCGGCAGACCACAAAGTGCGATGGTCTGACCCACCAAAGCATCCCCAGCTACAATCAACCTATGTCCTTCACCCGCGCCACGCTAGGCCGCACCGGCATCCAAGTCTGCCGCCTCGGCATAGGCTCCAGCTACGGCGCGCTCGCCAACGCCGTCGAACAAGCCTTCGACCACGGCGTCAACTATTTCTACTGGGGCAGCTTGCGCCGCAATGCCTTCGGCGACGGCCTGCGCGCGCTCGCCCCCCATCGCGACCGCTTCCTGCTGGTGACGCAATCCTATTCGCGCGTGGCCTCCCTGATCGGACCCAGCCTCGAACGCGCCCTACGCGCGTTGCGCTTCGATTACACCGACGCGCTGCTGCTGGGATTGTGGAACGGCGCGCCGCCGCCGCGCATCCTGGATGCCTGCCGCAAACTGCGCGAGCGCGGCCTGGTGCGCTATCTGGCCGTCTCCACGCACAACCGCCCGCTGATCGCGCGCCTCGCCCCCGATCCCCAATTCGATATCTTCCACGTGCGCTATAACGCCGTGCATCGCGGCGCGGAGCGCGAAGTTTTTCCGCAATTGCTGGTCGGGAATCCGCCGGGACTGGTCTCTTTCACGGCCACAAGCTGGCGCCAGTTACTGGATCACAAGCGCATACCGCCCGGCGAGAAGATTCCGACCGCGGCGGATTGCTATCGCTTCGTGCTGACTGAGCCCGCGGTGAATATCTGCATGACCGGGCCGTCCGATGCCGCGCAATTCGAACAGGCGGTGGAGGCTTTGCGGCGGGGTCCGATGGCGGCGGATGAACTGGCTTGGATGCGGCGGGTGGGGGATGCGATTTATGGGAAGGTTCGCAAGGGGCAGGCGGCCTGAGAGGCCGCCGCAGGCTGAGAGCCTGCCCCACCAGCCTAAAACCAGGGCCAATTGAGGTCGCGCCAGGCTGGGCCGGGTTCGATTGATTCGACCAGGTCGATTAGGGCGGCGTTGCCGTACTCTTGTTTGACTCGACGCAGGTAGTCCTCGTTTGTAGGGAACTCGCTGGGCGTGCGTCCTTGCCGCTTCGCTCCGAACCACTGCCGGTCGCGATGCAGCGGGTCTACGATTTCGCCGTTGCGCACGATCATCGAGTCATACTGTACGCTGGCTACGGCGAATTCTTCGAAGCCGGACGGATCGCCGCTGCCGAAGAACCGGAAGCGTCTCTCCGCCAGCCGCAGCCCGCAGGCAATCAGATAAAACCGCAGCGCCTTGAACTTCCAACTCACCGCGCCCACGCGCGACGGCCACTCGCCGAACTGCCGGTGGAAGTACAGCATCGAAAAGAACAGGTTCTCGAAGCTGTCGCGCCCGAAGCGCTCCAAGAGCACCTCGTCAGGGGGCCAAACGAAGCCATGCGTGCGCGCCCACTCGGCCATGCCCTCCGCCTCGGAATTGGAGACCTTGTCCGCAAGCTCTGGCCGCGACCGGCCGCCGCTCAGCGCTAGCGCCTGGTAGCCTTCGTTCACGAAGATACGAAACGCATCGCGCACGTGCGTTTCGTATAGCTGGTCTTCGTTCTGATGCCCTCCGTGCCAGCGGCCGCCCTGATAGATGGCGTGCCCGGCGAGCATCAACAGGCCGCCGTTCATTCCACCGTCACGCTCTTGGCCAGGTTGCGCGGCTGATCCACGTCGCAGCCCCGCCGCACCGCGATGTGATACGCCAGAAGCTGCAGCGGCACAATTTCCAGGATCGGCGCGAGCAACTCGCTCGCCGCTGGAATCTCGATGGTGTAGTCGGCCGTCTTGCGCGCGTCTTCGTCGCCTACCGTCGAGATCGCCACCACCGTGCCTTCCCGCGCCTTCACTTCCTGGATATTCGAAAGCGTCTTCTCGTACAGCACCCGGCTCTCCTCGCTCGCAGGATCGCGCGTGGCCAGCACCACCACCGGCAAATTCTCGTCGATCAGCGCATTGGGCCCGTGCTTCATCTCGCCCGCCGGATAGCCTTCCGCGTGAATGTAGGAAATCTCCTTCAGCTTCAGCGCGCCCTCCAGCGCGATGGGGAAATGCACGCCCCGCCCGAGGAACAGAAAATCTCCCGCCCGGAACAGCTTGCGCGCCAGTTCTTCGTAGACCGCATCGTGCGAGAGCACCGTTTCCAGCTTGCCGGGAATGCGGCACAACTCCTCCACCAGCGCGCGCGACTGGGCCGGTTGCAGCTCGCCGCGCGCCTGCCCCAGATACATCGCCAGGATGAAGAGCGCCGTCAACTGGCAGGTGAACGCCTTGGTGGACGCCACGCCGATCTCCGGCCCCGCGTGCGTGTAGATGGCGCCCGCCGCCTCGCGCGTGATCATGGAGCCCATCACATTGCAGATGGCCAGCGTCTTGGAGCCCTTGTGTTTGGCCTCGCGCTGCGCCGCCAGCGTGTCGGCGGTCTCGCCCGATTGCGAGATCACCACCGTGAGCGTGCCCGCGTCCACCAGCGGATCGCGATAGCGGAACTCGCTGCCGTAATCCACCTCCACCGGCATGCGCGCCAGCTTCTCGATCATGAACTTGCCGCACAGCGCCGCGTGCCAGCTCGTGCCGCAGGCGATGATCTTCACTTGCCGGAATTCGCGGAACTCCGCCGGTGTGATGTCCATCTCGTCCAGGAAGATTTGCCCGGTTTCCTGGCTCACGCGCCCCAGGGTGGTGTCCCGCACGGCCCGCGGCTGCTCGTAAATTTCCTTGAGCATGAAGTGCTTGTAGCCGCCTTTTTCCGCCATGATGGGGTCCCACAGAATGTGGGATACCTGCCGGTTCACCGGCTGGCCGTCGAAGTCGCTCAGCCGCACGCCCTCCGGCGTGAGCACCGCCAGATCGCCATCGGCCAGGAAGAACATGTCGCGCGTGTGCGGCAGGATGGCCGGCACATCCGACGCCACGAAATATTCGTTGTCGCCCAGCCCGATCACCACCGGCGGCCCGAAACGCGCGGCCACGATTTTGTTTGGATCAGTGCGCGCGATCACCACCAGCGCGAAGACGCCGGCAAGCTCCTTCACCGCCGCGCGCACCGCGTCTTCCAGGTTTCCGTGGAAGTGCTTTTCCACCAGGTGCGCGATAATTTCGGTGTCGGTCTGCGTCTTGAACTGATGCCCTTCGGCCTGCAACTGCTGTTTCAAGGCCAGGTAATTCTCGACGATGCCGTTGTGTACCACCACAATGTCGCCGGTGCAATCGCGGTGCGGGTGCGCGTTTTCCTCGGTGGGGCGCCCGTGTGTGGCCCAGCGCGTATGCCCGATGCCGTACGCGCCGTCGATGGGGCTCAGCCGGATGGCTTCTTCCAGATTGCGCAGTTTGCCCGATGCGCGGCGCACGGCGAGCTGGCCGTCATCGCCATAGACCGCGATGCCGGCCGAATCGTAGCCGCGATATTCCAGGCGCTTGAGGCCTTCCAGGATGATAGGGACCGCTTTGCGGTTCCCGATGTAGCCAACTATGCCGCACATAGAGTTTATTTTAGGGGCGGGCTGAGAGCCCGCCGCAGGCTGAGAGCCTGCCCCACAATTATTTCACTAAGGCCGCCGACTTGCCGGCGAAGTCCAGCACCCACGCGGGGAAGATGCCCAGGAACAGCGTGCCTAGCGCCGGGATTACCAATGCCGCTCGCAGCCCGAGGGGGAGCGGCTCAAGTTCCGCTGTCGCTTCGCTCGGTTCGCGCATATACATCGCCACCAGGATGCGCAGATAGTAATAGGCCGCCACCGCGCTGTTCAACAGTCCGAGCACCGTCAGCCATACCAGGTGCGAACTAAGCGCGGCTTTAAAGATGTAGAACTTGCCGAAGAATCCCCCGGTGAGCGGCACGCCGATCAGCGACATCAGGAAGATCGCCAGCAGCGCGGCCGTGCCCGGCTGCCTCACTCCCAAGCCCGCGAAATCGTCCACGCTCAGGAAGCGTTCGCCCTTGCCCGAAAGATGCGACACCACCGCGAACGCGCCGATGTTCATGAACGCATACGCCGCCAGGTAGAACATGGCCGCGGCCGTACCCATTTGCGAGTGCGCGGCCAGCGCCACCAGCACGTATCCGGCGTGCGCGATCGCGCTATAGCCCAACAGCCGTTTGATGTTCGATTGCGCGAGCGCGGCGAAGTTGCCGATGGTCATTGACAGCAGCGCCGATCCCCACACCAGCATGTACCAGTCGCGCGCGATGGGCTCGAAAGCGGTCATGAAGATGCGCAGGAAAATGGCGAAGGCCGCGGCTTTCGGCCCCGTGGTGAGGAACGCGGAGACCGGCGTGGGCGCGCCCTGGTAAACGTCCGGCGCCCAGATCTGAAAAGGCGCGCCGGAAACTTTGAAGCCCAGGCCCACGAACATCAGCGCCACCGCCACGCCGATGAATATGGGGGCTGGCGCCGCGGGCCCGCCGCTGAGCACCGTGTGGATGGCGGTCAGGTAGGTCGATCCCGTCATGCCGTAAACCACCGCCACACCGTAGAGGAAGAACGCGGTGGCGAACGATCCCAGCAGGAAATACTTCAGCGCGGCTTCGTTGGCGCGTTTGTCGTCGCGCAGATAACCGGCCAGCACGTAGCTCGAGATGGACGAGATCTCCAGGCCGATGAAGATCATGATCAGCTCGTTGGCCGAAACCATGACGCACTGGCCCGCGACGGAGAACAGCAGCAGCGCGTGAAATTCGCCGGTCTCCGCGCCCTCGCGTGCCAGGAAGCGGTACGACGACAGCACCGTCAGGATGCCGACGCCGATCACCAGCACGCGGAAGAAGGTGGCGAACCCGTCCACGATCAGCATGCCGGAGAAGGCGGCGCCCGGCGAGGAGTAGGCCCATACCGCAGCCGCCATGGCGGCCGCCAGCGCCACAATCGAGATGTGCCCGTAGATCTCCCGCGCCTGCTTGCGCAGGAGCACGTCCAGCACCATCAGCAGCGTGCCGGCTACGATCAGGACGATCTCCGGCAGGAACCGGAGGTATTCGACGGCGGCGGGTGAGAAGCTAACGGGCATGCGCCACCACCTCTGGTGCGGCTGCGGGCGCCTGCACGCGGATCTGTACGTTCAACTGCGTCTGTTCCAGGATGTGCGCCGTGGTCTTCCGCACGGCGGGCAGGAACGACTGCGAATACATGCCCATCCAAACCATCATCGCGATCAGCGGCACGATGGCGGCCCACTCGCGCGGCTTCAAGTCGAAGACGTGATGCCGCACCTCATCGGGTGTCGCGCCGTAGAACACGCGTTGATAGAGCCACAGCATGTAACACGCCGACAGGATCACGCCGATCGAGGCGAAGGCGGTCCAGTAGAAATTGGCCCGCGCGGAGCCTTGCAGCACCAGAAACTCGCCCACGAAGTTATTCAGAGTCGGCAGGCCGATGCTGGCCAGCATGGTGATCATGAACGCCGTCGATAGCCACGGCGCGATAGTCGCCACGCCACCGTAATCCGCAATCGCCAGCGAATGCCGCCGCTCGTAGAGGAAGCCGACCAGCACGAAGAGCGCACCCGTCGAGATGCCGTGATTCAGCATCTGATACACCGCTCCATCCATGCCATTTTGGGTGAACGAGAAAATGCCCAGCACGACGAAACCCAGGTGGCTCACCGACGAATATGCCACCAGCTTCTTCATGTTGGGCTGCACCATGGCGACCATTGCTCCGTAAACGATGCCGATGATGGCCAGCACCACGATCCACGGCGCGCAGGCGCGTGCGGCGCTGGGAAACATCGGCAGGCAGAAACGCGCCAGGCCGTAGGTACCCATCTTCAGCATGACGGACGCCAGCATCACCGAGCCGGCCGTGGGCGCTTCCACGTGCGCGTCCGGCAGCCAGGTGTGCAGAGGGAATATCGGCACCTTGACGGCGAACGCCACAAAGAACGCCAGGAACAGTAGCATCTGCTGCGAGGGATTGAACGACAGCTTGCCGCTCGCCAGTTGCGCCAATATATCCGAATAGTTGAACGTGCCCGCGTGATTGTACACGTAGATGATGCCCGTCAGCATCAGCACCGAAGCGGCCATGGTGTACAGGAAAAACTTGACCGCCGCGTAGATGCGCCGTTCGTGGCCCCAGATGCCGATCAGGAAATACATGGGCACCAGCGAGACTTCCCAGAACACGTAGAACAGGAACAGGTCCTGCGCTGCGAATACGCCGGTGAGGCCAAACTCGAGCAGCAGCATGAAGGCGAAGAATTCCTTGCTGCGGATTTGGATAGAGTTCCAGGAAATCAGGATGCAGATGGGTGTGAGGAACGTGGCCAGGATCAACAGCCACAGGCTCAATCCGTCGAGCGATACGTGGTAGTGAATGTTGGGCGAGGTCACCCAGACGATGTCGGTGACGAACTGCTCGCCGGGGCGGATGATCTCGTATTGAAAGGCGAGCCCTAGGGAGGCAAGGAAAGCTATCAGTGAAAATGCCAGGGCGATCGCTCGGATGGCTCCTTCGGCGGCGCGCGGCACGAGTAGCAGGACCAGGAAGCCTAGCAGCGGGATGGCCAGGACTATGTCGAGGAGGTTCATGGCCGGCCTCCCGCAGAGCGGGGCCGGGGGCCCCGCGCAGGCCGAGGGCCTGCCCCACATGCCTGACAGGAAACTGATGGGGAGTGGGATAATGCCTGACAGGAAAATGATGGGGAGTGGGATATCCGATTCATCGCAGGCCTCCCATCACTCCCATCACAAATAGCAGCACAACGCTGCCCAGCAACACCCACGCGGCGTAGCTGCGGATATTGCCGGATTGCAGCCGCTTCAGCACGCCGCCGATCCCGCGCGCCTGGGTGCCGACGCCGTTCACTGCGCCATCGATGACCGCTACGTCCACGCCCTTCCACAACACTTCGCGCGATCCGGAGACGACCGGATTCACCACCACCGCGGCGTAGATTTCGTCCACAAAGTATTTGTTGTAGATCAGCTTGTAGAGGCCACTGAACGTCGCTACGACCTGATCCGGCAAGCCAGGCTTGGCCACATAGAACAGCCACGCCAGCGCGATCCCGGCCAGGCCGAATGCCACCGAGACAACCACCGGCCCGATGTCATGACTCTCTTCGACCGGCGGAAACAGCGGCGCCAGGAACTCGGGCACCTTGAAGAAGTAGCCGCCGCCCAGGGACAGCGCGGCCAACACCGCCAGCGGTGCGATCATTACCAACGGCGATTCGTGCGGATGCGCTTTACCGCGATAATTGCCGAAAAACGCCAGGAACATCGCGCGGAAAACGTAGAACGCCGTCATGCCCGCGGTGATCACGCCGACCCAATACATCCAGTGCGCGTGATTGTCGGCCGCCGCCAGGATCGCATCCTTGCTGTAGAACCCCGCGAACGGCGGTACGCCGGCGATGGCCACCGAGGCGCACATCATGGTCCAGAACGTCCACGGAATTTTTTTGCGCAACCCGCCCATGTTACGCACATCCTGCTCGCCGCCCAGCGCGTGAATCACGCTGCCCGCGCCCAGGAACAACAGCGCTTTGAAGAACGCGTGCGTCACGAGGTGGTAGATGCCCGCCGAAAACGCGCCCACTCCCGCGCCCAGGAACATGTAGCCAAGCTGCGAAACGGTGGAATAGGCGAACACCTTCTTGATATCGTTCTGCGCCAACCCGATGGTGGCCGCGAAGAACGCCGTCGCCAGGCCGACGATAGCCACGGCTTCCATGGCCGCGGGTGCGTGGGTGTAAATCGCCGCCGAGCGCGCCACCATGTAGACGCCCGCCGTCACCATGGTCGCCGCGTGGATCAAGGCCGATACGGGCGTCGGACCGGCCATGGCGTCCGGCAGCCAGACATATAACGGAATTTGCGCGGACTTGCCGCAAGCGCCCACCAGCAGCAGGAAAGCGATAGCGGTAAGTGTGGCTTCCGATTTTCCCGCGACGGAGGTGAACACGGTGCCGAAATCCAGCGATCCGAAATTCACCACGATCAAAAACATCGCGAGGGAAAAACCGAAATCGCCGATGCGGTTTACGATGAAGGCCTTGTTGCCCGCGTCGGTGGCGAACTTCTTATCGAAGTAGAAGCCGATCAGCAGATAGCTGCACAGCCCCACGCCTTCCCAGCCCACGAACATCACCAGGTAATTGGCGGCCAGCACCAGCGTGAGCATGAAAAACATGAACAGGTTCATGTAGGCGAAGAAGCGGTAATAGCCGCCCTCGTGCGCCATGTAGCCGATTGAGTAGATATGGATCAGGGAGCCGATGCCGGTCACCACCAGCAGCATCACGGCGGTCAGGCGGTCGACGGTGAAATCGAAACCAATGTTGAGGCTGCCGCTTTGAATCCAGGTGAAGTATTGCTCGGTGTGCGCGGTGTTCAGATCGCCGAGACCGGCCAGCGTCTTCAGCACCCATGCGAACGAAAGCAGCACCGAGCCGACGGCGATCGCATTGATGACGGTTTTGGAAAGGCGCCGCCCTAAGATCCCGTTCAGCAGGAACCCGGCGAGAGGAAGGACGGGAATGAGCCAGAGTTGCATCAGTGATAACGCTCCGTGGCACGCGGCGGGGCGGCCTGAGAGGCCGCCGCAGGCTGAGAGCCTGCCCCACAAGAGAGCCAGAACTGGTCCCACAGATGGTAAAGGCTAAGCATCAGTTTTTCATCGAACTCACGTCATCGATATTCAACGTCGAGCGATTCTTGAACACCGTCAGAATAATCGCCAGGCCCACGGCCGCTTCAGCCGCCGCCACCACCATCACGAAGAAGCTGAATATGTGCCCATTGACTTGCTTCAGTTGGTACGAAAACGTGATGAAGGTCAGGTTCACGGCGTTGAGCATCAGCTCGATCGACATGAAAACCGTGATCACGTTGCGGCGTAGGATGAATCCGGCGATGCCCAGGCTGAACAACACCGCGCTCAGGATCAGGTACCAGGAAAGCGGCACGCCGGCGGACATGTTACTCCATCTCCTTTTGCGCCAGAACCACCGCGCCCAGAATGGCGATCAGGATCAGCACCGAAACCACTTCGAAGGGCAGCAAATATTGGGTGAACAGCGCGCGCCCGACATCCAGCGCCGTGCCATGCTGGAACCCGCCGAAGCGCACATCGGCCGCGCCCGGAAACATGTTCCTCGCGAAATACGCCATCAGCCCCAGGAAGGTGAACAGCAGCGGAATCCCCAGCACCTGCGCCAGCAGCGCCCGCCCTTTTCGAATCTCCGCGCCGGCGTTCAGCAGCATGATCACGAAAATGAACAGCACCATGATGGCCCCGGCGTACACGATCACCTGCGCGGCCGCCAGGAACTCCGCGCCCAGCAGCAGGTACAGCACGGCCAACGAACCCATCACTCCGATCAGCGAGATGGCGCTCGCGATCGGGTGCGACTGCACCACCACGTTGAAGCCGCAAACCACCGCAATCGCCGCGAAGATGAGGAAGAGGATGACGTCCATATCAGGAAAACAACGCCACCAGCAGGCCGGTGACCAGCAGGTTGAGGACGGCCACCGGGAACATGAACTTCCACGCGAAGGCCATCAGTTGATCGTAGCGGAAGCGCGGCAGCGTCCCGCGAATCCAGATAAAGAGAAACAGCAGTGCGCCGGTCTTGGCCGCGAACCAGAACAGCGGCAGCAGCGCCTCCTTCAAAACGGGAATCAGAAACACCGCGGCGATCACGAAGAACACCAACGCCACCACCGGCAGCGTCAGGCGGTCCAGCCTGCGCGCCGGATTCAGCCCGTGGTATAAACTGATCGCGCCGGCCAGCAGAAACACAATCGCAGGCACATAATTCGATCCCGCCGATGCCGGCCACAACGGCAGCCATCCGCCCAGGAACAACGTGGTGGTGATGGCGCACACCGTGATCATGTTCGAGTACTCGGCCATGAAAAACGCCGCGAACTTCATGCTGCTGTACTCGGTGTGAAAGCCGGCCACCAGCTCGTTCTCCGCTTCCGGCAGATCGAAGGGCACGCGGTTGGTTTCCGCGAAGGCCGCGATCAGGAAGATGATGAAGCTGAAGATCTGCGGCATGGGCGTCTGGAAGATGCTCCAGCGCGGGATGAAGCCCAGGTAGTATCCGGCCTGCCCCTCCACGATGTGGCGCAGGCTCAGGGTATTCGCCAGCAGCAGCGGCGCGGCCACCGCCATGCTCAGCGGTAATTCGTAGCTGATCATCTGCGCCGAGCTGCGCAGGCCGCCCAGCAGCGCGTACTTGTTATTGGACGCCCACCCGGCCAGCGCAATTCCGTACACGCTCACCGACGAAACCGCCAGCACGAACAGGATGCCGATATTCAGGTCGGCCAACTGCATCCAAGTCGTGCCGCCCGGGAAATGAATCTGGGACCCGAACGGTATCACCGAAATCGACAGCAGCGCCATGGTGATGGCGAAGAAGGGCGCCGCCAGGTACAGGAATTTGTTGACGTAGGGCGGGATCAGATCTTCCTTGGTGATGAGCTTGATGACGTCCGCCAGCGGCTGCAATAGCCCGTGCGGGCCGACGCGCGAAGGCCCCATGCGCACCTGGATATGTGCGATGACCTTGCGCTCCACCCATTGCAGGTACGCCAGCGTGGTGAGGAGCACGGCCGCTACCACCACAGCCTTGATCAGGCTCAGCAGGAAGAAGTTCATTTATCGATTGCCGTGACTCTCCACTACAGAGTTCAGTACCTTAGAATAGCGCCCCAGCGTGCCCGAGGTGAATAAATTCTCGTGGGCGGATCGTATCAATTCCGGACGGCCATCGAGCGGCACGCGCCCGTTCAACGCCGCGGTTTGCGCCGCGCCGCCCATTTCCAGCACCGGCAATGGGACGTCGTATCCGCGAACGTTCTTGCGGATCTCCGCGAAAACGGTATCCGGAATCCAGGGGCCCAGCTCGGCGGCCACGCCCATTTCACGGGCCAGCAGGCCCATGATCTCCAGGTCGGGTTTGGCGCCCATCGCGCCCACGGCTTTGCGCAGCCGCTGCACCTCGCCGCATACATTGGTGACGGTGCCGTTCTTTTCGTAGGCCGAAGCGGCGGGGAATACCACATCCGCGATATGCGCGCTTTCCGTCATGAAGAGGTCCTGGACCACCACAAACCGCCCCGCAAACCGGGTTACCGCGCCGCGGCTGTCGGGGAGCGGATTCTCCCCCACTACCCACAAGACGTCCAAATCCTCTGCCGCAACCATCTCCGGCAGCGCCAGTGCACCCGCGTCGGGAAGCAGCCCCATATCCACCGCGCCGCGCGAATTCGAATCGTCCACCAGGCAGACATATTGCACCGGAATTCCCAGCGATTCGCCAAAATCGACCAGCCGCCGCACACCGTCGCCTTTGACCGCGTCGCCGAAAACAATCACCAGCTCCGGCTCGGCTTTCAGACGGTCGCGCAGCGATTCCACTCGATCCAGCTCGCCGCCGGGGGCAACCCGCAGGCTGGCCGCGGCATACTTATCCTCGCGCACAGGCCCAGCGGTCACCACATAGACGCGCGCCTGGTGATGCCGGTAATTGGCGCGAATCTGGAACGACAGGAAGGGCTGCTCCAGCGCCAGGTCCGCGCCGATGACGAGCACCGCCTTCTTCTCGTACAGGTCAGCGGTGGTGGCCAGTTTGCCGCTCTTGCCGCTCAACGCGTCCAGCAAAGCCGGCACATCGCCCGTGCGGCGGTGATCGATATTGCCCGTCCCCAGCACCTTGCGCGCGAACTTCTGCAGATAGTAATTCTCTTCGTTGGTGGTGTGGTTGGAGCCGATCACGCCGAACTTGCCGTGGCGCCCGCGGACCTCGTTGAACTTTGCGGCCACAGTCTCGATGGCCTTCGACCAGGAGGCCTCTTCCAGCTTCCCTTGCACGCGCACCAGCGGCGCCAGCAAGCGCTCCGGATGATTGTAGAAATCGAAGGCGTAGCGCCCCTTGATGCACAGGAACTCGCCGTTGATCCCGGAGCGGTCGCGATTGTTGCCGCGGATGATTTCGTCGTTGCGCACGCCCAGCGTGGTTTTGCAGCCATTCGAACAATGCGTGCAGATGGTGCCCACGTGGTCCATCTCCCAAGGCCGCGTGTGATAGCGATAGATGCCGCTGGTCAGTGCGCCCACCGGGCAGATGTCGATGCACATGCCGCATTCGTCGCACTCCAGGTGGTCGCCCTTGTTCGGCGCGATTTCGGAAACCACGCCGCGGTTGATCACGCCCAGCGCGCCCACCCCCATGCCTTCG
>JBEKPZ010000189.1:0-14492 GCA_049520215.1 Bryobacteraceae bacterium | reverse complement strand
AATCCGCAGCAGCACGCCTGGCTCCGCGCGCTTCGCCCCTCGGCCCGCATCGGCTACTCCATCTATATTTACGACTTGCGCCGGCGCCGCTTTAGCGTGCGGCCCCTGCTAGAATAGCCTAACTGTGGCACCCGCACCGGGCCATTGCCGGACCTTCAATTGACGGCGCGAACTTCTTCTTGGCCCAGCAGTCGCCCCCTCACGGCACGCGCAGCCCAGCCTCCGCAGGTTTCACAACTGTCAGGATCGAGCGCCGTGAAGGTACATACACGACGACCGGCCCGCATCCGATCCGCGCTTCCGTGGAGAAGCCCACCTTCCGGTTCCCCTCGACGGCTTCAGGCTCACCTTGTATTGGACAGTTCTCGGACATAGAGAGAGTGGCGAAAGCCCGTCAATTGTCATAGGATGGATAGAAAGTGTAACGCTGCAGGGAGTGAGAACACATGCGGGAAGAGCGCAATGGACGTGTGCTCCAGTTTGGCGCCTTCGAGCTCGAAACCGGCACGGGTGAAATACGGAAGCACGGAACCAGGATCCGGCTCCAAGGCAAACCATTGCAGTTGCTCCAGGCTCTCTTGGATCGCCCGGGCGGCGTGGTGACGCGCGAGGAGTTGCGCGACCGGCTGTGGGCCGCCGACACCTTCGTGGATTTCGAGAGCGGACTGAACACCGCGGTGAATCGCCTGCGGCTGGCTCTGGGAGACTCCGCCGACCGGCCCCGGTACGTAGAAACGATGGCTCGCAGCGGATACCGGTTCGTCGCCTCGGTCAGCGAAGGCCACCTCCAGCCGGCGGAAGAGAACGGTGTGCCGCCCGCGCCTCCGTCCTCTCCGGCGGACGAAGTTGCGCGGCGATCCTCTCGGGGATGGCTGCTGGCTGCGGCGGCCGCTGGACTGGCTGTATGCGCGGGCCTCCTGCTTCTGGTCCGTCAAAAAACCGCCCCGCAGCCCACGTTTCACCAGGTCACCTTTCGGCAAACCACCATTTCCGGTGCGCGCTTCGGACCGGACGGCCAGAGCGTGATCTACGAAGCCGGGGTAGTGCCCGGAGGCCGCGAGTTGTACCTGGCAGACACCGTCAGTCCTGAATCGCGGCCGCTCGGTTTCCCGCGCGCGGTCCTGGCGGCGGTGGCGCATACCGGCGAACTGGCCCTGATGGTTCCTGACGGACCCATGGGGGTCCGGAGCCTGGTGCGTGTGCCTATGAATGGCGGCGCTCCTCTGCCTCTCGACCGGGGCATATGGACGGCGGACTGGGCGCCGGACAGTTCGAGGATGGCCGTCATACGTTACGCGCCATTCCCCGAGACCGTTGAGTATCCGCGCGGCAAGCGCTTGTACGAGGGTTCGGGCTGGCTCACGGACGTGCGTGTTTCGCCTTCCGGAAAAGAGGTTGCATTCATCGAACATCCCGTTATAGGCGACGATGGCGGGAACATCATGGCCATCGATGCAAAAGGCGCGCCGCGCTCCTTATCGACCGGATGGGCCAGCGCGCGCGGTTTGGCTTGGGCACCGGCAGGCCACGAAGTCTGGTTCACCGCCGCGCGGTCGGGACTGACCCGCGCGCTCTATGCGGTCGATCTTACGGGCAAGCGGCGCTTGGTTGCGGCCTTTCCCGGCACTCTGACGCTGTGCGACATCTCCGCTTCCGGACGCGTCCTGATTTCGCGAGAGCAGTTGCACGCCATGATGACCCGTCTGGTTGACGGTGCTGCCAAGGAACAGGACCTGTCCTGGTTCGACTATACGACCGCCGAAGGTATCTCGGCGGACGGCCGCGTGGTGCTCTTCGAGGAGTCGGGGGAAGGTGGCGGGGCTCATCACGCGGCTTATATCCGCCGGGCCAATGCTCCCAACGCGATCCGCGTGGGAGAAGGTTTCGGTATGGCCATCTCGCCGGATGGGAACTGGGTAGTCACCAAGCCGGACAGAGATCAGACCACTTTAACTCTGGTGCCCCTGACTCCGGGCGAGCCGCGCACCCTTTCCGGACACAAATTGAAGTATGATTTCGTACGATTCTTTCCCGGTGGAGACAGGCTCTTAGTGGGTGGCAGCCTTGCCGGCCGTCCCTCGCGCTTGTTTGTTCAAGCGCTCGATGGAAGCGCGCCGGCGCCTCTCGGCACCAGTGTATACTTCTTCCGTCCCGCAATCTCCGCTGACGGGAAGCAGATCGCCGGCGTCGATGGCGAACAGAGGCTGGTGGTTGTGCCCGTGGACGGAGGAGAACCGAAGGTAATCGCCACCGGCTTCACGCCCATCGTCCTGCGCTGGAGCCACTCGGGTAAGAGCCTCCTGGTCCAGGCAGATTCGGTCCCGGCTAAGCTCTTTCGTGTGGACGTGGAAACGGGAAAATACGCGCCCTGGAAGGAGATTGGCCCGCTCGATCTGGCTGGCGTCAGCGAAATCTGGCCGGCGGTGCTGTCTGTGGACGAACACACCATCGTCTACTCCTTCATGCGCGACCTGTCCGAGCTATTCGTAGTAGATGGCTGGCGCTAGCACTCCAATCAACCTGCGACAGGCTCATATAAGCGGTTTAGCGCCGATTTAGACGGCCGGAAAGCTCCTTTCTCCACAATTGTTTACCTCTATAGAAACAAGTTATACTCCGTCCATTGCAAATTACTCCTCTAAGACGGCACAATCGCTGCATTGGTGAGGAGGCTTCAATGTTCAAACGGTCGTTCAGAAGTGTTTCGCTACCGCAGTCAGTGCTGTTTATCACGCTCGCGACTTCGCTGAGCGTCAATCTTTTCGGGCAGGCAGAAACCGCCCAAATCACCGGAACCGTGTACGATCCATCGGGAGCGGCGATTCCAAGCGCAGCGGTAACCGTCAAGTCGGTCGATACCGGCGCCCTTCGCGAGCTAAGCACCTCGGCGAGTGGCGCCTACATTGCCACGGATCTGCTGCCAGGGGATTACCTGGTAACCGCCACCTCGCCCGGCTTTGTCCAGATCCAACAACGCGTCACAGCTACAGTAGGCGCGAAACTGGCTCTGGACCTGCACCTGGAAGTGGGCAAGGCTTCTACGGTGGTGGAGGTGAATGCCGCAGCCATCCAGGTCAACACGGAGACCCAGACACTGTCCACGGTCGTAAACCAAACCGAGCTTCGCGAATTGCCTACTTTGACGCGCGATCCCTATTCGCTGGTGGCGATTTCGGGGAACGTCTCCGACGGCGGTACGATGACCCGAGGTGTGGGCTTCGCCATCAATGGGCAGCGCGAGTCGTCGACCAACGTGCTGTTGGACGGCGCGGCCAATAACGACGAGTTCACCACCGGCCCCGGACAGTCCGTCCCGCTGGATTCGATCCAGGAATTCAGCATTCTGACCAACAATTTCACGGCTGAGTTTGGGCGCGCATCGGGCGGTGTGGTGAATGTTGTCACCAAGTCCGGCACTAACGAAATCCATGGTACAGTCTACGAATTCAACCGCGTGTCGGATCTCTCGTCGAACAGCTTTAATAATAATGCTTACGGCTTGCCGAAATCCGTCTTCGTGCGCAACCAGTTTGGCTACTCGGTTGGCGGTCCCATCAAGAAGAATAAGCTGTTCGTGTTCAGCAGCACCGAATGGATCCGCATCCGCAGCAACGCCAACACGGAGGTGGTGCTGCCGGACGCCAATCTGATTGCCGCGGCGTCCCCAAACACTCAGCAATTCTTTTCCACTTATGGCAAGCTGGCGCCCGGCGCAAACATCCTGAGCACTTACAGCATTAATCAGATTGGCGCCGCTCAGGGCAGTCCGTTCTGCGGCAGCTCGGCCGGATGTTCCGCGCTCAATCCAAACAGCCCGATGTTCGATTTGGTAGCCTATAGCGCACCCGGAGATGCCGGCGGTGGAACTCCGGAAAACGGATACCAAAACGTGGAGCGCGTCGACTATAACGTGAGCGACAAGACTCAGATTTACGGACGTTACGCTCTCCAGAGCGACAACCTGATGGCCGGAACGGTTTCATCCAGTCCGTATGCCGGCTTCAATACCGGCGCGTACGATTTTGACAATAACATCCTATTTTCGGTGATCCACACCTTCAGCCCCGCCTGGGTATCGCAGTCGAAGGCCGTATTCAACCGGATCAATGGACCGGTGGATCCCTTTGGCCAGTATCCCGCCGTGCCCACACTCTATACCGGTTCCTCGGGTCCAGGCACGGTGCTGGGAAACAGCATTATCTTCCCCGGTTACGACCCTTTCACTCCGGGCGCCGGCATCCCCTTTGGGGGACCGCAGAACTTCGCGGAACTCTATGAGGATATGAGCTACACACGCGGCCAGCACAGTATCCGTTTCGGCGGCAGCTACGAATATATTCGCGACAACCGCACGTTCGGCGCCTACGAAACGGCTGGCGAGTATCTTAGCCAGGGCAACATGGGAGACGCCATCGGTAACTTCGTGGCCGGTCAGCTTGCGGAATTCCAGGTGGCCATTAATCCCCAGGGCAAGTTCCCGGGCGACACGGTGAATCTACCCATCGGCGCACCGAATTTCAGCCGTAGCAACCGCTACAACGACCCGGCCCTGTATGTGCAGGATGCCTGGAAGGTGACCCCCCGGCTGACCTTGAACCTTGGCCTGCGTTGGGAGTACTTCGGCGTTCAGCACAATAAGGATGCGCAACTGGATTCCAACTACTACGCCGCAAATCTGGCAACAGACACTCCGCAGGGTATCGCGGGCGGGTCGGTTGAACTGGCTCCCAACAGCCCCATTGGAGGCCTCTGGAAGAAAGATTATAAGGATTTCGCTCCGCGCGTCGGGTTTGCCTGGGATATTTCCGGCAAGGGTACGACGGCTTTGCGCGGCGGCTATGGAATCGGCTACGAGCGGAACTTCGGCAATGTCACGTTCAACGTCATTCAGAATCCGCCGAACTATGAAACAGTCAGCGTAACCTCGGCCCAAATGCCTTTGCCTATTTCCACAAGCAACTACGGTCCCTTATCGGGTTCGAGCGGCAGTATTGCTCTGCCCACCGCCAGCCTGCGTAACGTGGATCCTGAAATCAACACTGCATACGCGCACTTGTGGAGCCTGTCGCTGGAGCATCAGTTCGCCAAGGGAGTCCTGGTCGCGGCGGACTATTCGGGATCGAAGGGCGAGCATTTGTACGATATTTCCGACATGAACTACTACGGGTACGGAAATGTGTACCTGGGTGAACCTTGCTCCTATGCCGCGTCGCAGGCTTTTTACAACGGAACGGGTGGCAGTTCCGGGGTTTGCAACAACACGCTGAATCAGCAGTACGGCGCGATCAACGTGCGTGGCGATAAGGCCTATTCCATGTACAACGGCCTGACCCTTCGCTCGGTCGTCAACAATGTGGCTAATAGCGGGTTGCAGTTGAACTTCAACTATACCTGGTCGCATTCCACCGACAACCTGAGCAGCACGTTCAGCGACACCAATGGACTAGCCGCCAGCCAGGGCGATTACATCCTCGGCCTGCTGAACGCGTTCGAACCGAACGTGAGCAAGGGTAACTCCGACTTCGACATTCGCCAGCGCGTAGTAGTGAGCGCCGTCTGGGCAGTTCCGGCATTCAAGACGGGTCGTGGCCTGGCCGCGCAGGTGCTCGGCGGCTGGAATCTGTCCCCCATCTTCACCGCCCGCACCGGCTCACCCTATTCCATCTTCGATTGCTCGTATAACTACTACTATTGCCCGTACGCCGCTTTCACCTCGCCTGTGTCGGTGAACGGCAACGGGACTCCGCCGGCTATTACCAGTACGCCGAATACCTTCAACTTCCTTCCGTTGTCCACTGCGGCGATGGACCACTGGACCAATCCGACTTACTACTTCTCCGATCTGCCGCCTTATCCGAACGACATGACGGGCCGCAACACGTTCCGCGCGCCGGGTAACTGGAACCTGAATGTGGGAGTGTACAAGACGTTCAAATTCACCGAAAGGTTGAGCGTGCAGCTTCGCGGGGAGACCTATAACCTCTTCAATCACGCGAATCTATATGTCGACGGCGCCGCCGCCGACACTCTGACGACCTCCTTCATCCCGGCTTGCTACGGCTGCTCGGGATCGGAGACCGACCGCCGCAATCTGCAACTCGCCGCCAAGATCATCTTCTAACGGCATTCCGCTCAGAACCCCTTTGCTATCCAATGGGCTCCTTCGCGAGCCCATTTCTTTGTCGCCTGCCGATGGCCGCGATCAGTTCTGCCTTCCGTTCCTCCAATTGGGTCATCTGGGCCTTCAGCCGCCTCAGTTCGCGAGTGACGCGCGCCAGTTCCGTCTTCGCCTGCCGGTCCTTCAAGTAGTTAGCCCCATGCTTGCGCTTGACCAGCGCTTCCACCTCCCGGCGGAGAAGCCGCAGCCACGGGTTCCCGTGCATCGAGGCAACCCGGTATTGGAGAGTGCCAGCCCGCACCGCCAGGTGGATCTCATCCTGCGTCAGCCCGAACTCCTCGCGCGCCGACTTGTCGCTGAGGGTCGCGCCCTTGCTCTGCCATTCGGAATCCAGTTCGTCCATAGTCCCGATTCTACGCCGTCTTAACGGGCGCCCCTCGCCCTACGGCGTGCACGCACCCTTCTCTTCCTGCGCCCTGTTTACCGCCTTTTCAATTCCGTAGCCAATAGGCTACAGTGAGGTTTGATTGGCAAACGGGCCTGTCGCCCTCGCGATCTATGCGACCGCGGACGGCAGAAAACCATTTCAGGAGTGGGTCGAGTCGCTTAAGGACTTCGAAGCTAAGGCCCGGGCTACCGGGTGTATTTTGGACAGGACGGCAGAACGCTCGTCGTCCTTTTGTGTGGCGGCATCAAGGCCACTCAACGCAAAGACATCGCAGACGCGAAGAGATATTGGCGAGACTATAGGAGCAGGAAACATGGCGCGAAGCGTGCCCTATGACGATTATCTGATCGAGTCTCTAAAGGACCACCGCCTGGCGGAGGCATACCTCAACGCGGCGTTGGAGGAGGACGATCCGCGCGTGTTTCTTCTCGCTTTGCGGGACGTCGCACAGGCCCGCGGAATGAGTAAGCTGGCGGCGAGGAGCAACCTGAATCGGGAAAGCCTCTACAAGATGTTATCCAAGCGAGGTAACCCCAGCCTGCAGAGTCTCGGTGCCCTCCTGAACGGTCTTGGCTTTCGGCTGGCGGTGGAATCCAAGGACGCCGCGTGAGAATTGGATCGCGTACTGGAAACCCCTTCGCCGCAAAACGTTTTTCCATTTTTTCAAGTACAGTTCCATCGTCTCACCGCCCCGCCGGGTTCGGGGCACTTCGCAGCCGCCCGGCCAACTCCGCCGCCCGCGCAAACTCATCCCGCGCGCCCCGCGTACGCAGGTTCTCGCGAAGCTGCTCCAACTCATTGATATACGCCGTGAGGGCCTGCTCGATGGATTCCGTATTGGTGGCCAGGATGTCCCGCCACAACTCATACGCGCTCAGTGCCAGGCGCGTGCTGTCGATCAGCCCCGGCCCGGCCACCTGCAAGTCCTCCGGCGCGGTCAGATTTTCCGCCACAGTAGCGGCCAGCGCGGTGGAGGCAAGCTGCGGCAGGTGCGACGTAAACGAGACCAGACGGTCGTGCTCGGCCGCGCCCAGCACCACGGTCTTTGCCCCGATGCGGCCCAGCCATTCGACGAACGCGCGCGCCGCGGGTGTCTCCAGATCCTCGGGCGCCGCGGGCGTCAGCACATAAGTGCGGCCGCGGAATAGATCCGCCTCCCCTTCCGCCGCGCCGCGCTTCTCCTTGCCGGCCAGCGGATGCCCTCCCAGGAACTGGCACCGTCGCACCAACCTGCGCGCCGCGGTGACAATGGCGTGCTTGGTGCTGCCCGCGTCGGTGATGAGCGTCTCCGGCCGCACCAGCGGGTCCAGATGGTGCAGCGTGTCCAGGATGCGTCCGATGGGTTGCGCCAGATATAGCAGGTCGGCGGAACGTGCCGCCTGCTCCAGCGTTACGGCCCGGTCGATCGCGCCGCGATCCAGCCCCGCGCGGACCGCCGCTTCCGAGCTGACGCCCAGGATTGTGCCGCCGAAGCCCGCCTGCTTCAGCGCCAATCCGAAGGAGCCGCCGATCAGCCCTACCCCGACGATGGCAACAGTATCCATCAGATCGTCCGGCCCACCGCCGATGCAATCAAGCGCAACTGCTGCATCAGCTCTTCGAACTGCTCGGGACGCAGCGACTGCGCGCCATCGCTCAACGCGCGGTCGGGATCGGGGTGCACTTCGATCAAAAGCCCATCGGCGCCGGCGGCCACCGCGGCGCGCGCCATGGGCGCTACTTTGTCGCGTCGTCCCGTGCCGTGCGAAGGGTCGGCCATCATGGGCAAATGCGAGAGCTTCTTCACCACGGGAATGGCCGAGATATCCATGGTGTTGCGCGTGTAAGTCTCGAACGTGCGTATGCCGCGCTCGCACAGGATCACGTCGTAGTTGCCGCCCGCCATAATGTACTCCGCGGAAAGCAGCAGCTCTTCGATGGTCGCCGCGATGCCGCGCTTCAGCAGCACCGGCTTGCGCAGCTTGCCGAGCTCGCGCAGCAGGGTGAAGTTCTGCATGTTGCGCGCGCCCACTTGCAGGATGTCGGAATACTCAGCCACCAGCGGAATCTGGGTCTGATCCATCACCTCACTTACAACTACCAGCCCGTTGCGGTCGGCCGCCGCGCGCAGCAGTTGCAGGCCCTCGGCGCCCAAGCCCTGGAAGCTGTACGGCGATGAGCGCGGCTTGAAGGCGCCGCCGCGAATCACGCGAGCCCCCGCGCGCGCCACCAACTCCGCCACGCAATCGATCTGCTCACGGCTCTCCACGCTGCACGGCCCGGCCATCACCACCACGCGGTCGCCGCCGATAGACACCCCACCGGCCTTCACCACGGTTCCGCCGGGTTTGAAATTCCGGCTGGCCAGCTTGTAGGGCGATGCGATGCGGTGCGCCTCCTTCACGCCCTCCATCACCTCGAAGACCTCGAGGTCCACATCCACCTTGCCGCCCACGCCGCCCAGCACCGTGTGCATCACGCCCGTGGAGCGATGCACGTCGTAGCCTTCACCTACCATGCGATCGATCACCGCCTGAATCTGGACCTCAGCGGCCCCCTGCTGCATGACGACTAACATTTATGAGTCTCCGTCCGTGCTGGTTTCCATGCGAATCCTTTGGATGGTGCGCATTTCGTCGATGATGCGTTCGAAGATGCGCTTAACGGCTTCTGGCGTGAGCGGGCCGCCGTTATGCGTGGTGATGTTTTCGAAAACCTGGTCTTCGCGCCGTGGCTCGTAGATGGGCAGCTTGGCGGTGCGCTTGACGCGGCCGATTTCCTCCACCACGCGCGTGCGTTGGTTCAGCAATTCAAGCAGGCGCAGATCCAACGCGTCGATCGACACGCGATACTCTTCGAGCGCCCGCAGCGCGTCCTCGCGTGTCACCGCACCTCCGCGGTCCGCAGATCGAAGCCATGCTTCAGTTCGCGCACGAACGATTCCAACTGGATTTCGAGCGACGGATTGTCCCGATTGCGCTCGATCAAACTAACGATGGCGCTGCCTACCACTACGGCCTCCACCGTCCGGCCCAATTCCGCCACGTGCTCCGGGCGCGAGATGCCGAATCCTACCGCCAGCGGCAGATCCGTCACCGCGCGCACAGCGGCGACCAGCGGCCCGACGGCATCGGAGAGCGACTCGCGCGCGCCCGTCACTCCGGTGCGCGAAACCAGGTACACAAAGCCGGTCGAGTATTCGGCCACCAGCCGCAGCCGCCGCTCGGTCGAGGTGGGCGCGGCCAGGAACACCGTGTCCAGGTTGTGCCGGCGCATGGCGTCCACGTAGTCGGCGGCTTCTTCCACGCTTGCATCTGTCAACAGGCAGCCATCGATGCCGGAGGCTCCGGCGTCGCGCGCCAACGCTTCCAGGCCATAGCGCACCACCGGGTTCAGATAGGTAAACAGCAGCAGGGGAATCTCGGAACGGCGCCGGATCTGACCGGCGACCTCCAGCACCTTGCGTAGCGTGGTGCCTGCCGCGAGCGCCCGCTGGCCCGCGCGTTGGATTACGGGACCATCCGCGATGGGGTCGGAAAAAGGCACACCCAGTTCGATCAGGTCCGCGCCGCCGCGCTCCAGCGCTTCCACCAGCGCGGGCGTGCGCTCGGGCGATGGATCGCCCACGGTCAGGTATGCAATCAGGCCTTTGCGTCCGGTCCGCTTGAGGTTGTCGAACAGGAGAGAGATGCGCCCGCCTTGACAGGCTGAAGCCTGTCCCACCAGATCAGTCTGCATCCAGTTCCTTCAGGTTTTCCCGATAAATATCGATGTCCTTGTCGCCCCGTCCGGACATATTCACAATGTAGACTTGGTCGTGGGCCGCCGGCGCGCGGCGCACCACCTCGGCCACCGCGTGCGCCGATTCGAGCGCTGGAATCAGACCTTCGATGTGGCACAGCAACCGGGCCGCCTCCAGCGCTTCGCCGTCGCTGGCGGCCACATACTCCGCGCGGTTGCGATCGTGCAGCCAGGCGTGCTCGGGCCCGACCAGCGCGTAGTCCAGGCCCGCCGAAATCGAATGCGTCAGCGAGACCTGGCCATCTTCGTCCTGCAGCAGATAGCTGCGCGCGCCGTGCAGCACTCCCGGCGTCGAGGTGCGGAAGCGTGCGGCATGCTCGCCCAAATTCGATCCCCGCCCGCCGGCTTCCACGCCGATCAGCCCCACCGCTTCATCCGGCACGAACGCATGAAAGATGCCGATGGCATTGCTGCCGCCACCCACGCAGGCGAAGACCGCGTCCGGCAAGCGCTTCTCAGCCTCCAAAATCTGACGGCGGGATTCCTCGCCGATCACCTTCTGAAAATCGCGCACCATTACCGGATAAGGATGCGGCCCCAGCGCCGAGCCCAGCAGATAGTAAGTCGCGCCGACGTTGGCCACCCAGTCGCGCAGGGCCTCGTTAATGGCATCCTTCAGCGTGCGGCTTCCGCTGGTCACCGGGACCACCTGGGCGCCCAACAGGCGCATGCGGAAGACGTTGAGCCGCTGCCGGCGCATGTCCTCCTCGCCCATGTAGACCACGCAATCGAGGCCCAGCCGCGCGCAAACCGTAGCCGTGGCGACGCCGTGCTGCCCGGCGCCGGTTTCGGCGATGATGCGCCGCTTGCCCATGCGCCGCGCCAGCAACCCCTGCCCCAGCGTGTTGTTGATCTTGTGCGCGCCGGTGTGCAACAGGTCCTCCCGTTTGATGTAGATCCGCGCGCCGCCTAAATGTTCGGTGAGCCGCCGCGCAAAGTACAGCGGCGTGGGGCGACCGGCGTAATTCCGCAGGAGGTCGTTCAACTCAGCCTGGAACGCCGGATCGCCGCGCGCTTCCAGGTATGCCTTCTCCACTTCTTCGAGCGGCGCCATCAGGACTTCCGGCACGAAACGCCCGCCATAAGGCCCGAAATGCCCGCCCGCGTCTGGTTGTGCGGTCATCATGGCGATGCCGCCAGCGCGGCTTTCAGAAACGCAGCCATTTTGAACCGATCCTTGCGACCCGGCGAACTTTCGAGTTGGGAACAAGCATCGACGCCCCATGGATGCACTTGCTCAATGGCCTCCCGCACGTTGCCCGCATCGAGGCCCCCCGCCAGGATCACGTGGGGCAGGCCCTCGGCCTGCGGCGGCCTCCCAGGCCGCCTCAGCCGCGTCCAATCGAAAATCCGTCCCGATGCCGGGCCATCCACCAGGACTGCTTCGGCCGGGCCAGCGGTTGGCAGGCTGAAGTCCTGCCCCACCATCCGAATCGCCTTCCACACCCGCATGCCGCGCGGATACTGCTGCGGCGACTCGCTACCGTGCAACTGGGCGATATCCAAACCCACCTGCCCGGCGATCCGCAGCACGGTTTCCGGGGACTCGTCCACGAAGACGCCCACCTTCCAAACACGGGCTGGCAGCGTGGCCGCGACGGCCGCCGCTTCGTCCGGCGCAATATATCGCGGGCTTGCCGGGTAAAAGTTGAAGCCCAACGCCGCCGCCCCTCCATCGATGGCCGCCAGCGCATCTTCGCGATTGGTGATACCGCAGATCTTCACCATCATGCATCCACCCATGGAGTTAACAAAGCCCGCACGGCCTCCGCCGGATCCAGCGATTTCATCAGGTGCTCGCCCACCAGAAAAGCCTGATAGCCCGCCTCGCGCAGCAGCCCGATATCCCGCGCCGAGCGGATGCCGCTTTCGCTCACCTTCAGCACTTCGGGAGGGATGCGCGGCGCCAAGCGTAGCGAGGTTTCCAGCGTCACCTGGAACGTGGTCAGATCCCGGTTGTTGACCCCGATGATTTGAGCGCCTACCTCCAGAGCCTTGGCCAGTTCCGGCTCGTTGTGCACCTCGACAAGGGCAGCCATTCCGTAACCGGCCGCTTCGGCAGCCAAGTCACGAATCTCGCCCGTTTCCAGGATGGCCGCAATCAGCAGGATGGCGTCCGCGCCGCCCGCCGCCGCTTCCAGAACATGATCTTCGCTGAGGGTGAAATCCTTCCGCAGCACCGGCAATCCGCAAACGCCGCGCGCCGCCGCCAGGTCCGCCAGACTGCCTTGGAAGAACGCCTCGTCGGTCAGCACGGAAAGCGCCGCCGCCCCACCGGCTTCATATTGGCGAGCCAGCCGCACGGGGTCGAAATCCGGCGCAAGCAGTCCTCTGCTGGGCGAGGCTTTCTTGATTTCGGCAATGATAGCCGGCGTCCGCGCAGCCAGCGCCCGCCGAAAATCGCGCCGCCCGGCGCGCGCCTGTTCCGCCTGCCGCTCCCATTGCTTACGCACACCGGGAGCAGGCGTTGGATGCTCCCGCTTATGAGCGACAATACGGGCCAGTACGTCTGGAACGGTTTCGGTCAATTTGATTTATGGTAGCAGACCGGCGCGGCGGGACGCCGGGAAACGCTTGTGAACACCCGGCGAGCTGCGTGTTTCCGAGGCAAGCTAACGGAGTGGGGAGGAACCATTGCTGGCTAAAAGGAGCGCAACTCGCAACGGGCGTCCACATTGAGTAGTGAAATGCGCGGGCGAAACGTTTCATCGCGCCGGACAATTCTTTTCGTGGCGCGGACCCCTGGTCTGCTGTGTGAAGCGAATCGGGTATAACCGGGTTATACTGCGAGCGTGAAGACTGCCGTCTCGTTACCCGACGACATTTTCCGTCTGGCGGACGCTGCCGCCCGCCGCCTCCGCGTTTCCAGAAGTCAATTGTACGCCACGGCGATTTCGGAGTTCCTGAACCGGCAGCAAGGGAATGCGGTAACCGAGCGCCTGAATGAAGTATATTCTCGCCGGCCCGCGACTGTGGATCGCGCATTCGATCGCGCCCAACTGAGATCCGTGAACAAGGACTCCTGGTAGGGATGGACGAGATTCAGCGGGGACAGATCTGGTGGGCCGATCTCCCCGAACTTCGCCGCTCCGAGCCTGGATACCGGCGGCCGGTGCTTGTGGTCCAAACTGAATCTTTCAACCGTAGCCGCATTCAAAACTGCAATCGTGGCCGTGATCACCGGCAACCTGGAACTTGCCGACGTGCCTGGTAATGTCTTGTTGCCCGCGCGCTCGACCGGCCTTCCGCGCGACTCGGTCGCGAACGTATCGCAACTTATGACCCTCGACCGTAGTTTTCTGACCGAGCTCGTCGGCACACTGCCGCCTCGCCTGCAAGGCACCGTTGATGAAGGTCTGCGCCTTGTTCTGCAACTCTAGCTCAACGAGTTTTTCACTCCGGCCTTGGTAGTGTCTTAAAGTCGCACTTTAGGACAATACCATTACCGCCGATGACACATCTCGCCGCCCTCCCGAACCCCTGAAAACAAACGTGTAACGACAATCCGCCAGCCGAATCCCCGGCGCCGCCGTGCTATCCTCACATCGGGCAGGAACATCGCCCTCGCGAAGCGGCGTTCCGCCCCGGTAGAACACGAGATTTATGCACCAACTCGCACCAACACGCGCCAAACGCAACTCGGACACCCGGCCCCAACCCGCCGCCGGCCATCGGCATTTCGCGCTCAACAGCGGCTTCCCGCCACCCCGTGGCCGCATGCCACCACGCGCCGTCAACTCCCCTGAAAATGGCCGCAAACAAAATGATTGCAAAGGCTTTATCGAAAATTGGTTTCGGGTGTCCGAAAAAGAGTTTCGCTCCCCGCATGCACAAAAAAGCACAACTCTGCATAACCCGGCCGCCGGCCCCCGCCCCCTTTGGGTACCGTCCTAGAAGTCCCTTCACGCGACCTCAGGACAGCACCCCGGTCTTTCCTGGCGTTTTCGCGCATAATATCTAAGGAACCCTGTTCATGAAAATCCGTAAAGCGGTGATCACGGCCGCCGGACGCAGCCAGCGGAGCCTGCCGCTGCAAACCCTGATCGACCGCGATGGGGTCGAGAAGCCCGTCCTCCGCATCATCGTCGAAGAAGCCTTGCGCGCCGGTGTCGAAGAGATCGCCATCGTCGTTTCACCCGGCGACGA
>JBEKPZ010000188.1:0-14948 GCA_049520215.1 Bryobacteraceae bacterium | reverse complement strand
CTGGTCAATGGAGGCCTGAATTTGTCGGAGTTGGACGGTTGGTGGGCGGAAGCTTATACGCCTGAAGTCGGCTGGGCGTTGGGGGATGGCCGGGAGCATGGCGACGATCCGTCTTGGGACGCTGCCGAAGCTGAAGCGCTCTACGACCTGCTCGAAGGGCAAGTGATTCCGGAGTTTTATTCCCGCGACGCGCAGGGTATTCCGGCGGCTTGGGTGGCGCGCATGCGGAAGAGCATGGCGAGCTTGACACCGCGCTTTTCCGCCGACCGTACGGTGCGCGAATACACGGAGCAACACTACCTGCCCGGTGCGGAAACCTTCCATCGGCGTGCCGCTGAGAAGGGTGCAGCGGGCCGGCAAGTAGTCGATTCGCAGCAGGCCATGGAAAAGGAATGGCCCGCGTTGCGTTTCGGCGCAATGAAGGTCGAAGCCGGCAGGGAACGGCACGCGTTTGAGCTTCAGGTATATCTCCACGATCTGGACCCGAACGCCGTGCGAGTAGAGCTATATGCCGACGGCATCGATGGCGGCGGTCCTGTTCGCCAGGAGATGGAGCGCACTGGTCAATTGGCAGACACACCCGGCGTATACGTCTATCGCGCGCAGGCGCCGGCAACCCGCCCGCCCACTGATTATACGGCGCGAGTGACACCGCACTATGCCGGTGTCGCCGTTCCCTTGGAAGACGAACGAATCCTGTGGCAGCGATGATGCCACCGGCACAGTAATGAAGAGGATTGAACTGTGACCACTAACGTACTCTCTCCTGAACTGCTTCACAAAATGGATGCCTACTGGCGCGCCGCCAATTATCTGTCGGTCGGCCAGATCTATCTTTACGACAACCCGCTTCTGAAGGAGCCGCTGAAACTGTCTCACGTGAAGCCCCTGGTGGTCGGGCATTGGGGCACCACGCCAGGCCAGAACTTCATCTATGTGCATTTGAACCGCGTCATCAAGAAGTATGACCTGGACATGTTCTATATCGCCGGTCCCGGCCATGGCGGTCCTGCGCTGGTGGGCAATACCTACCTCGAAGGCAGCTATAGCGAGATTTATCCCAACATCAGCCAGGACGAAGCCGGAATGAAAAAGCTGTTCACACAGTTCTCCTTCCCCGGCGGGATTTCCAGCCATGTTGCGCCGACCACGCCAGGGTCGATTCACGAAGGCGGCGAACTAGGTTACTCGCTCAGCCATGCCTTCGGCGCCGCGTTCGACAATCCCGATCTGATCGTCGCCTGCGTGGTCGGCGATGGGGAAGCGGAAACCGGCCCATTGGCGACCGCATGGCAGTCCAACAAATTCCTCGATCCAATTAGCGACGGAGCCGTGCTGCCGATCCTGCACCTTAATGGTTACAAGATCAGCAACCCGACCGTCCTGGCGCGCATCGAGCATGAAGAACTGGAGCAGTTTTTCCGAGGCTCCGGCTGGACGCCCTTATTTGTGGAAGGCGACGAGCCGGAAAAGATGCATGAACTCATGGCCGCCGCCACGGAAAAGGCCATCCAGGCCATTCGGGAAATCCAGGAGAATGCGCGCAAGAAGAACGACGCCACCCGGCAGCGATGGCCCATGATTGTGCTGCGGTCGCCCAAGGGCTGGACCGGACCGAAAGTGGTCGACGGCCTCGAAATCGAGGGCACCTTCCGCTCTCACCAGGTGCCGCTGCTGGTGGATGCCGATCATCCCGCTCACGTCAAGCAGCTTGAAAGCTGGAAGAAGAGCTACAAGGCCGAGGAGCTATTCGACGAGAATGGACGGCTGCTGCCGGAACTGGCCGAGCTGGCGCCGTGGACGGGCAGGATACCCTGGTGCTGGGTAAGTTCCTGCGCGATGTGACTAAGCTGAATCAGGATCAGCGTAACTTCCGTATCTTTGGTCCGGATGAGACAATTTCGAATCTCCTGGGCGCCGTTTTTGAAGTCACCAACCGGCAGTGGGACGCGCAGGAAGTAAAGAACGATGAGTTCCTGGCGCCCGCCGGACGCGTACTGGACTCGATGCTGAGCGAGCACCAGTGCGAGGGCTGGCTGGAAGGATATTTGCTGACCGGGCGGCACGGGCTGTTCAACAGCTACGAGGCCTTCATCCGCATCGTCGACTCGATGTTCAGCCAGCACGCCAAGTGGCTGAAGGTGACGTTGGAATTGCCCTGGCGCCGGAAGATCGCGTCGCTAAATTATCTGCTCGCCTCCCACGTCTGGCAGCAGGATCACAACGGCTTCACGCACCAGGATCCCGGTTTCCTCGATCACGTGGTCAACAAGAAGGCCGACATCGTGCGCGTTTACTTGCCGCCCGACGCCAATTGTCTGTTGTCGGTTTTCGATCACTGTCTGCGCAGCCGGCATTACGTCAACGTGGTGGTGGCCGGCAAGCACGCCCTTCCGCAATGGTTGACCATGGACCAAGCGGTGGTGCATTGCACGGAAGGCATTGGCATCTGGCAATGGGCCAGCAACGACCAGGACGGCGAGCCGGACGTGGTGATGGCCTGCTGCGGCGACACGCCCACGCTGGAGATTCTGGCCGCCGTTTCCATTCTTCGCAAGCATCTGCCCAATCTGAAGATCCGGGTAATCAATGTCGTCGATCTGATGAAGCTGCAGTCCAGCAGCGAGCATCCGCATGGCCTGGACGACACGGACTACGACTCGCTCTTCACCAAAGACAAGCACATCATCTTTGCCTTCCATGGATATCCGTGGCTGGTGCACCGCTTGACTTATCGCCGGACCAACCGCAACCTCCACGTCCGGGGCTATAAGGAAGAGGGCACCATCACGACGGCCTTCGATATCCGAGTGCAGAACGATCTGGACCGGTTCCACCTGGTGCAGGACGTAATCGATCGGCTGCCGCATTTGGGCTCCCAGGGGGCCTACCTGAAGCAGGCCATGCAGGACAAGTTGATCGAGCACAAGCAGTACATCGACAAGCACGGCCAAGACTTGCCGGAGATTCGGAATTGGAAATGGAAGGGGCCGCATGGAACCAGTGAATGAAATTGAGCGCACTCACCACAGGCACCTCGGGCCGCATCCCGACGGTGCTCAAGAGGGCCAACGTCCTTACTGGAAACGCGCGCATCGCGATTGGCGCGTCTGGGTCGGCCTGTTTTTTTGTTTAGCGGCCATTATCATTTATGTGCTGAGCGAAGACTTGGCGTGGATGCCTAGCGGCCGGCCGCGGCAGCCGCACGCGAGCGCAGTGGGAAAATAGCGAAGCCGCATTTATGTATCCTCTGCGATTCGAACCGATCTACCAATATCGGCTGTGGGGCGGCCGGCGTCTGGCGAGCCTGCTGGCCGCACCGCTGCCGGGCGACGACCCCATCGGCGAAGCCTGGATACTCAGCGACCGCCCGGACCATCCAAGCCGGGTTGCCAACGGACCGCTCAAAGGACGGACCATCGGTCAGTTAATGGAGCAGTGTCAGGAACAGTTGATGGGAAAGCTAGCGGGGCGCTTCCCCCGCTTCCCGCTGCTGCTGAAGTTCCTCGACGCACAGAAAATGCTCTCGGTCCAGGTGCATCCCTCGGACGCGCATAAGGATCTGCTGCCACCGGGCGAAACCGGGAAGACCGAAGCATGGGTGGTACTGGAGGCGGGGACGGGAAGCCGCATTTACGCGGGGCTGAAGCCAGGCGCCACGGCAGACATTCTGCGGCGCGCGCTCGCCAACGGGACAGTGGCGGAGCACATCGCGTGCTTCACTCCGAAGTCCGGCGACGGTGTCTTCATACCGGCTGGGACGGTTCACACTCTGGGCGGCGGCGTAGTGGTTTTCGAAGTTCAGCAGAACAGCGACGTCACCTTTCGCCTGTACGACTGGGACCATGTGGACGCCAAGACCGGCAAGCCGCGGGCACTCCAGGTCGATCAAGCGCTTGCCTCGATCGACTTCGGCAGTTGTGCGGGCGGTCTGGTAGCGCCCGTCGTGGAGGCCACCACGCCGGCGAAGCGCGAAAGACTCTTCGACTGTGAACAGTTCCGGTTGTGGCGCCTGCGCGGACAATTGCCGTTCACCGTCGGAGCGGCGGGCGTACCCCGCGTGCTAGTCTCGATCGAAGGCAGCGGGCAGGTAGAGCAAGGCGGTGTCGCTCATGAAGCTGGAAGAGGCGATGTGCTCCTACTGCCCGCGGTTCTCGGAGAGTGTACTTTTCGGCCGCGGGGCGCGGTGAACGTGCTGGAAATCGAGATACCAGAATGAAAAAGCTGATCGTTTATGACCTGGACGGCACACTCGCTGAAAGCAAATCGCCACTTGATGCTGAAATGTCGGCGCTGCTCCGCGACCTTCTTGGTGTCGTCAAAGTGGCCATCATTTCCGGAGGCGATTGGCCCCAGTTCGAAAAGCAGGTGCTCTCCCATCTTCCACATGACGAACGTCTGGTGAATCTATCCATTCTTCCGACATGTGGAACAAAGTTCTTCCAATACAACGGGGATTGGAAAAAGCTCTATTCGGAGGATTTCACCGTTGATGAAAAAGAGAAGATTGTGAGTTCTCTGAACGGAGCGCTGGCAGCAGCGGGCTTCAAACCCGTAAAGGTCTGGGGCGAAGTAATCGAAGACCGGGGAAGCCAGATCACATTCTCGGCATTAGGCCAGCAGGCCCCCTTGGAAGAGAAAAACAAGTGGGACCCCGATTACACCAAGCGTAAGAAGATCAAAGCGATCCTCGACACTCTCATTCCCGAGTTCTCCGTCCGCATGGGTGGCGCGACATCCATCGATGTCACTAAACCCGGCATTGACAAAGGCTACGGAATCCGCAAGCTGCAAGACGTCCTGAACATTTCGTTGCAAGAGATGATTTTCATAGGCGACGCACTGTTCCCGGGAGGGAACGACTATCCGGCCAAGGAGGCCGGGGTTGTTTCTATAGCGGTTCGAGGTCCCCAGGAAACTAAGCCTGTTACAGAGGCGATCATCGCTTGTTTATGAGCGGATTTCAGTTGCAGCGCTTGGGAATGGTGATGGAGCCGGAGCCGGGCAATCCGCATGAAGTCGAAGGCGTCCTGAATCCGGCCGCGGCTCGCGGCCCCGATGGCGATCTGTATCTGTTTCCGCGGCTGGTTGCGCAGGGGAACTACTCGCGCATTGGCATTGCACGCGTGCGGTTCAATGCTGCAGGCGACCCCACAGGCGTCGACCGACTGGGCATCGCACTGGAGCCGGAAGCCGATTATGAGCGGCGGCCCGGTGGTGGTGGTGGATGCGAGGATCCGCGCATCACGTTCGTGGAGCCCCTGCAGCGCTACATCATGAGTTACACCGCATTCTCGGACCAAGGCCCACGGATCGCCTTTGCCCTATCGGCGGACCTGTTCCACTGGCAGCGCCTGGGGCTGGCGACGTTTGCGCCCTATCACGGCATCCATATCGGCGACGTGGACGATAAAGATGCCAGCCTCTTCCCCGTCGCCATTCCTAATCCATCGGGGCAACCGGAACTGGCCATGCTCCACAGGCCGCTTTTCCCGGGCACGCGCCCGGAGGAAACCGCCTGCCGGCCCGCGGTTCGCGACGTGGATCTCGATCGGGAGAGCATCTGGATTTCCTACTGCAGGATGGCCTTGGAGGACCGCGAACCATCTCGCCTCCGCAAGTTTACTTCTCATCACCGGCTGGCAGCTCCAGTGTCGCCCTGGGAGCGGCTCAAAATCGGCGGCGGCACTCCGCCCATACTCACCCGGCACGGCTGGTTGATCGTCTACCACGGCGTGAGCGAAGTCGTGGACCCCAGCCCCGGACACCAGCTTTGCTACTCGGCCGGGGTAATGGTGTTCTCGAAGGAGCATCCGCTCGTCGTCCGCTATCGTTCGGCTGAGCCGGTGTTGACGCCGGCGCTGCCGCAGGAACGCAGCGGTATGGTTGACAACGTGGTGTTCCCCACCGGGATCGACCGGCGCGACGATCTTGGCAAACCGGAGCGCTTCGACGTCTATTACGGGATGGCCGACAACCGCATTGGGGTGGCTCGCCTTGACCTGCCCGATGTCCTGCCGCCGGGAGGAGCCGCCGACCCGCCGGAGGCAAAGGTCTAACACGCACCCGCAGGCAAACATGGAGAACAAGACCAATCCAGCGAACCTCGGCGCGGTGGTCTCGGTGCGCGGCAGTGTTGTGGACATCCGGTTCGACTCGCATTTGCCGCCGATCTACTCGCTGCTGCACGCCAAGGATGGGAAGATTGCCATCGAGGTTTTAGCCCAGCTCGATGTGCACAGCGTGCGTGGAATCGCACTGACTCCTACCGAAGGCCTGGTCCGCGGCAGCGCCGTGGAAGACACGGGCGGTCCGCTGAAGGCGCCAGTCGGCAAGGGAATCCTCTCGCGAATGTTCGACGTCTTCGGGAACGCCATCGACCGTCAGGCGGCGCCGGCGGATGTCCAATGGCGCTCGGTGCATCAGGACCCGCCCGCGTTAGAACGGCGTTCCACCAAATCCGAGATCTTCGAGACGGGCATCAAGGCCATCGATGTGCTGGTGCCGCTCGAGCGCGGCGGCAAGTCGGGTCTGTTCGGCGGCGCGGGCGTGGGCAAAACGGTGTTGCTCACCGAAATGATTCACAACATGATCGAGCACCAGAAGGGTATCAGCGTTTTTTGCGGGATCGGCGAGCGATGCCGGGAGGGCGAAGAACTTTACAGCGGCATGCAGGCGGCAGGCGTGCTGCCGAACATGGTGATGGTGTACGGGCAGATGAATGAACCGCCGGGCAGCCGCTTCCGCGTGGGCCTCACGGCGTTGACCATGTGCGAGTACTTCCGCGACGACGAACATCGCGATGTGCTGCTGCTGATCGATAATATCTTCCGCTTCATCCAGGCCGGCATGGAGGTTTCGGGCTTGATGGGCCAAATGCCATCGCGGCTGGGTTATCAGCCCACCATGGGCACCGAGCTATCGGGGTTGGAGGAGCGCATCGCCAACACCGACACCGGCGCGATTACGTCCATTCAGGCGGTGTATGTGCCGGCGGACGATTTGACCGACCCGGCGGCGGTGCACACATTTTCGCATCTCTCGACATCCATCGTGCTTTCGCGCAAGCGGGCCAGCGAGGGACTCTACCCGGCCATCGATCTGCTGCAATCCAACTCCAAAATGGCCACGCCCGGCATCGTCGGCGACCGCCATTATCTGCTGGCGCAGGAAATCAGACGGACGCTCGCGCAGTATGAAGATCTCAAGGACATCATCGCCATGCTCGGCCTGGAACAACTGGCGCCGGAAGATCGCAAAGTAGTCGCGCGCGCCCGGCGGTTGGAGCGATTCCTCACGCAGCCGTTTTTCGCCACCGAGCAGTTCAGCGGGATCAAGGGAAAACTTGTCAGCCTCAAAGACTCGCTGGATGGCTGCGAACGAATCCTGCACGATGAATTCAAAGACTACCCGGAAAGCGCGCTTTACATGATCGGCGCGATTGACGAAGCCAAGAAGCCCGCCGCCAAGCAGCAGCCCGAGCCAAAACCTAAACCGGAGGTCGAACGTGCCCCAGCCGGCGCTCATGCATCTTAAGATTCTGCTGCCCTTCGGAATCTTCGCCGAGAAGACCGGCGTCTCGCGCATCGTGGCGGAAACCCGCGAGGGATCGTTTGGGCTCCTGCCACACCGGCTGGATTGCGTCGCGGCGCTCGCCCCCGGAATCCTGACCTATCAAAACGAAGGGGAAGCCGAGGTTTATGCAGCCGTCGATGAAGGGGTGCTGGTGAAGACCGGACTGGACGTGCTCGTCTCGGTGCGCAACGCAATCGGCGGAACGGACCTCGGCCAACTACATGCGGCGGTGGAGAAAGAATTTCTGAACCTGGACGAACGGGAGCAGAGCGTGCGCTCGGTGATGGCGAAAATGGAGAGCGACTTCATCAGCCGCCTGGCGGAGTTTCATCGTGAGTAACGAATCGTTCAGCCGCGAGATTGCCGCGAAAGCGGCGCGCAAGTCCAAGGCGCACCGCAACTCCGCACAAGGCGTCTGGTTTGGCTTGGGCATGATGGGGCTGGTTGGCTGGTCGGTAGTGGTTCCGACGCTGCTCGGCGCGGCGTTCGGCATCTGGCTGGACAAGCGCAACCCAGGACAGCTTTCCTGGACGCTGACGTTTCTGGTCATCGGCCTGGTCCTTGGCTGTTTGAATGCTTGGCATTGGGTGAGCAAGGAAGACAAGGAGATGCGAGACGATCAGGAGAACGACGATGACTGAACCTTTCGGTCTGGTGCTGGCTCTGCTGGGTGGCGTCCTTCTCGGGGCGATATTCTTCGGCGGTCTGTGGTGGACGGTTCGTAAGGGCGTCTCGGCCAAACAGCCGGCGTTTCTGTTCTTAGGCAGCCTATTGCTGCGAACGGGCGTTGCCCTGGCGGGTTTCTATTTTATCGGGCGCGATCATTGGGAGAGGCTGCTGGTGTGCCTCCTCGGATTTTTCATGGCACGCCTTTTCGTGACGCGTTTCACTCGAGCGGCGGAAAGGCCGGCTTATTCGGCACAGGGGGCCAGCCATGCACCTTAGTCCCGACCAGATCGTGTTTTGGCAATACGGGTTTTTCAAACTCAACGCCACCATTGTGTTCACGTGGGCTCTGATGCTGGTGCTGGCCGGCGGTTCAAGACTGATCACGCGCAAGCTTTCCGTCGGTCTCGAACGCTCCCGCTGGCAGAACCTTCTGGAGATTGTCGTCACCGGTATCCGGAAGCAGATTGAGGAAGTTGGACTCAGTCAGCCGGAGAAATATCTCGGCTTTCTGGGCACGCTGTTTCTGTTTGTCGCCCTAGCCAGCCTTTGCACTGTCATTCCCGGCTACCAGCCGCCGACTGCATCGCTATCGACCACGGCGGCACTCGCGCTTTGCGTCTTCGTGGCCGTGCCGTTCTTCGGCATCGAGGAGCAAGGGTTGGGCAGCTACCTCAAGTCCTATGCGAAGCCGACGGTCATCATGCTGCCGTTCAACATCATCAGCGAACTCTCACGCACGCTGGCCCTGGCCATCCGTTTGTTCGGCAACATGATGAGCGGCGCCATGATTGTCGGTATCCTACTGACGATCACGCCGTTCATCTTCCCGATCGTCATGACGGTGCTCGGTCTGCTCACCGGCATGGTGCAGGCCTACATTTTCAGCATCCTGGCAACGGTTTACATCGCGGCCGCCACGCGGGTCCGTAAGCCCAAAGCTGCGCCCCTGAAAGCCGTTCCAGCATGAACTACGGCAACAAAAGGAGAATACTGTGGATAGCATGACTATAATCGCGGTGGCATCGATTGTCATCGCCGGCATTACCACCGGTTTCGGGACCATGGGGCCCGCGCTGGCGGAAGGGAGGGCGGTGGCCACGGCGCTGACTTCGCTGGCCCAACAGCCGGATGCCTCCGCCACCATCACCCGGACCTTGTTCGTGGGCTTGGCGATGATCGAGTCCACCGCTATTTACTGCTTCGTGGTCTCGATGATTCTGATCTTCGCCAACCCGTTCTGGAACCACGTTATCGCGCAAGCCGCAAAGAAGTAAGCATATGTTAGCCGATTGGTTCACCATCGTTGCGCAGGCGCTCAACTTTCTGATCCTGGTGTGGCTGATGAAGCGCTTCCTTTACAAACCCGTCCTCGACGCCATCGATGCGCGGGAGAAACGCATTGCAGCGGAATTGGCGAACGCCGACGCGAAGAAGGCCGAAGCTCAAAAGGAGCACGACGAGTTCCAGCACAAGAATGCGGAGTTCGACCAGCAGCGCGCCGCGCTGATGACCAAAGCGACAAACGAAGCGCAGGCCGAGCGTCAGCGGCTTCTCGACGAAGCGCGCAAGGCTGCCGCGGATTTGAGTTCCAAGCGGCAGGAGGCGTTGCGCAACGAAGAGCAGACCTTACATGAGGCAATCCGCCGCCGGACGCAGCAGGAAGTATTTGCCATAACGCGCAAGGCGCTGACGGATCTGGCCACGGTGAGTCTGGAAGAACGCCTGGGCGAGGTGTTCACGCGCCGCTTGCGTGAGATGGACGGGAAGGCAAAAGAAGGCCTTGGCGAGGCACTTAAGACAGCGTCCGGTCCCGCGGTGGTGCGCAGCACGTTTGACTTGCCCGCGGAGCAGCGCGCCGCCATACAAAATGCGCTCAACGAAACCTTCTCCGCCGAGATCCGCGTGCAATTTGAGACCGCGCCGGATTTGGTCAGCGGCATCGAACTCACTACGAATGGACAGAAGGTGGCCTGGAGCATCGCCGACTATCTGGCATCGCTGGAAAAGGGCGTCGACGAGCTTCTCAAAGAAAGAGAGAAAACTGAAGCCAAGGCCAGGCCTGAACCCGAAGCCAAGGCCAAGCCCGAACCGGAAGCCAAGGCCGCGCCCGAACCGGAGACCAAGGCCGCGCCCGAACCGGAAACCAAGACCGAACCCGAGCCGGAAGCCAAGGCCAGGCCTGAACCCGAAGCCAAGGCCGCGCCCGAACCCGAAACCAAGACCGAACCCGAACCCAAACCCGAAGAATCCAAGCCCGTAACAAAGGGCCAGTGACCATGGAACCTGAGAGCCTGCAGAGCGATTTCGACAGTGCGTTTGCCGAAATAGGCCAAGTGCGGAAGGTATTCACGCCGGCCCTGACGCCGCGGGAGGTGGGCACCATCACCAGCGTCGCCACCGGAATCGCCAAAGTGTCGGGTCTCCCCGGCGTGGGCTTCGATGAATTGGTGATGTTTCCCGGCGATGTGCTAGGGATCGCGTTCAACGTGGATGCAGACGAGATTGGCGTCGTTCTGCTGGGCGACTACTCGCATCTGCACGCGGGAGATGAAGTCCGGCGCACGGGCCGGGTCATGGATGTGGCCGTGGGGGCTGGGTTGCTTGGGCGCGTTATCGACCCGCTCGGCCGGCCGCTCGACGGCCAAGGGCCGGTGGCCTCCACCAAGCGTCTGCCCATCGAACGTCCAGCCCCGCCTATCATGGACCGCGCGCCCGTTACAGTGCCTCTCCAGACCGGCATCATGGTGATTGACGCGCTCATTCCCGTTGGGCGCGGCCAGCGCGAGTTGATTCTCGGCGACCGGCAGACGGGCAAGACCGCGATTGCGACCGACGCCATCTTCAACCAGCGCGACCGGAACGTGCTGTGCGTTTATTGTGCCATCGGTCAGCGCGCGTCCGCAGTGGCGAAGACCGTGGCGAACCTGCGGGAAAAGGGCGCGATGGCTTACACCGTCGTCGTCGTGAGCGAGGGCAACGACCCGCCGGGTCTCGCTTACATCGCGCCTTACGCCGCCACCAGCATCGCGGAGTTTTTCATGGAAGCGGGCCGGGATGTGCTGATCGTTTACGACGACCTGGTGCAACACGCGCGCTCCTACCGCGAACTCTCTCTGCTGCTGCGCCGTCCGCCCGGCCGGGAGGCGTTTCCCGGCGATATCTTTTATATCCACTCGCGGCTGCTCGAACGTGCGACGCACTTGCGCAAAGAACTGGGCGGCGGATCGCTCACCGCGCTGCCCATCATCGAAACCGAAGCGCAGGACATTTCCGCCTATATTCCGACCAACCTGATTTCCATCACGGATGGGCAGATCTACCTTTCACCATCGCTTTTCGAATTGGGCGTCCTGCCCGCGGTGGATGTGGGAAAATCCGTGTCGCGCGTGGGCGGCCAGGCGCAACTCGCGGCCTACCGTGCGGTAGCCGGCGACCTCAAGCTATCCTACGCGCAATTCGAGGAGCTTGAAACCTTTTCCCGGTTCGGCGCGCGCCTGGATGCGGACACCCGCAAGACCATCGAACACGGACGCCGAATCCGCGCGTGCCTCAAACAGCCCGAATTCTCCCCGGTCTCGGTGCCCGCGCAAATCGCGGTGCTGCTGGCATTGACCGCCGGACTCTTCGACCTTGTGCCGCTGGACCAGATGACGGACGCCGAACACGCCCTATGCGAGGCGGCGGCGGAGATCCCGGCGGACGTGCGCGGGCGGTTGGATACCGCCGGGAAACTGAGCGACGAGGATCGCAAAGCGATTGTCGACATCGCGACCAAAGCCCTTGCCCGCTTCGAGCCCAAGCCGAAGCCTGAACCCGGGAAGAAGCCATGAGCGACACCACGGCGAGCATGCGCCGAAAGATCGCCGGAGCCGGGGATCTCGAATCCGTCGTCCGCACGATGAAGGCGGTGGCGGCATCGAGCATCGGGCAATACGAGAATTCGGTGAGCGCGTTGGCCGATTACTATCGCGCCGTGGAACTGGGTTTGGGCGCATGCTTCCGCGAAAGAGGGCCGGCGCCTTTGGTTCCAGAACGGAAAGGGCAGACCGATGCTGGTGCGATCGGCGCCGTCGTCTTCGGTTCCGACCAGGGGCTGGTGGGCCAATTCAACGAGGTGGTGTCCGACTATGCGGTCAAGACGCTGGCGGCTCTTTCGGGCAAAGCCGAGGTTTGGGCCGTCGGTGAGCGCGTTCATGAGCGCCTGGCGGACGCAGGCCTCGCGCCCATCGGACTCTTCCCGGTGCCGAATTCCGTCAAGGCCATCACCCAGCTCGTCGGGCAGATTCAAATCGAAAGCGAACAGCATCGGGCCAAAGGCGAGTATGCGCGTCTTTACGTCTTCCATAACCGCCCGCAGTCCGCGGCGCTCTACGAGCCGGTCAGCCAGCGCTTGTTGCCGCTCGACGCGCAATGGGAACAAGGTCTGGCCAAGGTCCCCTGGCCGGCCAAGAGTTTGCCGGAGATCATGTGCGGCGGCACGGCGACTCTCGGCGCACTGATCCGCGAATATCTTTTTATCTCGATGTTTCGGGCGTGCGCCGAATCCCTCGCGAGCGAGAACGCGAGCCGCCTGGCCGCTATGCAACGCGCCGAAAAAAACATCGACGAATTACTGGAGGATCTCAACCGGACATTCCATCGTTTGCGTCAGAGCGGCATCGATGAGGAACTGTTCGACGTCATCTCCGGTTTCGAAGCGCTGACAACGAAAGGATGAAGATGAGAATCGATTCAAAGGATTTCCGTGTGCGGCCGGGTGAGAAAGTCAAACTCAACCAGTGGCCGACGAAGGTGAAGCCCTTTTGCAAGTCCAAGAAGGAGTATCAACAACTGCTGGAGGAACACGTTGCGGAGTTGAGCTCGCTGCAACGCCTGCACTACGCGTCCAATCGCTATGCCCTGCTGTTGATCTTTCAAGGTATGGACGCCGCCGGCAAGGATGGCGCTATCCGGCATGTCATGTCCGGGATCAATCCGGCAGGCTGCCAGGTATCCAGTTTCAAGCAGCCGAGCGTTGAGGAATTGCAACACGATTTCCTCTGGCGCACGACATTCCGGCTTCCCGAACGCGGACAGATCGGCATATTCAATCGTTCCTATTACGAGGAAGTGCTGGTGGTTCGGGTGCACCCGGAGATTCTCCGCAGCCAGGGACTCTCCGAAGAACTGCGCGACGAAAAAGTCATCTGGGCGGAGCGCTACCAGTCCATCGCCGACCTGGAAAGGCATCTTTACCGCAACGGCACGCGGACCGTCAAAGTATTCCTCCATCTCTCGCGGGAAGAACAGCGCAAGCGATTCCTGGAGCGTATCGACCAGCCGGAAAAGAACTGGAAGTTCAGCCTCGCCGACATTCACGAGAGGAAATATTGGAAGGATTACATGGCGGCTTATGAGGCTTGCCTGGGCGCGACCAGCACGCATCACGCGCCCTGGTACGCCGTTCCCGCCGACGACAAGGAGAATGCCCGCGCGATCGTTTCCCAAATCGTCCTGGATACGCTCAAAGAACTGAAGATGGCATATCCCAAGACCACCGCGAAACGCAAGGAAGAATTGGAATCTATCCGTAAGCTGCTGGAGAAGTAGAATGGTCGCCCCATGACTCCATCAGGCCTCACCAGCGATGAAGCACGCAGCCGGCTCGAAAAGTTCGGCCCAAACGCCGTACCCGACACGTCTTCCGATCCGCTACGCCGCGCGCTGACCAAGTTTTGGGCGCCGGTTCCATGGATGCTTGAAGCGGCGATCGTGCTCGAGGTTGTTCTCGGCAAATACGTCGAGGCTGCCATCATCGGGGTTCTGCTGGCCTTCAACGCGGCCCTCGGGTTTTTGCAGGAAGGGCGCGCTCAGGCGACCCTTGCCGCGCTGAAGTCGCGGCTCGCGTTGAACGCATCTGTCCGCCGCGATAATGCCTGGGCGACCGTGCCGGCGGCCGGACTCGTGCCGGGCGATATGGTGAAGCTGTCGCTCGGCGCCGTGGTTGCCGCCGATGTGCGCCTGACTGACGGATCCGTGCTGCTCGACCAGTCCATGCTCACCGGGGAATCCGTTCCGATCGAAGCCAGCGCCGGGTTCGAAACGTATGCGGGAGCGCTGGTGCAATCTCGCCATGTTCAATGGCGTCCTCATCGTGATGCTGGTGGGATATGCCCACGCGATCAAGATGCCGTTTGGGGAGATCGTCCCCCTGGTGCTCACGGCGGTTCTGGCGTCGATCCCGGTGGCGCTGCCGGCCACATTTACGCTTGCGGCGGCGCTGGGCGCGCGGGCTCTGGCAAAGCTGGGCGTCCTTCCGACGCGGCTCTCCGCCGTGGATGAAGCGGCCAGTATCGACGTGCTGTGCGCGGATAAGACCGGCACGCTGACGCAAAACGAGCTAACGGTCACCGCCGTCGATGCCATGTCCGGGTTCGACGAGCCGCACGTGCTGGGACTGGCTGCCCTGGCGAGCTCGGACGGCGGGCAGGATCCGGTAGATGCCGCAATCCGCGCCGCAGCCGCGAAGAAAGTCGCCTCCGATCTGCCGAAATTGATCCAGTTCACTCCGTTCGATCCGGCGACGAAGATGTCGGGGGCGACTGCCGCCGATTCAGGCGGCGTCACCGTGCGTGCCGTGAAGGGGGCCTTTACCGCAGTTGGCGGCCTTACTCCAGCAGATCCGGACGCATCGAAGACCGCGAGCGAACTGGAGGCACAGGGCT
>JBEKPZ010000187.1:0-14643 GCA_049520215.1 Bryobacteraceae bacterium | reverse complement strand
CGATAATTTACGCAAATTGTTCAATTTACCGGACGTACTCGGGGCTCTCTGGGTCTCGAGTAAGGAGGTATTTATCGACGAAAGCCTTGACCCTGTCCAAAACCCAGGTATGGAGGGTCGCTATCGCTTTACCCTCTCTCATGAGATTGGTCATTGGCAACTCCACCGGACCTATCTACTCTCCTCCGACCCTACGTCTGGTTTGACGAGAAGGCAGCGACCAGCTAGTGTCATATGCCGTACCAGGGCATCATCCCCGATTGAAGTGCAAGCAAACGCTTATGCCTCATACGTTCTTATGCCCCGGGGCCTGATCTGCGATCAGTGGAAGATCGGCGCGCCTGGGCGCGAATTCATGTCTTTAGACGACTTCCGGAAAGACGAGCATTACATCCTTCGCCACGATAGGAGGACCATCTCGAACGACGAGCAACGGGTCGACGCTATTCTTGATTGGGCAGGTGCACCGTTGGCGGATAGGTTCCAAGTTTCTCGCACCGCGATGCGCCTGCGGCTGGAAGAACTCGGGCTGCTTAGGCGACCTGTTGCAGAAACGCGCGCGCACCTTACCCGGTTGGTCAACGCAGAAGTGTTCAGATGAGGTCCATGGGATTCCGACGTGCGCGACTACACGAAAGCCTCGTGTTCGTGGAGAACGATTCAAATTTGTCGGTCGCTCTTGTGCATTGTAAGGAAGTCGAAGGATCCCTGCTTCTTGCCTGATCAGCCCGGCGCCTTCGCGAATGGCGGCTACGACGCGATTCACGCCGACCTACAAGGACGGCAAACCAAAGGAACACGGTAAATACTTGGAGCCTCCCGACCGAAAGAACATGATCTACTTTGTGCCGGGCACTTCGCATGACTTAGTGAAAGCGGTTGGCACACCGGTGATCGTGACAGAAAGCGAATTGTCCTGGGAGTTCTTGCTCGATGCGGCGTGCCGGCTGGAGACGGGCGGATGACGCAACCGGCGGACAAGGGTAAGAACTGCAATCCGAAACCCACGCGCTTCGAGATCCCAGGATACAGTGGAGTGACGGCGGCCCTGATCGATATTATCCGGTTCGGGCCCGAGTTGCTGGGCGTCCCTGCTACACTTGTGCTCCTGTTCCTTGCCGAGCGGACTGTAGCCTATCGGAAGCTGTCGGACGCCGTGAGCCTAACTCAAATGGTTGAAGGGGTTTACACCAAAGTCGGCGGTTCGATTCGTTGGACCAGACATGGATGTGGCTTGAAACTCCGCGCCGCAGTCAATGCGACATCGTTTTTGGTCAAAAACGGGCTCCTCGAAAAGCAGAAACGCAGCAATGCGAGAAAGGGTAATCTGCCGACACAATACGCAATCCGATGGGATGCGTTGCATTCGTATTTCATTGAAAAGTCAGCTACTAAGCTCCCACCCCTTGTGCACCACATGCATACGGGGTCGCCCGAATCCAAACAAATAGGCCTTTCCAAGGAACTCTTGTGCACTACATGCATAATCCCTTCTGCACCAAGCGCACAAGAACAGTACTTGGATCTTAACAATACTGGGACTCCCGCTCTGACCCAGAGTTCTCCAGTACCTCATCATCATCAAGGAAAAGAAAAATTAGATAGCACGCTCTCTTCGCTCGCGTTTACACAAGATCCCCTAAATCGTACAACGACCGAAAGCGCAGAAAGCAACACCGAGTGCGCCAGTCCCCTCTCCAGGGCCGGAAGCGTTGATGATGATGAAAAACAAACGGGCCAAATTTCGTCCGCTTCCGGAACGCCGACGAGTGCTTTTCTGGCGAGACTCGAGCAGCGTCATCCAAAGATCGATGTGAAGGCCTGTCTCGCTGACGTGAAGGGAGAACTCCACGAGGCAGCGGTCCCACTGGAGGCATTTCTAAGGCGCGACTTGGTCAGCACTACGAACCCAAAAGCTCTGACCAACCCCCGGGGTTACTATCGCTACCTAGCGAAGAAGATGGTCGCTGAGCACCGCCGGCTAATGGCCGGCGTTCCAGCCGAGGGCGTCGTAGAAACTCCGCGCTGCGCAAAGTGCAACGGGAGCGGCTACCTGCTGGAGCGTATAGAAGGCCTGCGGCCGCGGCCAACCGGCGAGTTTTGCACCTGTAAACTGGGGGAGGACCTGGCGGCCATTGAGCGGCGCGCGGCGAAGAAAGCTGTGACAGCCGTGGAACGTAAGGCACCCGGAAAAGCGTCGGGACAAACTGTGATGTCGGCCGTGGGCGGTTAGACCAGTGCCAGCACCCGCCGCCCAGCGGTCGCAGCGACCGCGGGCTCGCAGCAGGAGGCTTGAAGCTGATCGTCTGAAAGGCGATGGGATTAGACCTGGAAGACGGAGCTAAAACACGATCTTCACGGAGATTTGCAGCTCGCGCGGGGTTCCCCGGCCAGTTGCGTAATTGCTGATCGTAGTCGTAATGGCGCCGAAGTTGGATTGTGAGATGTCGGCGTTCGGTGCGCCGTATTGAGCGCGGTTCAAGACGTTGAATAAGTCGCCGCGCAGACGGAAGCTGACGCGCTCGGTGAGCGAGACGAACTTAGAAACGCCGAGATCAAGCTGCGCGATGCCAGGCGCCCGGAAAGCATTGCGCCCCAGATTGCCGAATGTGCCGTTAGCCGGTGTGGCGAATGCCGCAAGATTGATCCATTGACTCGGAGTCGAACCTCCGGGCGGAGTTAGCGAGACTCCGGGGACGTAATCGGGACGCTCAGAGCCGCTGACCGCATACATACCCGGCACGGATGCATTAGACCGGTCCACCGTGATGTTCACCGGCAAGCCGGTTTGAGCGGTGCCAATCGCGCTAATCTCCCAATTGCCGAGCAGTGTGTGAAAGACTTCCGGCGAACTCATGTACCGCTTCCCGGCGCCAAATGGCAGCGCATAGACGGTAGAGACATTGAAGAGCTGACGCACATCGAAGTCGCTGCTTGCTTTATCGCAGGAGCGGCAGAACGAGTCCTGCGGAGTATCCGAATCCCCGCCGCCGATACTGCCGTCATTGATGGAATGCGACCACATGTAATTCGACGAAAGCAGAAAGCCGTTCTCGAACGTGCGCCGCAGGTTGAATTGCATTGCCTCAAAGGTGCTGTTGCCAACGTCACCGCGCCAAGACACCACCCCAAAGGCCGGGTACGGCGCCGTGTTCGACGGCGGAACGGCGAGGTTCGTATAGGTGGTGGTGAGAATGTCGGTTCCCTTATTGCCGAGGTAGCTCAGCGTGCCTACAAGCTTGACGGGCAGCGACTGCTGCACCGAGACCGACCAGGCCGCAACGTAGTTGTCCTTTCGATTCCGATCTAGGTCCCGGGGCGAAACCACTCCCAGCCCTCCGTCCTCGGCATATGCAAGGAACGGAGCCAGCGGGTACGACAGATTTGGAAACGCCGTGTTCTTAAACGAGTAACGATCTACGGTGTTGGAAATCGGCAGATTCTGATCGTCAAGCTGGCCATCGGTGTGGTAGATCCCGGCGCCTAACCTGACGGCCGTGCCCCGGCGCGACCAGGCGATGCCGATTCGCGGGTCCACGTCGTCATAGCGTGGGTTGAAGAACGAATCCGTCCTGGGGCAGAAGCCACCGCAAGTTGCAAAATCGAACGGCACCGCATCATTGTTAATGGCATGCAGCGCGTTAAAGAAGTTGTAGCGGACGCCCGCATTGATGGTGAGATTGGGAAGCGCCTTCCATTCATCCTCCGCATAGCCCCAATACTGGGTCTTGCGCTGTCTCACCAGGGGAAGCAGCGCGGTGTACGAGGCGGTGCCCGCCGCGTTGTCTAGAAAGTTGGAAGTAGACGTGTACGTCAGGCTTGCGCTGGCGGCCGTACCCTGGTTCAGGAAGTCCCGCTTGACCTCCACACCGAATTTCAGCGTGTGGTTGCCCTTTGACCATGAGATGTCGTCCAGGAAGCTCATGGTCTTCGAAGGATTGTCGGAACTGGTCCTTCCCAGCAAGGAACTGAAACCGGAAACGCTGAAAGTATACGGCAGCGGCGATACCGTCGCGCTGTGATAGAAATCCTGGTCGATTCCAAACTTTAACTCGTTCACCAACCTCGGCGAGAAGACGTGCAAGAGTTCGAAAACGCCGTTGTTGAACTTCGTGTCCCACAGTGTCTTCGCCATCAACTGGCCTGTTGGGGTGGTCTCCACCGCCTCATCGGAGTTGAAGCGCACGAACGCAGTCGTCCGGTCGGAGTAGTGATAATCGAGCCTGACCATCCCGGAGTCTTCGTTGTCGATCTGGCGCCCGAGCGCCTGGTAGTTCCATGCGTTGGGATTGGAAGTCGGCGACGTCCCGCTGGGATAGGCTTGTACGACCGGCAGCAGGGCCGGCGAAGTGGTACCGGCTTGAGCAACGAAGCTGGGGCTTGGCACGACTCCGATCTGCGTTCCATCCAGGCGCTGTCGCAGCCCCTCATAGGCGGCATAGAAGAATAGCTTGTTGCGGAGGATGGGACCACCCAAAGCTCCTCCGAACTGATTCAAAAGGAACGGATTCGGTGAGGCCCCATTGAACGGTGTGCGCGCCTCCATGGCATCGTTCCGGAAGTAATCGAAAGCGTTACCGTGAATACTATTTGTGCCGGCAGGCGATACCACTGCAACCTGGGCGCCGGAAGTGCCGCCTTCGACATCCGCCCCGAACGTCTGGTCCTTGACGTCGAACTGGTCGATCGCTTCCAGCGGAATCGTGAGCCTGACATACTCCCGCTGCATCTGATTGAATACCGCCGTCGCGTCCACGCCGTCCAAGGTTAGATTGTTGTCGTCGAGGCCGTGGCCCACGAAACGAATGGTGCGCTGATCGCTCGCGCCCGTATCCACCGCGCCCGGGACAAGCGCGGTAAGCGTCGACCAGTTCCGGCCGTTGATCGGCAGCTCATCGACCTGCTTCTGTTCGATCGGCTCACCGATAGTGGCGTCCACTCTGTCTATCTGTAACATGGCTTCCGTCACGGTCACCTGTTCGGTCCGCCCTGCCAAGTCCAATGTCACATCCAGCGTGCGAGTCTGACCGACCTCAAGCTTCACGGTTTGGAGCCGAACGGTGCTGAATCCCTCTTTTCCAATCTCGATAAGGCAATTCCCTACGTCCAAATCGGCAAGCGCGTAAGTGCCCTCAATGCCTGTCTCTACCTCTCGTTTGAGGCCTGTTGCGAGGCTAATAGCTCTCACCTTGGCCGATGGCACAGCATTGCCATGCTGATCCGTCACCGCTCCGTTAAGGGTGGTTCTGGCGACTTGGGCATTAAGACTGCTGAATAGTGAAAGCAGAAACATCAAAAGACAAGACGGTCTCATTATAATGACTGTCTCCGAATTCCAAATGGTAGCAAACAAATGTCACGCTGGAACATGGCAGGCTGACACTTGGGGCAGCCTTCGAAGAGGCGCCATCACGTCGCGCACAACGCGGCACGCCGGTGAAGTCCGGGTGCGGTAGTGGCACCCGGCGGACCCTCAGTTACGACGCCGTTCGTCCTTCAGGGCCTGCCGGTAACGCACCAGCAACGTGGCGCGATTATGCCGCAGATCCTTCCCACTCGGAATGGCGGGATAGGCCTTATCGCCCATCAGGCCTTTCCAAAGGAGGCGATTGAAACCGGCGGGATCGACGCGATCCTCCGACGTGAAATCCATGCCCGCGGTGGCCCGGGCCCAATAGGCTGCATCGTGTGACGGCTTTGGCACGACTAAGCTGGTCGGCTGCGGGGGCAGCGGCAGCGATACACCAGGAGCATACAGGAGGGCCGAGGGAGTAGCGGTAAAGCTCCACGCGCTGGGCGTGGTATTGAAGATATCGGCCATGGGTTTGGCCAAGGCGTCGTTCAGGTTCATCGGCGGCAGGCCTAGTACCTCCTCCATGGTGCGCACGAAATCGAGAGTGTTATATGGCGTGGATACCAGAGCGCCCTGTTTCACGAAGGCGCCCGCCACGAAAGCCACGCTGCGGTGCGAGTCGACATGGTCGCCGCCGTCTTGCGCATCGTCCTCCACCACGAAGATCAGCGTGTTGTTGGCGTACTGGCTATTGGCTATCTTCTGCACCAGTAGGCCGACCGCATAGTCGTTGTCCGCCACCTGCAGGTCCGGGGTATTCACGCCGTCGATGGCGGCGCCAAAGCTGCCGGTATGATCGTGCATGAAGCGTACCAGGCTCAAGGAGGGCATGCCCGTGCTGCGGGGCGCGGTTTCACGGTACGGCGTGCACGGCGACGCGGCGGGCGCGGAGGCCAGTTTCCGCGGCTCCGGCGCGCGGCAGGCAGGCACGAAGTAGTTGTTATCGAACTCACGGGCCCATTCCGCGTAGCGGTAATAATCCGGGAAGGCGTTGTCGAATCCGCGGAAGTAGAGATCGGTGCGCGGGGCCAGCGCGGCATTCGCGGGATATGCCACCACGATGCCGTCCGCCGCCGGGTTTTCGACCAGGGGGATGGTGTTGGTGGTAGTGTTATAACGCGTGCCGTCGATAAAAAAGCCGTAATTGCGCACCGTCAGATTAGCGCGCAACGCGGCGTCCCACAGATAGCCGGTGTTTATTTCGTTATCGGGCCCATCGGGCGCGGCCACGTCGGTCTGTCCGGGCAGGAGATCCGGATCGTTCGGCGTAAACGGATCGGCGTACTGGCGCTCGGCGAGCGTCAGATAGGCCACGTTCACGCTGCGATTCAGACCTTCAGAGTCGACACTGAGTCCGCGTGCCACACCCAGGACAGCCGCATAAGCCACCGGAAACTGGCGCTCGACCACGTCGGGCGCGCGCGCGGAAGTGCTCCAAGGCCAGCCATCGTTGCTCACTTCAGCGGTCACCATGAAATTGTCGAGCGTGACGAAATTTAACGCCAGGTTATGTTGATTCGGCGTGATGGGCTGCCCGAATTCGGTCAAATCGGGATCGCCGTTGCCCACTTCCAGATCGCCCAGAATCTGATCGTACGTGCGATTCTCCTTGAGGATGAAGACGACATGCTGGACGCCGGCGCGCACGGCCGCCATCACGGCAGCGTCGCTGGCGCTCTCGGTACTCGAAAATCGGTTATTCACGGCTACTTGCGCCGTCAGCGCGGTAAGTTGCGCGCTGGTGGGGCGAGGAAAGGTCTGGAAACCGGCCTTGATCAACTGGGGATTATATTGGTTCGCCAGCAGGCAACTTGGATACAAGGGCGCGCCGCCGCTATAGCAGAAGCCGGGATTCGCGCCGGTCGGCGATTTTCCGTTGACCGCATAAACCCACGATCCATCGGCGCTGAAGCTCACCGAGTTAGGGTACCAGCCGGTGGGAATCAGCCCCACTACCTGGTCGCCGCCATTGGTTCCGCTCAGCGCCACCACCGCGATCGAATTCAGATTGCCGTTGGTCACGTAAAGCTGCTTCTCATCCGGCGACAGCGTGGCGCTATCAGAGTTCGCGCCGGTGTATTGCGCGAGGGCCGTTGGCAACACGCCGGGCGGAGCGATTACCGGAATCGTCTCCAGGATCGCGTTGGTGGCGGTGGCGATCACGTCCACCGTATCTGACTCGTCCTCGACCACATACACCAAGGACTGCACCGCGTTCAGGGTCATCTTGTTGGGCTGGCCTTTCACTGAGATGCGGGCCGTAACGGTAGGAGTCCCGGCGAGGCTCACTACATCGATCTCGCGGTCGCGGATGCTGGAGATGTACGCCGTCGCGCTAGCTGCGCTTCCCTTCACCACAACCCAAAACGGATATTCACCGCCCGGCACGCCGGCTTGGGTAGCGTCGCTCTTGCCGGGCCGCAGATCGAGTTCGGTCTCCTTCGACCAGTTGCCGTAGCCGCCGGTGAAGATGGTGATCGAATCGTTATAGTAGTTGGCCACCACCAACGTCTTGCCATCGTTCGAGATCGCCAAGCCAGCCGCGCAAGGCTTCACGGATACTTGCGCGTTCACCGGACCCGTGCCCCCTTGCTGCACTTCCAGGCCATTGCCGGCGGCATGCCCCATGGTGAGCGCCGGGCTGGCCGCTTGTTCCTCGGCCCATTTTCCGTTGGAACCGAGCGTAATGGTGTGGATATTGTCGTCCGCGCCTCCCGCCACGTAAAAATGCGTGCCGGAGGGATCGAACACAACGCCGTTGTAAGTATTGGGGATCGGCACGACTTGCTTCTTCACCGGCTGGTTCGCGGAGATGTCGTAGATGAACACAAACTGGCTGGTGGTAGGTGGCGCCGTCGTGCCGTTGAAGACCACGTTGAATCCGCTGCACAGAACCAGCAACGTCTTATGGTCGGGACTGACCACTGTCGTCACGGCTTGTCCTGCCAGCCAGGACGGGTTAGTGGCCAGATCCGGATTCATCGGCTCGAAACGGGAGCCGAGGGGCGCCAGCGGCGTGATTTGCTGGCCCATATTGGGCAGGTCCTGAGAGTCCGGATTGGCAGTGCTTTGCGCCAGGGCTGTGGGGAGTGGCATCGCAATAAGCGCGCATGTCAACGCCAGCAACAACATCTGCTCCGTATGTTTCATTTTGTGTTCTCCTGAGTTTCTTGCCAGCTCATGCCTTACAGTGCGTATGAGAGAACCGCAGACTGCCAGATGGAAAGTCTTGCCTTTCCGGGCGAAGCGACGGAAACTACTTGCTGTTGCCGTGAGACTAGGTGGAGCTTTTGCTGCATTTGAATCGCCTTTCTAGAATTGCAAGCCGCTCCCGTTCAACGGCTATTCTCACGTCACTGATCTTGGCTTGATCGACCGTCAATCGGCGTCGAGCCGTTTGTCCGGTTCTACAATTCGGGAGACGAGATAGAGTCTGAATGAGCATTTCATATCGCAGCAAGCCGCCGCGGTTCCCGGAAGCATAGGAAAAGTCCTATACCTGCTAGAATTCACCCGAAGCGACGGATTGTCAACATGCGTAATGAAGGTTTGAGCCTGATTTGAGACACACGGCCGTGCAAATGCGGCTGCAACATACGTAAAGTAAAGCGCCAGTTGGTGAAGGTATGATCCGGTACATTATCAATAAAGAAATATTAACGGCTGCGGGATTTCATAAAACAATTCGTCATTCCAATCCCGGCTCTGCGGGCCGGGTGGCCTTCGGCTCAGGGTTTCGCTTAATCTCTTTGTCATCGAAGATCCGGGTCGCAAAACGCCTTACCACGAAGGTGTCGATGCCTGCGCTGGCGATGATCGGCATCATTACCACCGTTTCCATTTTCGCCAGATTGATCGCCGGTTCCGTATCCCTGATTGGCTTCGGTTTGGACAGCGGTTACGGGCATGGCTTTGGCCCAAACTGCTCACGTCGGCAGTTCGAGAATGTTGATGCCACCTTGCCTTGCCAGCGCTGGATCATGTTTGGATTTGGGTAGCCCTACATGCGACAGGACGTATTCTGAACGTCCAACTCAACCCGCAACTGGCAACGCCGTAACGTAAACGTCTCCACCCTCTTCGACTCTTCCAAAGCGACAAAGCGTGAGATCGGGATCTGAACAGTGTAGCTGGCACCCGGAACCAACGGCACGATCACCGGATCGACCCGCCCAACGACCACAGCAGGCCCACCGATATAGATCTCTTGCCGGTCTTTGCCGCGCATGTTCACGATCAGCAGGAACCGGAAGTCCCAGAACCGAGCGCCGACCAGAGAACCGAAGGTCAACAATAAAGCCTTGTCACAACATTCTCCATGGTGATTTGAATCTCTGTTCCTCAATCCGCACGCTGTGACCCCGGTTTTTTTGAAAACGCGTTTCGCCGCCCGCCCTGTAAACTCTGCTGACCGTCCGATACTATGGCGTGCAAGATCCCAATTCTCGGCGGTTTCCTGGCAAGGAACCGTCTGGAGTCATTACTGATGGTGCCTCTGCTTGTGCCGGCGGTTCAAGCGCGGCCCGAAATCGGCGCGTGCGATTCAAAACGAATGGCCGGGCTCCGCGGCGAATAAGCTCCCTGGTCGTGGCCAGCGTCTCGCCGCCCATCGCGTCGCCCATCCGCCCGCAGGGCGGTCGCGGCGAGGGACAACGCGCTCCTGGCGCGAACCGGTGCTGCCCGCCATGGTCGCGTCGAGCGGCGGGGCGGCCGGGGCGGCATTGTGGAAGGGCGCGGGCGCCGGTGGAGCGACCGCCGGCGGCCACGGCTTGCACGCCTCCAGCGCCAGGCGCTCGGGCGTGGTCACGCTTCGAGCGGCGCGCGCCGGAACGGTGGTGGATATATTGACGGCTATCGTGCCGCACAGGGGTATGTATGAGCGCGCGGAGGACTACATCCTCAGCCGGCAGCAGCGGGGATGGACGGCGTTTCCACGCGCGCATTACCACTCACTGGTTGAGGTGGAGCGCCCAAGATCGCCCGAACAGCAACCGGACGCGCCACTCGACAATAACATTGTCGAGCGTTCCCTGAAGAAAGCCATCCTGAACCGCAAGAACGCACTCTTCTACAAGACGGTGAATGGCGCCGCAGTCGGCGATCTGTTCATGAGTCTGATCGCCGGGCTCGTCCAGGCGACGGATGGCAACTTCTACGGGACAACGGAATACGGAGGGGCCTACGGTGGTGGTACTGTCTTCAGAATCACCCCGAGCGGTGCGCTGACGACGCTGTACAGCTTCTGCGCCCAGAGCGGGTGCCCGGACGGGGAGAGCCCCGTCGCCGCGATCGTCCAGGCCACGGACGGTAACTTCTACGGAACGATGGCGCAGGGAGGTGCCAACGGATATGGCACTATCTTCAAAATGACCCCGACTGGGACGCTGACGACGCTATACAACTTCTACTCCCAGCCCAATTGCACAGACGGCGGACACTCCTACGCGGGGCTTGTCCAGGACACCAATGGGGAGCTGTATGGGACAACCGAGATCGGAGGGGCCAACACGGCGGCCTGCGGTGACGGCTCGATCGGCTGCGGCACAGTCTTCAGACTTTCTGTAGGCCTGGGGCGTTTTGTGGAGACGCTGCCCACCGCCGCCAAGACAGGCGCTCCGCTCATAATCCTGGGCACAAACTTGACCGGAGCAAGCAGCGTCACCCTGAACGGAGTCCCCGTGTCATACTCCGTGAACTCCACCGGCACCGCGATCACAACAACCGTACCGGCGGAAACCACCACTGGACCCGTCCAGGTGGTGACTCCCAGCGGGACGCTATCGAGCAATTTGCCATTCCGGGTGCTCCCCGCCGTTTCCAGCTTTGCGCCCACTCACGGCGCAATCGGCACGGTTGTGACGATCAACGGTCAGAGCCTCACGCAGACGACGGGCGTCACATTCGGTGGCGTCCCGGCGGCGTTCGCGGTAGTTTCCGATTCGGAGATCACGGCCACGGCGCCCACCGGTGCGCTCACGGGATCGATCACCGTGACCACGGCCGGCGGCGTGGCTACGGCTGAGGGCACATTCAGAGTGACGCCGAAGATCGCGGGATTCTCGCCGAGCAGTGGTCCCGTGGGGATGCCGGTCACCATCAACGGTCAGAGCTTTACGCAGACGACCGCCGTCACGTTCGGAGGCGTCACGGCGGCGTTCACGGTGAACTCGGACACGGAGATTACAAGCCACAGTGCCAACCGGTGCGGTGACCGGCAGGATCGACGTGACCAACACCGGGTGGCACTGCCGCAAGCGCCACGGCTTTCAAGGTCAACTAAGCCCTGATCTGGCCCGACGGCACGGTACTGGAACAAAGAGGTCTTTCCGGGACACCGGTCTGAACACGCGTGCGCAAACGTTCGATTTTGCAACGAATTGGCAGCCTACGACTTCGCTGGGGCTTGAGCGTTGCAAAAAGGGTATTGCGTTGCGCTCGTGCATGGCGGCAGGTTTGCGCAATGGCCGCTCCCAGATGGCCCGTACGCCAAAATAGCATGCAAAGTTCTACGCGAAATAACTTGCAAAGTGACAGCTATTACTCCGGCCCGCGCGGACGGATCGGCGGAAACCTGGCTTCCCATAATCGGCGATTACGTCAACTCCTGGCCCGCAGCGCGGGCCTGGCAGCATGGAGGCCGCTACCCGGGTGGAATTCCACCGCAAGCAGAACGCGGGCGGGCCCAACGCTGGATAGAAACCTCGGAGACCATGTATAATGTCCGCAGGTTCTATCCAATGCCAATTGCCGACGCCAGCCTAGTCAAGGCACGCCATGTGTTCACCAAACACAAAGGAATGCTCCGCACCCGCGACGCCATTCGTCTGGGCGTTCACCCCCGGACGCTGTACAACCTTCGGGACCGCGGCGAGCTCGACCAAGTGGGCCGTGGCATCTACCGGCTCTCTGCCGCCCCACCGCTCACCAGCCCCGACCTGGTCTCCGTCGCCATCCGGATACCGCGTGCGGTCATCTGCCTAATCTCTGCCCTGGCACATCACGGTCTCACGACACAGGTTGCTCATGCGGTGGACGTTGCGCTGCCCAGCCACGCGCAGATACCCAAGCTCGATGGCATTCCATTACGTGTATTCTGGTACTCCGATCCGTCATTCAGCGCCGGGATCGACGTCCTTTCGATCGACCAAGTTCCCGTGCGGGTGTATTCGCCGGAGAAGACGATCGCGGACTGCTTCAAGTACCGAAACAAAATCGGGCTCGACGTCGCCATCGAAGCCCTGCGAACTTACCGGGAACGGACGCGCAAGCCGGACTACCAGGCTCTGTCCAGGTTTGCGCGGGTCGACCGCGTGGAGAAGGCGATGCGTCCGTACCTGGAGGCGATCGTGTGAGCGGCCGTGATCTGGGCGCCTCGGTCCGCCAACGTCTGCTGAACCAAGCCCGTCGGCAGCGCCGGCCATTCCAGGAACTGCTGCAGTATTTCGCCATGGAGCGCTTCCTGTATCGGCTGGCGAAGTCACCATTGGCGGATCGGTTCATTCTGAAGGGAGCCCTCCTGCTGACGGCCTGGAGGGCGCCTGTTGCCCGGCCAACGATGGACATTGACTTGGCTGGAAAGACGAGCAACGAGTTGGAGCACATTCGGTCGCTGGTCGGCGAGGTTTGCGCATTCGCTACTGAACCTGACGGCATTGAGTTTACCGCCGCCTCGATCGAGGTGCAGCGCATCAAGGAAGACGCGGAGTACGAGGGTGTGCGCGTTCGGTTCCACGCAACGCTCGCGAAGGCGAGAATCCCGATGCAGATCGACATTGGTTTTGGGGACACGATTGTCCCGCGACCAAGCGAGATCGAGTACCCGGCGATGTTGGAATTCCCGCCGCCAGTGCTCCTGGCCTATCCGAAGGAAACCGTCGTGGCAGAGAAACTCGAGGCCCTCACCGTCCTCGGACTCCTCAACAGTCGCATCAAGGACTATTACGACCTCGCCCTGCTGGCGCGGCTGTACCCGTTTGACGGCGATCTTCTGGCCGAGGCCATTCGATCGACCTTTCGACATCGTGGCACCGCCATCGACGCGACCCCAGTTGGGTTGACCGAAGCTTTCAGCGCAGATCCAGCGCGAGCCGTGCAGTGGCGAGCATTCGTTCGCCGGAGTAGATTCGAATCCGAATCCGGCTTGGACGAGATCGTGGCGCAAGTGCGGCGCTTCGCCTCAGCGCCACTGACGGCGACCGCGCGGGAGGACGCCTTCCATCTGCAGTGGAGGCCAGGTGGACCGTGGGAGTGAACTCGACGCCGGCGTACGGATGGGACACGTGCCGGGTGGAGGGCGCCCGCGTCCATGGTGTGCGGCGTGGCGGCCGGCGGAGGGCGTACCATTTTGCGAGCACGCCATATCCGGGAGTGCCGGCGAACTGACGATTTGCCTATGCAGTGGATATCCGTGGGCGAGGCTGGCGAACGTCGGGGGCAACCTCCGCGACATTGGCGGCGATGCGCTGACGAACAGGCAATAATTTGTTTATGCCTAACCGGAAAACCAAACGCGCCGCCATTTACGTCCGGGTGAGCACAGCCAACCGCACTCGCGGCGGAGATGGTTTCGAACAGAATCCCGAGGTCCAGGAGGTCCCGCTCCGCCAGATGGTACAACAGCGCGGATGGGACCTCGCCAAGGTTTATTCAGACCGAATGAGCGGGGCCAAAGAGGACCGCCCCGGCCTCAAGAGCCTCATGCAAGACGCCAAGAGGGGCGAGTTTCAGGTGGTATTAGTCTGGAGATTTGACAGGTTCGCCCGATCCATCGAGCAACTCGTGCTCGCCTTGGCCGAATTCCGCGCGCTCGGCATCGACTTTGTTTCCTGCCAGGAGGCTCTGGACACATCCACGCCGATGGGCAAGGCCATGTTCACAATTATCGGCGCCATGGCGGAGTTGGAGCGAAACGTCATCCGCGAGCGGGTCGTATCGGGAATGGAATATGCCCGCCGGCATGGCACGAAGAGCGGCAACGCCATCGGTCGGCCAAAGCGTATCTTCGACCGGGGTGAGGTGCTTCGGTTGCGGGAATCCGGCTTGTCCATCGAGAGAATAGCCAAGCAGATGCGAATCGGAGTGGGGACGGTGGTGCGTGCCATCCGGGCACAGGCGGTCGCGTCTGACGCCTTCCAAAAGGTTCCAGCGTAGACCCTTTCGAAAACGGCGATTCGACAGGGCTTTACTGGGCATTCCGGCGCGTTCCAGAAGCATCACGTTTTGGAAGTGATCGGCGACAATTAGATCTCCGCGCGTTGACTCATCACTTTTGTTACCCAACGCGGCCCGTT
>JBEKPZ010000186.1:0-14646 GCA_049520215.1 Bryobacteraceae bacterium | reverse complement strand
CTGACCGGGTTCCGGCACATGATCCCCACGCACCAGGGCCGCGCGGCCGAGCGCATCCTGTTCACGGTGATGTGCCGGCCGGGACATGTGGTGCCCAACAATACGCATTTCGATACCACGCGCGCCAACATCGAATTTACCGGCGCGCGGGCCGTGGACCTGCCGATTCCGGAAGCCGCCGACACGCAGGCGCGCCTCGATTTCAAGGGCAATATGGACGTGGAGGCGCTGGAGCGGCTGATTCAGGAAACCGGGGCGGAGCATATTCCGCTGGCGATGCTGACCATCACCAACAATTCAGGCGGCGGGCAGCCGGTGTCGATGGCCAATATCGAAGCGGTGCGGCGGGTGACCGCGCGCTACAAGATTCCGTTCTACCTGGACGCCTGCCGTTTCGCCGAGAACGCCTGGTTTATCCGGCAGCGGGAGCCGGGATACGCGAGCTGGACGCCGAAACAAATCGCGCAGAAAATGTTCTCGCTGGCGGACGGCTGCACTTTTTCGGCGAAGAAGGACGCATTCGCCAACATTGGCGGCTTCCTATCCACCAACGACGACCGTCTGGCGGTGCAGGAGACCAACCTGCTGATCTTGACGGAAGGCTTTCCGACTTACGGGGGCCTGGCGGGGCGGGACCTGGAGGCCATCGCGGTGGGTCTGCAGGAGGTGCTGGACCCGGCCTACCTGAATTACCGCATTATTTCGACGGGTTATTTGGGGCGGCACATTGCGGACCACGGCGTACCGATCGTGGAGCCGCCGGGCGGACACGCCATCTATATCGATGCGGCGCGCATGCTGCCGCACATTCCACGCGCGCAGTTTCCGGGGCAGGCGCTGGCGGTGGAATTGTACCGGCACGCGGGCATCCGCGCAGTGGAGATCGGGTCGGTGATGTTCGGCGATCAGGCGCGGCACGAACTGCTGCGGCTGGCTATTCCGCGGCGGGTTTATACGCAGAGCCATATCGACTATGTGGTGGAGGCGATATTGGAGGTGAACGCGCGGAAGGAGGAGATCCGCGGGCTGGAGATTGCGGAGGAGCCGCCGTTCCTGCGGCACTTCAGCGCGCGGTTCCGGCCGGTGGGCACCGTGGGGCAGGACTCCAGTCCTGCGGCCGGCGTCCACGCCGGCCCTGTTCGTGCCGGGTGAGGCGCGCGAAGAGCGGGCCAGATGCCGCAACCAAGCGGGTACCGCCAACCACGAGGCAACGATGCGGGAGCCGCCAGCGACGCAGAGTTACAGGCCGGGCGGGCTCAGAGCCTGCCCCACTGGCCGCAATGTCGGTATGATGGCCCTGGCATGGTGCGAGTCAATCTGCTTTTTGTCACACCGCTCGCCGCAGGGCCGGCGCTCGCGCAGGACCCCACCACTTGGCGCGCCGGCAGCGGCGCCTGGAACGACGCGGAGCGCTGGACCGCCGGCCTGCCCAATCCCTTCGCCAGCGCGGACGTAGGAGGCAACAGCCAGGTGACCGTGCCCCCTGGCACTTGGGTGGCCGGCGATCTGCGCATCGGAACGCATGCCGGCGACCGGGCCCGCGTGGAAGTCGACGGCGGCAGCGTCATCCTGGTGCAGGATTCTCTCTTCGTGGGCGAGGAGAGTGGCGGCCAGGGCGAGTTCGTTCTCAACTCCGGCGCGCTGCACTCCGTCATGGATGTCTTCGTGGGCGGCGCCACGGCTTCCGCGGGCAGAGCCAACGACGCTGTGCTGCGCATTCGCGGCGGCAGTTTCCTGGGGCGCACGCTTTCCGTGGGATTTGGTTACGGCTCGCATGCCATTCTGGCAGTGGAAGGCTCGCAAGCGTCCGCCGTTCACGTGCTGGATTACGTCTATCTCCAGGCCACGGCCGATCCCGGCGGCAGGACCGGTCTCGCAGCGCTCTCCTTCACCCTCGATGAGCGCGGCGTGACCCCCATCACCATTCAGTCGCGCGTCAGAGGCCTGCGCATTATGCCCAATGGCGCCAGCCGCTGCCGCCTGGAGATCGCGCTGGTTGCCGTCCCGCCGCGGGAGGATATCACGCTGGTTGCGAGTCACGTGCCCACCAGCGGCACGTTCGATGGTCTTCCGGAGGGCAGCGAAATCACAGCCGCATTCGCGGGCAAGACCTACCGCTGGGCCTTGACCTATCGCGGCGGCGCCCACGGCACCGACCTGGTCTTGCGAAACCGCAGCACCTGTGACGAAGGCGCGCCCCTGACTCACGTACGCCCCATCCCGCAACCGCCCGCGCCCTTGTGGCGCGAGCATCCCGTCTACCCGCTCGCCATCCCCGCGGGAGTGCCTGCGTTCCCCGGCGCCGAAGGGTACGGCGCCTTCAGTCGCGGCGGCACAGGGGGCCGCAACGTGTACGTGGACAACCTCAACGATTCCGGCCCCGGCAGCCTGCGCGCGGCGGTGGAGTCCGAAGGTCCCCGCATCGTCGTCTTCCGCGTGGGCGGCCCGATTGCGCTGAACACGCGCCTGCCTCTCCGCCACCCGTTCCTCACGCTGGACGCCCAGAACGCTCCCGGCGAGGGCATTCTGATTCGCAATCACGGCATCGACGTCAGGACGCACGATGTGGTCCTGCGCTATTTCCGCATCCGCCTGGGCGATGAGGGCGTGAGCCGCGACGTGAATTACGAGGCCGGCGAAGGCGAAGACGGAATCCGCTTCGCGAGCGGCGCCACAGACTGCATCGCCGATCACCTTTCGCTCAGTTGGACCACCGGCAAGATTGTCACCATCAGGGAGATGAGCGACCGCATCACCATCCAGTGGTCGATTCTGAACGAGAGCCTCAACTTCGCCGGCCATGGCTACGGGGCACTTGCCTCTGGCAACCGCGTGAGCTGGCACCACAATCTGCTGGCCCACAACTTCAGCCGCAACGTTCGTTTTCAAGGCGCGTTAAATGCCGACTTCCGGAACAACACCATTTACGATTGGGGCGAAGCGGCCGGGTATGGGGAGTTCGACCGGCTCAATTACATCGCGAACTACCTCAAACCGGGCCCTTCCACGACGCAGCATCCCAGGCTGTTTCATGTTGGCGACCGCATGGCGATGCCGGGATCTATCTTCGTCGAGCGCAACGTGCTCGAAGGCGAGCCCAAGGTGGACCAGGACAATTGGCGCGGCATGGGCGCCTACTATCTCGACCGCGACACACTCAAAGCCGCGGAGGCATTCCCGGCGCCGCCCGTGATCACCGAATCCGCGCGCGACGCTTATGAACGTGTGCTGGAGGAAGCCGGCGACACCCGGCCCGCGCGCGACGCCGTCGATCGGCGCGTCTTGCGCGAAGTGCGGGAAGGCGGCGGCCACATCATTCGCTGGGTCCGCGAGGCCGGGCAGTGAGCCGGCCTGACTATCGCTTCCAGAACGAACGCTTGGGAGCTTCGATTCCCAGCAGCCGCTTATAGGCTTCGGCCTCGGCTTCGGGCAGCGGCTTCGAGGCGCGCAGCACGTCCACCACTTCGAGCAGGCGGCAGTAGTGATCCAGGCAGTGCCAGCAGCCTTTCACATGTTGCTCCATTTCCTCGCGGCCGCGCCAGGTCGTGCGGCCGTCGATCACGTCGAAGAAGGCTTTGGCGGGCAGGCAGTCCTTGGTGGATAGCGCGCTGGCGGCCTGGCCCAGCAGCGGTCCGTTCTCGGGGAGCACCGAACTGCGCCAGGCATCCAGGCTGCCGCGGATCAACTCGGCGGCGCGGGCGCGGATCTTTTCGGCGGTTTGCGGCGACATGCGCAGCATGCGGCCGGTATCCGAGACGGCATAGTACATGGTTTCGAACCAGGCGACCAGCTTCTCGGTTAGCGTGAGCGGTTCGAGGGCTGCGCCCAGCGCTTCGATATCGATGGAGATTTCCGGCGCGGCGCTGGCGCGATCGGCTTCTACGGCGCGCAGGACGTGCTGGCGGAGTTCGGCGACGAAGGTCCGTTCGGGGGCTGGGTCGAGGGATTGGAAGAGATTGGTGCGCAGCACGCGTTCGAGGAGGGATTGGTCGGCGGCACGGTCGGGGAAGTAATGCTTCAGGAATTGGCGGACTACTGGGAGATAGTTTGTTAGGAAATAGCTCCAGCCTTCGGGACGGTTGGCACGGCAGTCTTGGATCATTTCGTAGGAGGTGTAGATCATTCGACGGAGCGGGGCTGAAGCCCCGCGCGGGCTAAAGCCCGCCCTCCAGCTTGAATTCGATGCCTTGGGCCAGGGGCAGTTGCGACGACCAGTTGATGGTGTTGGTCTGGCGGCGCATGTAGGCTTTCCACGAATCGCTGCCGGATTCGCGGCCGCCGCCGGTATCTTTCTCGCCGCCGAACGCTCCGCCGATCTCCGCGCCGCTGGTGCCGATGTTGATGTTGGCGATGCCGCAGTCGCTGCCGGCGTGGCTCAGGAAGCGCTCGGCGGAAATCAGGTTGGCCGTGAACATGGCCGAAGACAGGCCCTGCGGCACATCGTTGTGCCACTGAATGGCCTGGTCCAGGGCGTCGAATTCCACCAGATAGAGAATCGGGGCGAAGATCTCCTCGCGCAGGATGGGCATATCGGGCTTGGCCTTCACGAGGGTTGGCTCGACGAAGCAGGCGCCCAGCCGTCCGCCGCCGTAGATCACTTCCCCGCCCTGCTGGCGGACGGTGTCGAGACCTTCCATCATGTCCTCGACCGCGCGCTGGTTCACCAGCGGACCCATCAGGGTATGCGGGTCGAGCGGGTTGCCGATCGCAACCTGTTTATACGCGGCAACGAGCGCGTCCGTCATCCGGCCGGCGATGCCTTTCTGCAGGAACAGGCGGCGGGTGGTGGTGCAGCGTTGTCCAGCGGTGCCCACTGCGCCGAACAGGACCGCGCGCAGGGCCAGGTCGAAATTGGCGTCATCCATCACCACGATGCCGTTGTTGCCGCCCAATTCCAGAATGGTCCGGCCCATGCGCTGCGACACGGTCTGCGCCACACGGCGCCCAACTTGCGTAGAGCCGGTGAAGCTGATCAGCGGAACGCGCGCGTCGTTCAGCATGGCTTCGCCGACCGGATCGCCGCGGCCGATGACCAGGTTGAAGATGCCTTTCAGCCCGTGGCGGTCGAGCACGCGGTTGGAAATCTTCTGCACAGCGATGGCGGTCAGCGGCGTATCGGACGACGGCTTCCACAGCACGCAATCGCCGCAAACCGCCGCGATCATGGCGTTCCAGGCCCACACCGCGACTGGAAAATTGAACGCGCTGATGACGCCGGCGACGCCCAGCGGATGCCATTGCTCGTACATGCGATGGCCGGGCCGTTCGCTGTGCATGGTCAAACCGTACAACTGGCGCGAGAGACCCACGGCGAAGTCCGCCACGTCGATCATCTCCTGCACCTCGCCCTGACCTTCGGCGCGAATCTTGCCCATTTCCATGGTGACCAGCGCGCCGAGGTCGGCTTTGAAGCGGCGCAACTCATCGGCCATCTCGCGCACGATCTCGCCGCGCTTGGGCGCTGGAATCATGCGCCATTCGCGAAAGGCATGGGCGGCGTGCGCGGCTACATGCTCATAATCCTCGCGGCCCGCCATGCGCACGCGCGCGATGACGGAGCCGTCCGCCGGGTTGATGGAGGCCAGTTCGCCGCCGGAGGGTTGGGGAATCCAATCGCCATCGCAGGCGCCGGAATTGACCGGTTCAATTTCCAATCGTTCCAAAACTTCGTTTGCCGTTGCCGTCATGAGAGACCTCTGCCAGCGTTTCTGCCAGCCATCCAAATGCCGCTGCCCCGGTGGCGAATCGCCGTCCGGCAGCCTCAGCCTTTTGCCGCATTCTTTCAGTGACCGCCGTTTGAAAGGCGGGGTCGTGCCATTCCGTAAAACCCTGAGCGCGGCTGATGCGCACGCCCGCATCGCGCGTGGTGGCGCCGCACTTCTTCACTGCGCGCACGTGAAACGGATCGCCGATGATGTCGCGGTCCGTGGCGTCGAGCGCCAGGCCGATGAGCGCTTCCGGATCGCAGGGCAGCAGCGGCGCCAGCGTGGCGTATACCGCGATGCCCGCGGCGCGCAGGCGGCGCACGGTTTCCAGGCGCTCGGAAATGGGCGCACAGTGCGGTTCGTATAGGCGGCGCACGCGATCGTTATCGGTGGTAATCGAAAAGCTGACGCGCAAGGTGGCGCGTTCGGCGAGGCGCTCGAGCCGGGCGAGGTCGCGCAGGATCAGCGGGCCGCGCGTCTGTATGGCGAAGATGCGCGGCGGGCGCGCGATCAGCTCGTCGAGCAGGCGCGGCATCATGCATTCGGTTCGCTCGGCGGGCTGATAGGGGTCCACCAGGGGCGAGCAGTAAATGGTCTGGTTGGGCCGCAGCGCGGTGCGCAGCAGAGCGGGCGCATTGCTTTTGAAGGTGGTGAAGCGGCCCCAATGGTTCCAATCGTCCGGTTTCAGCCCGCCGTAGATGCGCATGGTGGGGACGTAACAATAGGTGCAGGCGAAGGTGCAGTTGCGGGCCGGCGAAAGCGAGTGCGTGAATCCCGCCTGGGCGATGAAGCCGGACGTGGGAGAGAGGATGCTGGCGGAGTCGGCCCGGTAGATCTCGAAGCGCACAGTCCTATTGTAGGCGCGCTTGGAGCAGGAATGCCGACGCCGCCGCGAGCGATTGGCGGCCTTCGGGCACGAACGGATGGAACATTTGCCAGACGTGCGGCACGGCGGGCCACACCGTCAGATCGACCTGCACGCCGGCGGCGCGAGCCCGCGTGGCCAGTTCCGTGGAATCGTCGCGCAGGGTTTCATCTGCGCCCACGTGAATCAGCAGCGGCGGCAGGCCTCGCAGATCGGCATACAGCGGGGAGGCCAGCGGGTCGTGCGGATCGCCGCCGGTGTGAGCCATGTAGAAATCGGTGGCGCGCCCCAGGCCGCTGCCATGAAACATGGCGCAGCGCCGGTCGTTGGTGCGGCGCGATTCGCCGATGCCGACGAGGTCGGTCAACGGGGAGAACAGGACCGCGGCGGCAGGCAGCGCGGCGTCTTCGTCACGCAGCCTGAGCATGGTGGCGAGCGCCAGGCCCCCTCCGGCCGAATCGCCGCCAATGAACATGGGGGTGGATGCGCCGGTCTCCGTGCGAAGCGCATGCCAGGCGGCCACGGCATCGTTCAGGCCGGCGGGGAACGGGTTCTCCGGGGCCAGCCGGTAATCGGGAGCATAGACCCGCAATCCGTGTTGCGCGAAGGCCGTGGTGAAGGGGCGATGGGTGCGCGCCGAACAGGCGAAATAGCCGCCGCCATGCAAATACAGCAGCACAGGCGCGCCGGGTTGGGGCGCGGATTCGACCCATTCGCCCGGCACGCCTCCCAGCGCGGCGGGGGTGATTTTTACGTTGGCGGGAGTTTTGAAGAGGGCGGTGTTCATGATGGCGCGGGCGTGTTGGGCATCGGCGGCGCGTGCCAGGCGGGGCTTGAAGGTGTGCCGCAGGATGAAACTCATGGTGTGGGCTTGCCAGGTGGCCATGGTTGCCGATTCTACCGCATCGGCCGGTCGAGGTGGGCGCCGGCGCGCGGGGTTGTGCGGCATAGAAGTGGAGACCGGCGCGATTCATCAACAATACGGCTGGAATCTGAACGTAGGTGTACGCATGGCAGGGCGCCATTGTGGGGCACCGTCGAAAACACTCTGGAGGGCGGCCAATCTTGGCCGCAGCCGCCTTTTAGGCGGCCAGAGCCGGCTGAAAGCGTTGGTAACCTGCAGGCCGATTGTCAATCGGCCTTTCCTGCGACCTTCCGTCGACCGCGGCCTCTCGATCATGCCCCACCCGGGCGGCGTGCGGCGCTACACTCGATTCATGGGGTATTTCGGAGTTGTCGCTCTGTTTGCCTTGTGGCTGTCCGGCGCCGCGCCTGCCTCTGTGCCGGCCGGGCTAAAAGTGCTCAAAGATCCCAAGGGCGCCTGCCAGATCACGGTCCCCGAAGCCTGGAATTCCTCTTCGGAGCAAGCCGGTTGGGCCGTCCTGCGGGACGCCACCACCGCCATCGCGGTGGTCACCAGCCAGACGGGCCAGGCCTTCAAACCGCTGCCGGAGTCCTTGCTGAAAATGCTGGGCATTCCCAAGGAAAAGATCTTCGAGAACTCGGCCAAGCGCGTCTATTATCAGGATAAAATCGCCGCCAGTCCCTCAGACACGAATGCCTTCAGCGCGATCGTGCCGGGCAAGGCGGGCACTTGCAGCTCGCGCGTGCTCTTTCTGCCTGAAGTTTCCGAGGAGACCGCCAGGAAGATCGTCCTCAGCGTCGGCCCGGCGCCGGAATAGCGTGACCTCATCCAAGGCAAACACGACCCGTCGCACGGCCTGGCGGCGGCTGTTCCCGCCTGGCGCGGCGGCGCCTCTGGCAGCGCTTTCGCTTGAGGCGCAGGCCCATGCGCGGCGCGCCGCTGGGCTGATTCTGTCTGCCCATCGCGGCTATCTGGCGGAGTTCAACGCCCTAACCGCCAAAGCCAAAGAAACATTCGAAAACAGGGCGTGGACGCAAGGAGCCCTGGATGCCGGGCGCCGCGTCCAACTCTACCGCGACGCGGTGAACGGGACGTGGCGAAAACTGCAGCGGCTGTTTCCCGAGCGCGCGCCCGACCGGGAGTTCTGGATGGGTGTGCGGCAGGCCTTTCTCGAAACGGCCTTCGACGAGTATGAGGCCGACGTCGCGCTCACCTTCTTTTACTCCACCATGCGGCTGGCCTTCGACGCGCAGGACATCCCGGTGGAATACGCGGACGACGGTTTGGCCGAGCGGTCGCATGTGCGGAGAACGCGCCCGGTCTGGCAGTCACACCGTGCCGGCCCGCAACATCTGACCCGGTCTGTCGTCGAAGTGCTGACGAACTGCGCCTTCCGCGCACCCTTCGAAAATACCGAACGGGACGCGGCGCTAGTGGCCGGACGGCTGCGCGCGGAATGGTCCCGGCTGATCGGCGCGGGCTCTCCGCGCGATCTGCAGATGCTGGAGCCGTTGTTCTTTCGCGACCGGGAGGCCTATCTGGTCGGCAAACTGCGCGCCGGCCCACGCGAGCTTCCGGTGGTGTTCGCGCTGCGGCACGAGGAGCGCGGCATTATGGTTGACGCCGTGCTGGCGGGTCGGGAGGACATGCGCAATATTCTGTTCGTCTCCACCCGCTCCACGTTTAACGTCCGCACCGACGCCTACCGCGAAGTGCTCGAATTTCTCGATACTCTGGCCCCCGAGCGCGGTCACCCGGCAATGTGCGCCGTGCTGGGTTTTACGCACCCGGCGCGCGTGGCGCTCAACCAGCGGCTGCGCCGGCATTTGCGGGAAACCGGCGAACGCTTCACGCCCACTCCGGGACGGGTTGGCATGGCTATGGTCGTGTTTTCGCCGCCTTCGTTCCCCTACGTGTTCAAGGTCATCCGGGACTTCTCCTCCAAGCAGGCATGGATGGGCAGGGCGCATATCATGGAAATCTACCGCTGGGTGCACGAGATTAACCGCGGACGCCTGATGCTGGATGCGTGGCTCTACCGTAACCTGCATTTCCCGCGGGAGTTCTTCGACGAGCAGGTCTTGCGGGAGTTGGTGGCGAACGCGCCCTCGAGCGTGCGGCTGGATGGAAACACGGTGGTCCTCAAGCATGTCTACGCGCAGCGCCGCGTGCAGCCGCTGAGCACTTTTCTCGACCAGGTGCGGGACCGCGCCTCGCGCGAGCGGGCCATCGATGCCATGGGCGCGTTTATCAAAGACCTGGCCGGGATGGGCTTCTTCATGAGCGACTGTTACGGCCTTCCGTGCAATACCGGGTTGACGCACGCCTCCAACGTGGCGCTGTTCGACTTCGACGACCTGGCGCCGATCCTGCGCCAACGGTTTCGGGAAACCCCGCCGCTCGCCGACGAGCAAGACGAGTTGCTCTGGAATAGCGAAACCGATGGCGCTTGGTTTTCCGTCGGGGAAGACGACGTCCTGGTGGACGAATGGGAGCGTTATCTGGGCGTTCCACCCGACTTACAGGACTATTTCCGCGAAAAGCACGGCGATCTGTTTACCGTGGATTACTGGGAACAGTTGCAGCGCCGCATCCTGGCCGGTAAGTTGCACTTTGTGATTCCGTATCCACCGGAAAGGCGCCTGAGAAGCGCTTGACACGCGCCGCGCGGCGGAAATATACTCGACCTGCAATGCACAGACGAACCTTTTGCGCGCTTCCCCTCGCGGCGTTGCCCGCGTGGACGCAAGCCGACCCGGGCGCGCCCGCCGCCGCTATCGAACGCTGGAAAGACCTGCGCTTCGGCATGTTCGTCCACTGGGGTCCGGTGAGCATCGTGGGCACCGAGATCAGTTGGTCCCGCGCCGGAGAGCGGCGCGGACGGCACGACGCACACACCGGCAACGTCCCGGTGGAGGTTTACGATAACCTCTACCGCATCTTCAACCCGGTGAAGTTCAACCCCGATCAGTGGGTGCAACTTGCCAAAGATGCCGGCATGAAGTATCTGGTGTTCACCACCAAGCACCACGACGGGTTCTGCGAGTTCGATTCGAAGCTCACCGATTATAAGATCACCAGCCCGCGTTCACCGTATGGCAAAGACATCGTGCGGCAAATTGCGGATGCCTGCCACCGCGGCGGAATCGAGTGGGGCGTGTACTACTCGCAACCCGACTGGCACCATCCCGACTATCGCAATGGCGCGGCGCACACGAAGTACATCGAATACCTGCACGGGCAGGTGCGCGAATTGCTGACCAACTACGGCAAGACCGGCATGTGGTTCTTCGATGGCCTGGACGGCGTGGCGGCGGACTGGGACGCCCCGCGGCTGATCCGCATGATGCGCCAGTTGCAGCCCGACTTGATCATCAACGATCGCGCCGGCATCCCGGCCGATTACGATACCCCCGAGCAGGAGATCGGCACGTTCCAGAACAAGCGGCCCTGGGAGACCTGCGCCACCGTCGGGCAGCAGTGGGCCTACAATCCGGATGAAATCATGCGGCCCATCGAGGAGTGCCTGCGCGGGCTGGTGTGCTGCGCCATCGGTGACGGCAATCTGCTGTTTAACGTGGGTCCGCGGCCGGACGGGCTGATCGAGGAATCCCACGCGGCCCGACTGCGGGAAATGGGCGAGTTCCTGAAGAAGTACGGCGAGAGCATCTACGGCACGCGCGGCGGCCCTTTCATCGCTCCCGACGAGAAGAAGCGGCCGGCCGATGAGCAGCATTTCAGGCTGGCGGAAGGGAAGTGGTGGGGTGGCAGCACGCACAAAGGAGATGTCATCTACCTGCACATCCTGCGTTGGCCAGCCGATACCGTGGCGCTGCCGGCGATCGCCCGCCGCATCGTGCGACACAGTGTGCTGACGGGCGGCAGGGCAGACGTGAAGCAGTCCGCGGCAGGCATCCAGGTGCATGTGCCGGCGGCCCATCGGCACGCTGTGGATACCATCGTCAAGCTGGAACTGGGTGGGGCAGGCCCTCGGCCTGCGGCGGCCTCTTAGGCCGCCCTCCGCCGGCAGGGCGCAGCATACCCGGTGGTTGACACCAGCCCCCATCCCGAGCTAGGGTGAAATCACGAAACTTGCCGACCGGGAGGAGCCGCCCATGACCATCGAGATCACCAAACCCGAAACCGAGGCGCTAATCGAGCGCCCCCTGCGAAGCGGCCGGTTCCACGACGTCGACGAGCTGATCAAAAAAGCGCTCGGCTCGCTCGACGAGCAGCAAACTCCGGCGCAAGACGCCAGCCAGGGGGAACCGAAGAGCCTGTTTGAGCTGTTCGCTCCGGTCCGGGGCCTCCTCACTGATGACGAAATCGACAGGCTATTCTCCCGCAATCGTTCCACGGGCCGTCCAGTCGATTTTTCATGAACGGGTTTCTGGTCGATACCAACGTCATCTCTGAGATTCTGCGGACCGCGCCTGAGGCTCATGTCGCGGCGTGGAGCCAACGCACCGCCAAGCAGATGTTATTTCTCAGCGTGGTGTCGATGGGCGAGCTTCGCAAAGGCGTTGCCATTTTGCCGGCCAGCGCCAGGCGCACGCAGTTGGAGAAATCGATTGAAGCGCAAGTTCCTTTTTGGTTCCAGGTTATTGCCGAGCGATGGGGCGAACTGGACGGCATCCGTCAGTTAGCCGGGCGTCCCCTCAACGCGCCAGATGGAATGATCGCCGCCACTTGAAGGGTCGATATAAAATCGAATCCGCAAGCGCTTCCCAAGACGCTTGCCTGGAGTTTGCGCGCATGGTCGCGCTGCCTAAGAGCGCGTGGACCTGGAGCGCAGCTTGAAATACGCCAAGAAGAGACTGGGGTCGGGGTCCGCTGGCGGGAGTGAGGCGCGCGCGGGAAATGGCGTGGATGCGCCGGGCCGGACCAGGGCCAGGCTTGTGTGTGCCGGGCGTTCGCTGACCGGCTAGCAGGCATCTTCTGCGATGGAACCCCGGCATGCATATGGCGGCAGAAGGCGGATGCAGCCCGGTACTAATGAGATCAACTCGATGCTAGCCTTATGGTGATCGACCTATGCGATTAGCTCCTGTCCTGCGGATCGCCGGCTTCCTGCTCTTTGTGGCCGGCCACTGTCTGCCCGACGATCCGGATGACCTGACCACCCTTTTCAGGGTCGGGCCGGGTGTCACGCCTCCGCAGGTGAAATACAGGATCGAACCGGAATACTCACGCGAGGCACTCAACGCGGGCGTGCAGGGGACCGCCGTCTTCGAGGTCGTGGTCGGTGTTACGGGCAGACTCACCAGTATCTCGGAGATCAGCCCTCTGGGATTCGGGCTGGACGAGCGGGCGCAGGAAGCTATCGAAAAGTGGGCCTTTGAACCGGGCCGCAAGGACGGAAAACCGGTCAATATCCTGGCGACTATCGAAGTGAACTTCCGCTTGCAGGGGCAGTATTACGACAGCAAGGCGGAAGATCGCCGCGTGAAATTTAATGTCGCGCTCGCGGGTGTGAGAGGTCAAGACGTAAAGCGCCGGGACAAGGCGATGGAAACGCTCGAGACTCTGGCGAAACAAAGCTTTCCTCCGGCGATGTATGTCCTGGGCAAGCTGCTTGAAACGGGAAATGTCGTCGCGCCAGACCCGCAACGCGCGGAACTGCTGATCCGAAAGGCAGCCGATAAGCATCACGGGCCCGCCTTGTTCGACGTAGGCACGGCTTATTGCGAGGGAAAGGGGGTGCCGAAAGATGCGGAGAAGGGAATGCGCCTGATCGGCGACGCCGCCAATCTGGGGAGTTACCCTGCACAGCTCTATCTCGGCGACCACTATGAACTGGGCACCGGCGTGCCTCGCGACCTGGACCGCGCGCGCCGCGACTTCCGCTTGTGCGCCGCTACAGGGCATCCGGACTGCCAGGTTCGATTGGGGAAGCTGCTGCTGACTCTTCCCGAGCGGCGGGAGCGCGACTACGTCCAGGCCATTGCCTGGCTGAAACTGGCGGCCGATCAAGGGCAGGCCGAAGCCCGGGACCTGGTGGAAAAGGAGAGCCCGCGGCTGACGCCCGAGCAGGTCTCCGCGGCGCTGCGGCTCAAGGCGCAAATGGTGCACAAGCCCTAGTCTGGGAGTCAGTGGCCGACGGTCGAACCCGACGCCCGCAGAACCCGCCAGTAAACCACCGTGCAGTGGTGTACTATATGCCTGGAGCGACCATGATCGTCGATAAGCGTGCCGACCTCGCGGGACCTGGCATCGGTGACTACGAGGAACTGGAGAAGATCCTTCCCCAGGACTACACTTCCCTGCTGACCCCCAAGGAGACTCAAAAGGCCATCTTCGCGGCCAAGAATTACCTTGAAGAAAATCTATGCAAGGCGCTGAACCTGATGATGGTTACGGTGCCGCTGATCGTGGACGTCGAGAGCGGCGTCAACGACTACCTGGACCGCGATGGCTCGCGCACCCCCGTCCAGTTCCACATCTCCAACGACCACAACCAGCATCCTATCGATGCGCAGGTCGTGCAGGCGGCCACCAAGTGGAAACGCGTCGCCCTGAAGCGCTTCGGCATGCCGCCCGGCGAAGGGCTTTGCACCGATATGCGCGCCGTGCGCAAGGACTACTTTCTCGACCACGACCACAGCGCCTACGTGGACCAGTGGGATTGGGAACGCGCCATCACCGCCGACCAGCGCAATCTTGATTTCCTAAAGGAGATCGTCGGCAAGATCTGGAAAGCGCTGGTCGAGACCGAGCGCTACGTACAGGATCTCTTCCCCCAACTGAAAACGAAATATCCGAATCTTCCGGAGAAGCTGACCTTCCTGCACGCCGAGGATCTGCTGGACATGTATCCGGACCTGCCGCGCAAACAGCGCGAGACGGCCATCCTGCAAGAGTGCCCCGCCATCTTCATCGTGGGTATCGGCTGGACGCTCGCCGACGGCTACCCGCACGAAATGCGCGCTGCGGACTACGACGACTGGGTCACGCCCGCCGTGTCGGCGGACGGCCGGCAAGTGCATGGCCTGAATGGCGACATACTGGTGTGGAACCATGTCACCAAGCGCCGCCACGAATTGACGTCGATGGGCATCCGGGTCAACGACAAAACGCTGCGGCAGCAAGTGGAGATGACCGGCCAGCTCGATTTCCTCAACTATCCGTATCATCGCGCGATCCTGAATCGCGAACTGCCGCTCTCGATCGGCGGCGGCATCGGTCAGTCGCGTACGCTGATGTTGCTGCTC
>JBEKPZ010000185.1:0-24283 GCA_049520215.1 Bryobacteraceae bacterium | reverse complement strand
CTTGCGCTACGCCGCGCCCACCGAAGCGGAATTGCGGGAATGGCGGCAGGTATGGGACTCGGTGTCGTAGACGCCGCCACACGACAGGCTGAAGCCTGTCCCACCGTCTGGCCCGCGCCGGACTACGGCACGGTGGCGGCCAGCGTGCGCGAGCTTTTCCGCTTCCTTGGCCTCGACGCCGCCAATCCGCTAGGCCGGTGGATCCGGCCCGGCATGACCGTAGTGGTCAAACCCAACTGGGTGAAACACGAATTCGGCCCGACCGTTGGCCGCAACGTGCTATTCACGCATGCCTCACGGCGCCAGAGCGGGCTTGCCGAAATGGAAAAAGACTACGGGGTGGGACAGGCTTCAGCCTGTCGTTTGCCGGTCACATTCCTCGACTTGCGGCGGCAATGGGCCGAGATCGACGATGCCAGCAGTTACGTGCGCGGGGTATACCCGCTCGCGGGCGACCCTCAGGGCTATTCGATGGTAGACCTGGGGGCGCGCAGCCGGCTCGTGTGCTTCGGCGTAAATGCGCGCTTTGGGGTCACCGATTACAACGCGAAGCAGAGCCAGTCCCCGCACTGCTACCCGGTCGGCAATACCGTGCTCAGCGCCGACGTGATCCTGAATGTTCCCAAGCTCAAGACGCACATGAAGACCGGCATGACCGCCGCGCTCAAGAATTTCGTGGGCATCACGGTCGCGAAGGATTTTCTGCCGCATTTTCGCGCCGGTTCTCCCAGCGCCGGCGGCGACGAATACCCGGATCGGAACTGGCTTAGCCACGCCGCGAGTCCCGTACGGAAGCTTTTGCAGACGCGCGCGCCGTTGTGGCTGTGGAAACTGGCGCGCGCGGGCGCGCAGACGGCTTCGTCGCCGCTGATTCACGGCGGCGGCTGGCACGGCAACGATACGCTATGGCGCACCATACACGACCTGGTGGATATCGCGCGCAATTACGACGTGGGAGGCGCTCCGCGGCCGCAGCCCAGAACCATCCTGACGCTGGTGGATGCCATCGTGGCGGGCGAAGACTGCGGCCCCTTGAAGCCGCGTCCCAAGCCGTGCGGACTGCTGGTATGGGGAGAAGATCCCGGCATGGTGGATGTGACGTGCGCTACCTTGATGGGCTTTGACTGGCGCAGGATTCCGCTGCTGAGCCATTTGTGCGACGTCGAAGCGCGCGCGTTCACGGACTTTCGCGGGGAGACGCCAACTGTCGTTACCAGCACTGGCCCATTCGCCGCGCCGGTGGGCTGGGCAGGGGAGATAGAGGCGGCCCGGAGGGAGTAGACTTAAGTGCATGGCGACGTCGACCAGTGTTCCAGTCGAAGAGTATCTGCGGACTACCTACCGTCCGGATATGGAGTACGTGGACGGGGAACTTGTGGAGCGACACGTGGGCGAACGTAAGCACAGCCGCCTGCAGACACTCGCTGTCGGTGTCCTCTTACCGTTGGAGCGCTCTCGCAGGTTCCACGTCTTCACCGAACAGCGGTTGCGCGTACTGGGAACGAAGCACCGATACCGCATCCCGGATGTCTGCGTGATGGCGCTGCCCTACCACGCGGAGCCTGTGCTGGCCACGCCACCCCACTTGATTGTCGAGATCCTGTCTCCGGACGATGAGACCGCGGACACGCTGGCGCGAGTGGCCGACTATCTGCGGTTCGGCGTTTCGCACATCTGGATAGCAGATCCCTACAGGCGTACCGTGCAGGAAGCCGACCGCGAAGGCATCCGCTATTGCGCCGATCTGGTGTTGGAGACCGAATTGGTTGGTCGCGTGGACTTCAAGGACCTGTTCGCGAGGTTGGACGAATCCACCGAGTGACGCAGGTTAGCCGTGGGGCAGGCCATCGTTTTTCGTGGCCTGCCGAGTTCGAGCACGGTGCGCAGACGACAAAGCTAGCATATCCCGTTGGTGTGGCAGGCCGTAGTCCCTTCCTCACAAGTTTTCCCGTGCCGCAAAACTTCCCACATTTTCAGAGATAAAAGCCGTATCGATCCATACATAGTTATTGAAAAACGCATCCCCTGAAATGCTGCAACAAATCTATTCCGCACTGCCTATTCCCTTGCAGCACGCATGCGCCACGGCCCAGGGCGCCAGATATTACCGTTGGCGCTATGGTGGGATATTCCAGGAATATTTGAGCGCGCTGAAGCGCACCGAGTACCTGCCAGCGGACGAATTGTGCGAACTGCAAACCGCCGGCTTGAAACGGTTGCTCCAATTCGCTGCCACCCACGTACCGTACTATCGGAAGCACGGCGCGGCAGTACACACTACTAAGGATCAAATCCGCGACCAGCCTGAGGCTTTCATCGCGGATACGTTTCCGCGACGGGCGCTGATTCCCTGGCACACCAGCGGCACCACGGGAAAGCCGCTCACCGTTTACTACAGCCGCCAGGCGATGCGCAAGATGTGGGCCTTCGTCGAGTTGTGCCGGAACACGGCCGGTGTCACCAAAAGCGACCGGCGGGGCCAGTTCACTGGGAAGATGATTGTGCCGCCCACCCCGGCCTCATCGAAGATCTTCTGGCGTCGGGACCTGGCCAACCGCTCGCTATTGCTGTCGACCGTCCACCTGCTGCCGGCCAACTTGCCGTTCTACGCCGCGGCTCTGGAGCGTTTCCGTCCGGCGTATCTCTCCGGCTATCCGTCGTCGATGTACGTGCTGGCGGAATACTACCGGCAGTCGGGTCGACCCGCGCCGCGGCTCAAAGCCGCTCTCCCTTCCGCCGAAACACTGCTCGATCACCAGCGCCGCGCCATTGAGGAGACCTTCGCGACGCGTGTTTTCGACCAGTACGGACAGGCGGAGATGCAGAGCTTCTGGTACGAATGCGAAGCCCGACGCATGCATACCCATCCGCTGGCCGGATTGACCGAGATCTTGCGTCCGGACGGCGCGCCCGCGGCCCTGGGCGAGATGGGCGAAGTGGTGCTGACAGGCCTTGTGAACGATGCCATGCCGTTGGTGCGCTACCACGTGGGCGATACCGCGCGCTTCGCCACCGCAAGCTGTCCCTGCGGCCGCGGCATGCCGGTTATCGAGGAGATCGGCGGCCGGCTTGACGATTTTATCTATACCCGCGAGCGCGGTTTTCTAGGGCGTCTGGATCCGGTGTTGAAGGGCGTCCGCAACATTGTCGAGAGCCAGCTCGAGCAGGAATCGCTGGACGTGCTGCGCGTCCGCTTCGTGCCCGCGGCGGGATTTGCCGCCGCAGATCTGCAAATGCTGGAGAACAACCTCCGCGCCCGTGTGGGACGGAGTATCCATCTGGAGTTTGAATGCACCGATCGTATTCCGCGCTCGACTACGGGCAAGTTCCGGTTCGTGATTTCGCGCCTGCCGCGAAATTTCCCAAAGTCGTGAGCGTCGTCACCCGCCTGAATATAGGCGGCCCCACAATGCACATGCTGCTGGTGACGCGGGAGATGGCCGCGCTGAGATATCGCACCGTGCTGGTGGCGGGAAGTTGCGAGCCGGAAGACGGGGACATGAGCTACCTGCTGCGGGCCGCCGACCGCGTGTTCTGGGTGCCGGAGTTGTCGCGCTCGGTGCGGCCATGGCGCAACCTGAAAGCGCTCTGGCGGTTGTGGCGGCTGTTGCGGCGCGAGCGGCCCGCCATCGTGCACACCCACACAGCCATGGCCGGATGCCTGGGACGTCTGGCAGCGGTGCTGAGCGGCGTGCCGATCGTCATCCACACGTTTCATGGCAATAGTCTGAATGAATACTTCTCGCGTTCCCAGGCAGGTGTATTCCGGTGCGTCGAGCGGCTACTGGCCTGCTTCACCGACGCACTGTGCGTCTTGTCGCCGCAGCAGGCCACGGAGCTGAGTGCTAAGTTTCACATCGCTCCGCCGCGCAAGTTCCGCATCGTGCCTCTAGGGCTGGACCTGGACGACTATTTCGCGCTGCGTCCGCCGCCAGAAAGCGGTCCGCTAACGGTAGGCTGGTTCGGCCGCCTGGTGCCGGTGAAGAACATCGCCCTGTTGGCCGCCACCATCGAAAACACGCTGCAACGTGGCCAGGACACACAGTTCGTGATCGCGGGCGATGGGCCGGACCGCACGCTGCTGAAAGGCCTTCTCGACCGGTATGGCAGGCGCGTCGAATGGTTGGGTTGGCAAAGGGACATCCTGCCGGTGATGGCGCGGTGCCATGTGGTGTTGCAGACTTCGCGCAACGAAGGCACGCCGGTGGCGCTTATCCAGGGCATGGCGGCGGCTCGGCCGTTTGTCTCGACCGCCGTGGGTGGAGTGGTGGACATGGTTTCGGGAATCTCCGAGCGCGCTAGCGGCGGCGCGCGCTGGTACGCCAACGGCGTCCTGGTGGAGTCCGACGCTACCGCATTAGCTGGCGCACTGAAGGCCCTGGCCGATAGCCGGCTGCTGGTATCGCGCATGGGACTCGCGGGACGCGCCTTCGCGTCGCGGCAATACCGCAAGGAAACGCTCGTGGCAAACCTGGACGCCTTATACCGCGAGTTGCTGTGGAAAAAGAAACTGGGATCAATCTTAGGGAGGAATCTGTGAACGTCTTGATTACCGGCGGGGCCGGGTTTATTGGATCGCATCTGGCGGAGCGCTGTCTGTCGGAGGGGTGGCGCGTTGCCGTGCTCGACGATCTTTCGACGGGCGCATTTGAAAACATCGCGCATCTGAAGACCAAACCCGCGTTTTCATACCGCATCGAGTCGGTCTTCAATGAACCCCTGGTCGGCGAGATGGTGGACTGCGCCGACATGATTTTCCATCTGGCGGCGGCGGTAGGCGTGAAGCTCATCGTGGACAGCCCAGTGCGCACCATTGAGACCAATGTGCATGGCACCGAGGTGGTGTTGCGCTGCGCGGCCAAGAAAAGCAAGCCGGTACTGCTGGCATCCACCTCTGAAGTTTACGGCAAGAGCGTGCGCCAGCCTTTCCGCGAGGGCGACGACCTGGTGCTCGGTCCCACGCACATCGGCCGCTGGAGTTACGCCGCCTCGAAAGCGCTGGATGAGTGGCTGGCGCTGGCCTACTGGCGCGAACGCTGCCTGCCCGTAACGGTGCTGCGCTTTTTCAATACGGTGGGGCCGCGCCAGACCGGCCGCTATGGCATGGTTCTGCCTACCTTCGTGCGCCAGGCGCTGCGGGGCGAACCCTTGATCATCCACGAGACCGGCGAACAGCGCCGCTGCTTCTCTTACATCGGCGACGTGGTGGAGGCTCTGGTGCGCCTCTCCCAAACGCCGGCAGCCGTCGGAGAGGTCATCAACATCGGCAACAACCAGGAGGTGACCATCAACGAGTTGGCGGCGCTGGTCAGAGAAATTACCGGATCGCCGTCGCGTCTCGAACACATTCCTTACGATCAAGCCTACGGCCCCGGGTTCGAAGACATGCCGCGGCGCGTGCCCTGTCTCCGGAAACTGGAAAGCCTGGTGCACTATCGGCCGGAGACTTCGCTCGAAGCCATCGTGCGGCGGGTAGTGGATTATGAATGGGTTCGTTTGCCAAAACGCGCCCTGGCGGCGGCGCTGTAGAGATGCTGATTCTTTTCACCGGTGTGCTATCGGCGCTGCTGACGAGGCTGCAAATCCGAGCAGACTCCTGGCTGGGACTCACGGCGGCGCCGCGGGCTGACCGCTGGCATGCCCTACCCACACCTTCGAGCGGAGGCTTGGCGATTTTTTTGAGTTGCGCGGTGGCTTACTGGCTGGCGTATCCCGGCCGCTATCCGCGCATCGCATGGGCCGTGGCGGCGCTCTGGATCTTCGGATTTCTCGACGACCGTCTGCGCTTCCCCCCAGCGCTCAAACTGGCCGTGCAGGTGACGGTGGCCGGCTTTGTGGTCCTGGGCGGCGTAGCCTTTCCCGCGACTCCGTGGTATCTGCCCAACGTGGCGCTGAGCATGTTCTGGATGGTGATGATCACCAACGCCTTCAACCTGATCGACAACATGGATGGGCTGTGCGCCGGAGTGGTGATTGTCATCGCTCTGTTCCGCTCCTGGCTGCTGGCTTCCGAAGGATACCGGGCGGATGCGGATCTGTGCGCCATACTGGCGGCGGCATTCGCCGGTTTTCTGGTCTTCAACTACCATCCGGCGCGCATTTTCATGGGTGACTGCGGAAGCCTGCCTGCCGGCTTTGCGTTAGGCGCGTTGACTCTGGCGGGCCCGGCGCCGCATAAGGGGCCTCTGTTGACCTGCTTCTTTTACCCGGCGCTGACATTTGCCTATCCGATTTTCGACACGGTGTTGGTTTCGGCTCTACGCAAGCTCACAGGGCGGCCCATCTCGCGGGGAGGACGCGATCACAGCTCCCACCGCCTAGCATCGCAAGGACTGGACCAGCGGCAAGTCGTCTGGATCCTCTGGCTGCTGACAGCGTTTGGATCCAGCCTGGGTATCATGATTCATTGGATGCCGGATGCCCTGTTCGCCGCGGGAGGGTTGCTCCTCGTGCTCCTCGGTACGTTCGCACTGTCGCTGGCAACGCTACCCGGCTATCCTCGGCCGGAGTTGATTCGGTTTCGCCGCCGGGAGGTGGACGCGGAGGGCTCTCGTCAAGCATGTGCCTGATGCGCGCCGTTTACTGGTACCGGCATAGCCCTGATTGGCCCGCATTCGCTTGATTCTACAGTGGCTTTCGTGTTAGCTTCAAAGACACCAAGCGTTAATCTGCCTAATCCCATGGAAGCCGCATGCAGCCGAACGACAGCGTCACCACGCTGAACCATCTTTTCTTTTACCATCTGGACCATTACCGCTTCGACCGGCTGCTGAGCTTTCAAAATCGCGGCGAGTTGATGGTGTGGTCCACGGAGCGTTTCTCGCGTTCGGTTTTTGCGCTACGGCATTTCCTGCTCGGTTCCGGTCTGGCGCCCGACGACCGGGTGGCGGTGTTCTCCGAGAACCGGCCGGAATGGCACATCGCCGATTTCGCACTGTTGCTTTCGCGCTTGGTGGTGGTGCCGGTTTACAACACGCTGTCGCCCTCGCAGATCGCCTACCTATTGCGGCACAGCGGGTGCCGGGCGGCCATTATCGCCGGCGCAAAGCAATGGGAAATCCTGCAACCGCTCCTGCCGGAATTGGCGGAGATGGAGAAGATCGTTGCCATGGAAGAGACGCCCGGCATCCCCACTTCCTTGCCGCGGATCGTCGCCGAGGCGCCGACATTTGACGAGGCGGCCGTGCGCCTTATCCGCGCCGAATCGCTGGCGGCCGCGCCGCACGATCTGGCCACCATCGTCTATACTTCCGGTACCACGGGCACACCCAAGGGCGTGATGCTCTCGCACGGCAACATCGTGTCCGATCTGCGCGGCAGCTTGGCGCGCGTCCCGTCGAATACCGCCCACCAGGCGCTCTCTGTCCTGCCGCTGCCGCATGTTTTGGAGCGCACGCTCAGCTATGGCTACTTCCACGAAGGCGTGCGCATTGCTTACGGCGATCCACACGATCTGAAAGAATTGCTGCCTATACACCGGCCCGACATTATAGGCGTCGTCCCGCGGATTCTGGAGAAGGTGAAGGAAGCCGTGGAGGCTCAAATCGCCCAGCTCGTGCCGCACCGCCGCGCTATCGCCGGGAAGTTGATCGAGGCCGCGGTGGCGCGCGCGCGGGCCGGGGGTGTGGGGCAGACCATCGTTTCTTGTGGTCTGCGCCACAAACTGCTGGCGCCACTGGCCAACCTGCTGGTCTTTCCCAAAGTGCATCGCCAGTTGTGGGGCCTCAAATACTTCATCTCCGGGGGCGCCTGGCTCAACCCCGATGTGGAGCTATTCTTCCGGGCGGCCGGTTTCGACGTACTGCAAGGCTATGGTATGACGGAAACCTCGCCCGTGATCACGCTCAACGAATTTCACCGGGAGAAGATTGGTTCCGTGGGACCTGCGTTGCCGGGCGTGGAAGTGCGCATCGCCGATGATGGCGAGATCCTCACGCGTGGTCCGCACGTGATGCTCGGCTACTATAAGGACGAAGCCGCCACTCGCCAGGTATTCGAATCGGACGGCTGGCTGCACACCGGCGACTTGGGCAGCGTGGATGCCGATGGATACCTCACGATCACGGGCCGTCGCAAGGAAATCCTGGTTCTCTCGAACGGCAAGAATGTGGCTTGCGCACCCTTGGAACATGCACTCGAGCGTAGCCTCTATATCCAGCAGGCGCTGATCGTCGGGGATGGCCGCAAGTTCGTTAGCGCCCTGATCGTGGCCCACCCGGAGAACGTGGCGCGCGTGGCCACCCACCACGGGCTGGTTTTCAGCAGCTTCGATGAATTGCTGCTGGCGCCCCCCGTAGTGGCGCTGTTCCGCGAGCAATTGGAGAGCTTGCAAGCCGGGTTCTCCTCGTTCGAGCGGGCCAAACGATTCTGCTTCCTCAACGAGGAGGCTTTGTTGGATACCGAACTGGTGACGCCCACGCAGAAAGTGCGTCGCTCGGTACTGGAACGTAAGTACGCAGAATGGATCCGGCAGATGTACCAGCAGGAAGATCCCCTAGTCATTCCGCGGCCCGAACAGGCCGTGTTCAGCAGGCAGTTATAAAACATAATGGAAAGAGGCCTCATGCCCGAACCGACACTCGTTAAATGGAATGAAGAAACGATCCTGGAGCACCTGAAGAAGATCGCCGGCGAACAGCTTAACCTGACGCCGGAACAGATCCAAGCGATCGGCCCCAGCGTCTCGCTGGTGGACGCCCTGCAATTGGATTCGCTGGCCCAAGTGGTGCTGGTAACCACCATCGAACAGGACTTCGGCTGCGCTTTCGGGTTGGAACAGTGGCAGCAACTGGAAACCATTCAGGATCTGGTGAAGATGATCGCCGGCCGGGTTTGCGAGCAGGAGCCGCAGGCATGAGTGCTCTGACGCTCAAAGGCGCCACGCTGCCCGAAATTCTGTTGAACCTGGAGAATTGCACGCGCTGGGGCGCGCGTTTTGTGGCACCCAATGAGGAAGCCACTTTTTATCCCTACCAGGACGTGCTGCACCGCGCGCAAAAGGCCGCCGCGGCATTGCAGGCGCGCGGACTCCAGCGCGGCGACCGCGTGGCCCTGATCCTCTCCACCTCGATCGAGTTTTTCGATTCTCTGCTGGGCGTGCAGCTTGCCGGCGGTATTCCAGCCGCTCTCTATCCGCCCTTCCGGTTGGACGAATACTTCGCCCGCTTGCGGAAAATGTTGACCAAGATAGGGGCAAAGTACCTGATTACCGAAGGCCGCATCCGCAAGCTGCTGGGCCCTGGGGTGGTTGGCGTAGAGTCCCTCCGCGAGGTTCTGGAAGCCAAGGATTTACAGACCGGCGGCGGACGCTGGCAACCGGTGGATGTGGATCCGGAGCAACCCGCGTTCCTGCAATTCTCGTCGGGCACCACCGTCGAGCCTAAAGCCGTGATGGTGACGCACACTAATCTGCTGGCCAATCTGACCATGATGCAGGAATGTCTGGTGTACCGTGGCGAGGATGAAGTCGATAACGGCTGTGTCTGCTGGCTGCCGCTCTATCACGACATGGGCCTGGTTGGTTGCCTGTATCTGGGGATGTATTACCCCGGCACCGTGACATACATGGGGCCGGATACTTTCCTGGCTCGGCCGGCCATCTGGCTGCGCACCTTGTCGATCAAAGACCAGGAAATGGAAGGCGTGGACCTGTCGCGCTGGCGGGCCGCCCTGAACGGCGCAGAGCCGATCGAGCCCGATGGCGTCCAGCGCTTCACCGAACGCTTCGCGCGCTGGGGTTTCCAGCCCACCGCCATGACTCCGGTCTACGGCTTGGCCGAAGCCGGATTGGGCGTCACCTTCACCGATCTCGACGATCTGCCCCGCTTCACCGAATTCAGCCGCGAGGGCTTGTGGAATGGCGGCACGGCGCATCCGGGACCGGGACGGCGCATCGTATCGGTCGGCCGCGCGCTGCCGAGCGTGGAGGTAGCCATCTTCGACGACCAGGAACAGCAAGTACCGGACGGGCGGGTGGGGCGAATCTGGACCAAAGGGCCGTCCATCACCAAGGGTTACTGGGAAAGCCCCGAGCTCACCGCCAATATGATTCACGGCGACTGGCTGGACACCGGCGATCTGGGCTTCTTTCACGAAGGCGAACTCTACATCGCCGGACGCGCCAAGGACCTGATCATCATTCGCGGGCGCAACTACGCTCCGCAGGAGATGGAAGAGCTGCTGCTCGATGTGGAAGGCGTACGCAAAGGCTGCACCGCGGCGGTGAGCACCATGGTCGAAGGCGAAGGGGAGCAGCTTATCATTCTGGCGGAGAAGGACCCGCGCAGCAAACGCACCGAGGAAGAGGTGATCGCGGAGATCAACCACTGCATCCTGACCGGACTTTCGCTCAAGCCGCGGGACGTGGAGTTACTCGAGCCTGGGACGCTGCCGCGGACGTCGTCGGGCAAACTGCGCCGCTCCGAAGCCCTGCGCCAATTCCTGGCGGGCGAGCTAGTGCCGCCGGAGAAGGTCAACGCGCTGAAGATTCTGTTCGAGCTGGGCAAGTCGCAGTTGGCATGGGCCAAGTTCCGGGCGGAAAAGAAGTAAGATAAAAGCCACGGGTTTCACGCAAAGACGCCAAGGGACCGCAAAGAACGCAAAGAAAACAAAATCCAAGCTACTAGCTGCTAGATGAGGTCGTCCGCCTGATTTGCCTCTTGTGTTTCTTGGCGGTCTTTGCGGTTCCTTTGCGTCTTTGCGTGAAATCCGTCTACGCTGTGACGCGCGCCGCCGCCCAATCGTAGAGTTGCCGGTCTTGCTCCACCGACCGCAACAGCATGGATCCAACCTCGTCGCCGGGATGGATCCACTCCAGGTCATCCCGAAAATCGGCCGACGCGTTCTCGACTGGTAGGGACCCCGGCGGAAAGTCCAGGCCAGCGGCCCGCGCCAACGCCCGCAGCTTGTTCACGCTCTCCTCCATACGCTCGGTAATGCCCACGAAAAAGAACCCCTCCAGAGCGGCTTTGGCCGCCTCCAAACGGTCAGGGGCTGCGGGAGCGCTGTAGCACGCGAAGAAGTTCACGTTGTGATTCTCGCGGAAGGGGATGTCGCGGTCTTGAGTCAGGAGCCATCTGGCAAATTCGCGCAGCGTCAGTTGCGGTGCGTCCGGCGGTACGGCTGCGAGCAAGCTTGCCGAAGTAATCTCCGCGTAATGCTTTTTGATGTGCGTCATGTACGAGACGAACTGCTGGATGGGATCGCGCAGAAACGTGATGTAGAACATTTCGCGTCCGGCCAGCCAGTGCGGGAATCGCCGCACGTGATGCGAGCTGAATCCTTGCAATTCGGGACCTTGCAGCAGGTAGCTCCGAAGAGCCTCGTCGCCGTAGACAAAATAAGTATCGTTTACGTACAGGCCCAGGTGCCGCGGTCCGAAGTACGTCTCCAGCAGGACGCGAAACGAGGTCCCCGCACACTTCGGCACGTGAATATGGGCCAGAACCGGCGCATTTTCCGTAACCCGTGTTTTCGCAAAGGCGAAAATCCGGCGCGTCCCACCCGGCGTTGCGAGCGATTCCAGCATAGGTTCCGCAGCGCCACACTCCCGGAAAACCTGCCGGATCTGCCCGGAGACTGCCGCGGTCTCTTCGAAGCCGATTGCCAGAAAACCGGGCTTATGCATGTGACCTTGTACAAGCTGCGTCAAGGCAGACCACAAAAAACGACGGTCTGCCCCACATGCAACCACTAGATCGGCATTCTCCGCCGGATCGTAGGGCAGGTCCATGCTGGTGAATTTCCGAAACGGGACCCCCGCATCGGAGAAGACGCGCCCTAACTCTTGCGCGCCTTCTCCTATCCCGCAAACATGATGCTCCGGCTTGAATTCGAAATAGGCCTCAAGCGCCGCCAGGAACGCGGCTTCCCAGTCCGATATCCTGCCTTCCCGGCGCTTTACCCAGCGCCCCCGGCCTCCGGGTACAAGTAAACGGGAGCCGGTATAGTACACTTCCAGACTGTTGCGGCCGGGTTTCAAATGTGCGGCGGGGTCGAAAACAAACCCTTTGCGGCCATCTCCGATGCCGGCGGCAAGCAGATCTTCGCGAAAGACCACGCAGGGGACAGTCGCAACCGGTAGCGAATTGACGATTACATCGACCTGCACCGGCTTCTTAGGATCGGCATCGTCGGAAGCCCATCCGGAGATGCGTGTGTCCCAGAGCGTGTCTACACAGCCAATCAAGCCCATCGCATTGCCGGTCTCAGTCTAACGCCAGGCTGAAATCCTCTTTCCGGCGGGCCAGATTGGGGTTGTAGTATGGATCGTCCGCGATATACCGGGCCCATTTGTGCTTCATGAAAGCGTCCTCGGCTGCGTCCGGAATCTTATCTTTTTCGGTCTTGGTGGCCGATTCATAGTGGTAGAGCTTGGCATACGGAGTGTACACGTTGCGAAACCCGAGTTCCAGCAGCTTCAGGCAAAGATCCACGTCCTGAAAGGCTACCGCCAGATTGACTTCGTCGAATGCCCCGGCCTCGAAGAATTTGTCGCGCGCGACCAGCAGGCAGGCGCCTGTCACGGCGCTGCAGTTGCGGATCAGGTTGGGGAAATCAAAGTAATGCGCCCGTCCGCCCGGCAGGCCCTTAAAGGCATGGCTGCAATTGCCGTAGATGCCCATCACTACGCCGGCGTGCTGAATCACATCGTTCGGATACCACAACTGCGCCCCGACCGCGCCGACCTCCGGCCGTTGGGCGTGCTCCAGCATCGCGGTCAGCCACTCGGCAGCGATCACCGTGGTGTCGTCGTTCAGAAGGAGAATATAAGGCGACTCCGTTGCGCGGGCCGCCGTGTTGTTCATCTGCGAGAAGTTGAATGGTTTGCCGCGCCAGTCCAAATACCGGACGGGTGCTTTGCGCGCGGCCAGACGGTGCGCATATTCCGCCACTTGCGCCGCGCGGGAGTTGTCGATCAATAAGATGTCATAGTTCTTGTAGGCCGTCTTTTCCAGTACGGATTCCAGCGCCCGGAAGACGTTCTTGTGGCCGCCGGTAGGGATAAGAATACTGACCCGCGGATTTCCGGCAATGGGATAGCGGACTCGATAGCGGCAAGCCCCTACCTCCTCCACGTGGGCGCCCGGCGCGTTCCTCCCGAGATACGCCGCCAAGGCCCGTTTTCCATCCGCGCTGGCTTCCGGCTTTTCCTCCGACGCTTTGGCGGCGGAACCGGCGATTGCCCGCCAGTGGTATAGGATCTTGGGTATCCTTCTGATCTTCTGCGTGCGTTCGCTGGCGCGCAGCAGGAATTCGTAGTCTTGCGAACCGCTGTAGGTCTGGTCCAGCCCGCCTAGGCTTTCCGCCAGCGCGCGCTTCATCACCACAAAATGGCAGATGTAATTGCAGGAGCGAAACAGGTCGGGAGACCAATCGGGTTTGAAAAATGCGTCGTAGCGGCGGCCCCGCTCGTCGATTTTATCTTCGTCGGAATAGAAAATCTCGGTGTCCGGATGGTCATTGATGGCCTGGACAACCGCGGACAATGCAAAGGCGGCGAGCGCGTCGTCGTGATCCAGGAAGGCCACATACTCTCCCGTACACAAGCTCAGGGCCGCATTGGTAGCGCCGGAGATTCCGCGGTTCTGTTCCAGCGTGACGTGCCGGATGCGAGTATCGCGTCGTGAATATTGCTCCAAGACGGCGGCAAGCGCCGCGTCATGCGAGCCGTCGTCGGCCAGGCACAGCTCCCAAGTTGGATAGGTCTGGTCCATCACGGACTCGATCGAGCGGGTGAGTACGGCGATGGGAGTCTTGTACACCGGCAGCGCGATGCTGATGCGTGGGCAAGTGGCGAAACGTGCGGCCTCGCGCCGCAGCCGCTGCAGGTCTTCGACGGTTGGTTCGTTGTGGGCGATCCACAGGCCGTAATCGGGCGGCGTCTTCCAATCGATCGCCACGTTGCAGGCCGCTTCCCGGGTTTGCCCGCTGCGTGCCACAGCAGTCACGCGCACGGCACAAGGGCCTTCCGGCAGGCCGCTGGTATCCCAGAAAAACCGATAGCCAGACTGGCCGGCGCCTATGACTCCGGGATGGCTGCGCGCAACATCCGGCCGCGGAATGCCGTAAGACGCCGGGATCGGAGGGTCGTCGTTAATTTGGACCCATACGCGATCAATCCCGGATTCGGCGAGTACCCAGCCGCGGATTTCGACTACATCCCGTACAGGTAGGACGCCAGCGTGGCCGGGATAATCGCACACCAACGCCATGAAGTCGTCCGTGGCGCCGCGATGCGATTGAGCGGAAGGAGCGGTAACGGCTTCTTCCCGCGGCGTCCATGGCCCGCGGTCCGCTGCGGAGCGGCGGCCAGCAAGTCGTTGCAGCACCCCGCCCATAGCGCACAGCGCTTTCCAGATCCGGCTGTCGTAGATGGCTTGAATCGCGCGCTTGTTGGTGACCAGACCGATTTCCAGATCCCGCATGCGGCCATCCAGGCGCGCTTGAAATTCCAGACGGCTCTGGAGACCGTCGATCCGCTCCCGAATCGTTTCCAACTGTTGTGCGCCCTGTGTTGCGATCTGATCCAACTGCTGGGCGGCCTGTGCCGCCATCTGATCCAATTGCTGAGCGGCCTGTGCCGCCATCTGATCCAACTGCTGAGCGGCTTGTGCCGCCATCTGCGCTGCTTGCTGTGCGCCCTGTGCGGCCACCTGATCCACCTGCTGTGCGGCCTGTGCCGACATCCGATCCACCTGTGCGGCCATCTGCGACAGCTTGTTAGCGATCTCGCTGGCGCGTGCCTGGCCGGCCGCTTCCAGCAATCGGGAGACGCGGTCCCGCGGCCAGTCCGCCAGCGTGTCCTCGGATGCCAGTGATGGGGGCGTATCGAGCACGCCGCTCTCCAGGCGCCCCAGCATCACGGCCACCTCACCCCACTTTCGCTTATAAGCCCGCGCGTCCGCCAGTTCGTGTTCGATGTTGCGAATGTGCCTGTCTTTGTCGGCAGTCACGCGCCCGTTCTGGGCGATAGTCAGGAAAAGCTGGCAAAACGCCAGCACGCTTTCGAGATCGGCCTGTTTGCCGGCGGATCCGAAAGACGCCCGCACCTCTTCCAGATCCGCGATGCCCCGGCGCTTCGAGAGCAGGTATCCGGCCCGATAGTTCGGTTCGGCCCAGTCCTCGGCGGCGTACACCTGGTTAAAACGGCCATTGAGTTCCTGGACGAAATCCGTACCGGGCATCCGCAGGCTGTGGTAAGTCAGCATCATCAGCAGCCAGACATCGGTGTTGCCTTGCCCGAAGCCGATCCAGGGATACGGGTTGTTCGCGAACCAGCGCGTTACGGATTCTCGCTCGGGCAGGCCAAACTGACGGTGCTCCAGCAAGGCCGGAACAGGATTCTGCAGCACCACATTGGTGTACTCGCGAACCATGGACTCCGCCCACCGGTTGCTGGCGGAGTCGAACGGAAACGCCATATACAAGCCATCCTGAGTGACCCGGAGAAGCTCCGACAATAACGCCGGCCGATGTTCGGCGGGGACATGTTCGAGGGTGTCGAGCGAACAGACCAGATCGAAAGCGCCGTCGCGGAAAGGAAGCTGCACGCCGCTGGCTTGGATATAGTTCTGCAATCCGGCCGTGGGAATGAGGTCCACGACCGCCACCCGCGCGCCCGGAATCAGAACTCCGGCTAGAGACGAAAATCCAGGCCAGAACGTCTCCGTATGTCCGCCAACATCCAGCACGTTGTACGGGGACTCACCCGGCCGAAAGAGCTTGCCGATGTGCTCCAGCAGGATATACCGCTCGTAGAGGTCGAACGCTATTTCCTTCAATGTCAGCATGCGGGAGCGGGGACCGAACGATCAAGTCTAACTCAATTCGCCCGGAGAACGTGGCGCCCAGCGTGTGCTATGCTGGGGGCTTCCAATCCGTCCCAAACCATGTGGCATGGCGATTCGCTCTTCCTTTTGTCCAATTTGATCGCCAAGGATTTTAAGATCCGCTATCGCAACATGTCACTGGGCGTGCTCTGGTCGCTTTTGAATCCTCTGGTAATGATGGGCGTTTTGACGTTCGTTTTTACCAAGATACTAAAGAGCCCCGACCCGAACTGGGCACTGTTCGTGATGTGCGGCCTGGTCCCCTTCAATTTCTTCAGCATCGCTTGGATTTCCGGGACGACTTCACTGGTCGATAGTGCCGGCCTGATTAAGCGCGTGCCCGCGCCCGCCGAAATCATTCCGTTGGCGGCAGTGCTCTCGAACTGCTTGCATCTGTTCATTCAGATCGCCCTGTTGATCGCGCTGGCGTTTCTGTTCGGAAAACCCCCCAATCGCCATTGGATCTTGCTGCCATTGGTGTGGGGACTGGAAGTGATCTTTGTGTGCGGCCTCTCCCTGATCACGTCTGCGCTCAACGTGTATATCCGGGACATGCGCTATCTGGTGGAATCGGCCAACACCGTGCTGTTCTGGATGGTGCCCGTGGTTTATTCTTTTGCCATTATTCCCGCGAACTACAGGGCCATCTACCAGCTCAATCCGCTGGCGGCGCTGGTGATGGCCATGCGCGATATCCTGATTGACGGGACGCGCCCGGGCACCGCGTTGCTCTGCAAACTCGCCGGCATCTCGCTCTTCATGCTGCTTTCGGGCCTGCTGGTCTTCCGGAGTCTGAAGCCCCGGTTCTCCGATCATCTGTGAGAGACCATGAGGGTGATTGAATTCGACAACGTCTCCAAGAAATTTACCCGGCATGCCGGGCAGATGCTGCTGCGCAATCATCTGACGCGGCTTTTCACGGGACAAAAAGACGATCCGTTCTTTGCGTTGAAACACGTCTCGTTCTCCGTGGAGCGCGGGGAAAGCCTGGCGGTGATCGGGAGCAACGGAGCGGGCAAGAGCACTTTGCTGGGTCTCGTGGCGGGCATCTCGAAGCCCGATGAAGGCACGGTCGTGGTGAACGGGCAGGTGACCGCTTTGCTGGAACTGGGATCGGGCTTTCATCCCAGCCTCACGGGGCGGGAGAATGTCCGGTTAAATGCCGCCTTACTAGGGCTGTCGCGCAAGCAGACCGCCGCGGCGTTCGAACACATCGTGGAATTCTCGGGGATCCGCGAATTCATCGATGAGCCTTTGCGGACCTATTCCACGGGCATGACCATGCGGCTGGCATTTTCCGTGGCGATCATGAGGGATCCTGAGATTCTGCTGATCGACGAGGTCCTGGCGGTGGGCGACGCGGCATTTCAAGCCAAATGCATTGACAAGATACGCGAATTCAGAAATGCTGGGAAGACGCTGCTGTTCGTGTCGCACACCAGCATGATCCAGCAGCTATGCGACCGCGCCGTCTGGCTCGACCATGGCGAATTGATCCTGAGTGGTCCGGTAGCCGGCGTTTTGGAAGCATATGCGGGGCGGCAGCCCGCACGTGCCTAATGCGAGGAAACCTGGCCGGAAACACGGTACAACTACGCCGGGCGATCGCGGAACTGCAGGAGTTGCTGCGCCGTACGGACTCCCCGCCGTCACGGCAGGAACTGGCGGCGCTCACTGGGTTTCTGGAAGAGGCCCTTTCGCACATCGAGGCCGGCCAGAAGCAGGCGGTACGGCATTACGCCGAGTTAGAGCGCCGGCTGCTCGACATTGAGAATAGCCGGTTCCTGCGGGCTCTGCAGTGGCCCGGCCGGTTCTTGGGGGACTGGAAGGGGCGCCTGGGCCAATTGCTCCTGCATTCTCCTTTGCATCCGCTCTATCTGAAGTTGGTGCATCCTCACTTTACAGCGGATCGTTACCGGCTTTGGGTAGAGAGCGAACCGGCGCCAGGTCAGCGCCGGCTCCCCCGGCAACCGCTTATCAGCCTGATATTACCGGTGCACAATCCCCGGCGCGATTGGCTGGAAGCGGCAGTGGCCTCCGTCCTCGGCCAGACCTACGGCTGCTGGCAGCTTTGTGTGTGCGACGATGCCTCCGCACAGGATTGGGTGGCCGCCTATTTTGCCGCCCTGAGCGCAACGGAACCACGTATCCGTTTTGCGCGCTCGAGCGAGCACCTGGGCATTGCAGGCGCTTTAAGCCGCGCGGGCGAATTGGCCAGCGGGGAATACGCCGCTTTCCTGGATCAGGATGATGTACTGGCGCCGCACGCGCTCGGCTGTGTGGCCGAAGCCGTCCAGGATGCGCAACCCGACCTGTTGTACAGCGACGAGGATTACCTGGACGGCCACGACCGCCGGGTGCAGCCGATTTTCAAGCCCACCTTTTCTCCGGACCTGCTGCGGTGCGGCATGTACTTGGGCCATCTGCTGGTGCTCCGCACCGCCATGCTGAGGGAACTGGGCTGGTTCCGCGCCGGATATGACGGCAGCCAGGATTACGATCTGGCCCTGCGCCTGGCTATGCGGTCGACGTCCATCCGGCACATTCCCCGCGTGCTTTATCACTGGCGGCAGCACCCGGATTCGACGGCTCTCCACGCCGCGGCCAAACCCTATACCCAAGCCGCCGGGCTGCGGGCCCTTTCGGAAACGGTTGCGCTGCGGGACCCGCAGGCAGTGGTAACGGTGGGGGCCTTCCCCAATACCTATCGCGTCCGATGGTCCGTCCCAGCCAGCCTGCGTGCCAGCCTGATCGTTTGTTCGCGGAACGCGAAACTGTTGCAGCGTTGCCTGGAGGCGGTCGAAAAGCATACCTCTCACCCCCACCGGGAGATCGTCGTTGTGCAGCACCGCACAGGCGGCATCGCGGCCATGGACCGGCTGTTGGAAGCGTGCACCTGCGTGAGGGTGCGATATACGGGGCCCTTCAACTTTGCGGCCATGAACAACCTGGGCGCCAGGCATGCTACCGGCGAAGTGCTGGTCTTTATGAATGACGATGTCGAGCCGCTCGACTCCGAATGGCTCACCGCCCTGCTGGCGCACGCCAACCGCCGTGAGGTAGGGGCCGTCGGCGCAAAGCTCATATACCCCTCGGGCGCCATCCAGCACGCCGGCATCGTCATCGGCATCATGGAAGGCGCCGGGCATTTGCATCGCAACACCTTCGGCTCCCCGTATTGGAACTGGCTGCCCTTCACGCGCAACGTCAGCGCCGTTACGGGCGCCTGTCTGGCCATCCGCAAGAGCGTGTTCGAGGAGTTGGGCGGCTTCGATGCATCGTTCCCGGCAAACTATAACGACGTCGACTTGTGCCTGCGCGCGCGCCAAGCCGGCTATGAAGTGATTGTGGAACCGGCGGCCGTGTTGCGCCACTATGAATGCCAATCGCGCCAAGCGGGCGTGCGCCTGGAAGAACGCTATCTGTTCGAGCAGCGCTGGGCCGCCTGGCTGGAGCGCGGCGATCCCTTCTACAGCCCCCATCTCCGGCGCACCATGGAGGATGCCGGGTTGGAACTGCAGGATTTGGTGGAGCCGGCTGCATGGAGATAGTCGCCTGGCTGGGCAAGCGCCAGACTCTCTCCGCCGTACTCTTACTCATCCTGGCGTTGCATCTCTGCTTCTTTCCGTTCATCTGGGGAAATCAGACGTTGCTCGGCGCATCTCGCGACGTACCCAGCGTGATGCCCAATGGCGCATACGGCAATGGCAGCCAGGGACTGAGCCTCTCTCGGGGTAACGATATGGGCGCCTCGGGCTGGCTGCTGGAGCCGGATGCCGCGTTGGTCCACCATCAGTATTTCCACGAAAGACGTTTGCCCCTTTGGAATCCTTATCTATCGTATGGCGCGCCGCTGGCAGCGAACATGCAGTCGCAGCCGTTCCACCCGCTCTTTGTCCTGTTTGCCCTCGATCCCGGACCACGCACGTTCAATTTCTTCATCCTGGCCCGCTTTCTTCTTATGGGCCTCTGTACGTACCTTTACTTGCGGCTTTTCCTGCCCTTCGTCCCCTCCATCGCCGGCGGGATTGCCTGCATGCTGTCGGGCTACTATATCCTCTTTTTCAACATGCCGCACCTGAGCGTGGACATGCTGGTCCCCGCCGTGTTTCTGGCCACGGAGCGCCTGCTTAGAAAGCAAAGCACCGGTAACGTAATGCTGTCGATCGCAGTCACGTTCCTGTGCATTGTGGGGGGCATGCCGGAAAGCGCGTTTCTGGTTCTGGCATTCGGCTGCGCCTATTTCCTCTTCCGGCTCGGGTGGGGTCCCACCTCCGCGCGCGTTACTCAACTGAAGTACTTTCTCTTCACTCAGGGATTAGGGCTGGTGCTGGCGGCCTTTCTCCTGGTGCCATTCTTCGAATACATGCGGCTTTCGTTTGATTCGCATCAACCCGCAAACGTGCAGGGATTCATCACCGGCCTGCAGCACGACGGGTTGGGCCTCTCGCTGTTCACCTACATCATTCCCACGCTCTTCGGACCTGCCTGGGCGTCCATCGGTCCCGGCCTCGGCGGATACGACAGCCTGCGGGGTTTCATGGGAGTGGTGCAGGTCCTGTTTGCGGTCGTGGCGGTGGGTGGTCTGATCCGCAGGACAGAAACCCGCTTCCATGGCGAGCGGCGCCTCACGCTATTCTTCCTGGCATCCGCTTTGGCTATCGTTTTGAAGCGGTACGGCGCGCCCGTAATCAATTCGATCGGACGTCTGCCGTTTTGCCAGCTTATTTGGTTTGTAAAGTACGACGAAGCGCTGCTGGCCTTCGCGGTCGCCGTGCTCTGCGCATGCGGCATGCATCAAATTTTGACAGGCACGGCGAGCCGTCGTCGTCTTGTTGTATCGCTCCTGCTCGTCTTTGGGGTGTTAGCCGCGGCTCTGGCATTTTCCCTGCCTGCGGTGCTGGCGGCGAAGGCGCAACCCCATGAGTTTTATCTGAGCCTCGGGGGGAGCGTCGCCGTGTTGTTCGCGGCCGCGGTTCTTCTCCTCGGACCGGCTCGACCCGCTACTGCAAAATGGCTGCCTGCCACCCTGGTAATGCTGCTGGCCGCGGAGATGGCCGGCAACTACATTTATCCGGTTTACTATGTCCTGACGCGTTCGACCAGCGTTGACGCGAACCCGTACCGCGGAGCCCCCTACATCGACTATCTGAAAGCCGGCATCCGAGGCCACGAGCGCATATTCGGACGAGAGGGAATCCTGCACCCGGACTGGGCAGGCAGTTTTCAGCTCGGCGATATTCGCGGCCTGGATGCCATGTATTACCACAAGTACTTTGATTTTATCCGGCTCTTCTTGCGGGAGGAGTTGCCGCCGGCGAAGCGTGGGGACCTCGTCAACCGTTTTACCGGCCTCCGCTGGCTCCCGCTCGACAGCCCCCTCAAGAGACGGCTGCTGCAACTCTCTTCGGTGAGATTTCTTCTGACGCTCGCGCCGTATGGCATGCAGCCTGGGCTGGCCCAGGAAGTTATCCGGCAGAATGTGGGCCGGCTCTCGCCGGGACGGGAAAACCTGGTCGAAATCCGGACATTCACTATTTCGGGAGAGACCAAGCCGGTTCTGTATGAGCATCCGGTCTACGAGCGTCTGCCGTTCAGAACTACCATCACCCCAGCCAGCCGCGAATTCTCTTTCAGCCTGGCCATGCAACCGGCGGTTTATGACGGATCCATGCCGCTATGCGGCGCCGGCGTGCGGTTCCGCTTGGAAATCCGCGACAGCGCCGGACGCATTCGACTGTTGTACGACCGTTATATCGATCCCAAGCACAATCTGGCGGAGCGCCGCTGGATTCCGGGGTCGGTCGATCTGAACGAGTACATGGGGCAAAATGTGGAGTTGCTGTTCACCACGACAGGAGAACCGGAAGGGAACACTTGTGCGGCTTGGGCGGGTTGGGGCGACCCTCATTTCAACGGCGACGTTACCGCGCCGCCAGTGTTCCGGCAAGTGTACGACCACGAAATCAAGATCTACGAGTCTCCGGACTATCTGCCGCGGGCGGCCCTGTTTTCCGGCGTGGAAGTTGCGCGGGATGACGCGGCGGCGCTGGTCAGACTCGCAGACCCGTCCCTTGACATATTTCAGACGGCTGTAGTTTCGTCAACCGGTCTGAACTCTGCGGATCTGGCCGCGATTCGGAGCCTCAACGGCGTGCCCCCCGAGCGGGTGCGCGCCGCCGGAATTCTGTCCTATGCCTCGCAGGAAGTGACGATCGATGCGGCCGTGGAGCGGCCCACGCTGTTGGTGCTCAACGACAGCGACTATCCCGGCTGGAAGGTGTACGTCGATGGACGGCGGTCGCATTGGATCACGGCGAATTACCTGTTTCGTGGCGTCCTGCTCCAGCCGGGCAGGCACTTGGTGCGGTTCGCTTATGAACCTGCTTCGTTTGCAACCGGAGCGGCGATCTCCGGAGCGGGGATCGTCTGCCTGGCCGGTTTCGCTTGGTGGCGCAGGCGGCGGCCTATATGACCCCTGTAGTCGAAACGACCGCACGGGTCGATCATCTCCCGGCCATCCGTTCGAATTCACTGAAACCATTTCCAATCGCCATGGCCAGAGCGAGAAGTCTCTGTAGCGCTTCATTTGGTGAGGAAAAGGTTATCGAGATGGCGCCTGGCGATATCGAAACGCCCTCCGGAAGATTGGCGAGTTCCTGGTTGAGTACGGTGGTGGGCGCTTCCACCAGTACCTTCGGCTGAGTCAGCGCCGCCTGCCGCAGCCCGTCCAAGACCATGGCGAGCTTTTGCCGCCGCCGGCGTTCATAGTGCGCTTCGTCGCCAGCCGCCAGGCGCTTCAAATGCACTATCAACTCCTCCCGGTCGGCCACGCCGTTGGCCCCAACCTGGCGGGTCACGCAGGGCCGCAATATTTGCTGGGCTCGTCTCGGACCAACCTGCAGGAGAGACTGGAGCGTCTCCCGATCGACCCAAGGCCAAGGGAGACTGCCCAGCTCTGCGATGACTTCGTCTAACCGCCCATACCACGTGGGCTTATCGGGCACCGTACCAAGTTAACATCATGGCGGCGATTGTGCGCATGCGCGAAAAATGTAGACTGTTTTAACTTCTGATAAGAGAACGTTATCAGAAGTGTGTTAAGATTTCGCATTGGTCACCGCAGTCCAGGTTTTATCCGATAGGAGCGGACTGGCCTCGCTCGGCCAGCAGGCTCAGGAATTCGCGGCCGCCGCCAAAGCCAGCAATACTCTGCGGGCTTACCAGGCCGACTGGCGGGACTTTTGTAGCTGGTGCGAAGCCCATCAGTTGGCGTCCATGCCCGCCTTGCCCCAAACGGTAGCCCTGTACGTAACCGACCGTGCGGCGACGCTCAAGACCTCCAGTCTTGCGCGGCGCCTGACGACCATCAATCGGGCGCATCAGGCGGCTGGCCAATCTTCGCCCGCGACGATGCAGAACGCCATCGTGAGTGAAGTCTGGAAAGGAATCAAGCGCAAGAAGGGAACCGCCCAAAAGGGGAAGAAGCCGCTGCTGACGCCCGATCTCCAGCGCATCATTGCGGAACTGCCGCAGGGTCTCCAAGGGGTGCGCGATCACGCATTGCTGCTGGCCGGCTTTGCGGGCGGCTTTCGAAGATCGGAGTTGGCCGCGCTACGCGTCGAGGATCTGGAAACGACGCCGGATGGTCTCATCGTGCGGCTCGGCAAATCGAAGACCGACCAGGAAGGGCAGGGGAGACCGGTGGCCTTGCCGTATGGTTCCGATCCGCGAACTTGTCCGGTGCGCGCGCTCCGCGCCTGGCTGGAACAGGCGGGCATTACGGCTGGGCCCCTGTTTCGCGCCATCGACCAATACGGTTTGGTCAGCGAGCAGGCGTTGCACGCGGATTCGGTTGCCTACCTGGTGAAACGCGCTGCCGGCAGGGCCGGTCTCAAGACAGCCGAGTACGCCGGTCACAGCCTGCGCGCGGGCTTGGCCACTCAGGCCGCCATGAACGGCGCCAGCGAGTTGGCCATCATGAAGCAGACTGGCCACCGGTCGCTGGCCAGCGTAAGGAAATACATCCGCGAGGGTTCCCTGTTTCGCGACAACGCGGCCACTAAACTGGGCCTTTAGCCGAAGTAGGCATCGATCGCTTGCCTTATGCGGTCGCTGGCGTGCCCATCGCCGTATGGATTGTGGATGCGCGCCATGCGGCCGTATTCCGCTTCGTCATCCAGCAGCCGCTCGGCTTCGTGTACGATCCGGTCCGAGTCGGTGCCCACCAGTTTCACCGTGCCGGCGGCCACCGCTTCGGGCCGCTCAGTCTTTTCCCGCATCACCAAAATGGGCTTTCCGAGCGAGGGCCCTTCTTCTTGGATGCCGCCCGAATCGGTGATCAGCAAGTACGCGCGCCGCATCAGATCCACGAAGGGAACGTAGTCCAGAGGTTCGACCAGAAACACATTCGCCAACCCGTCCAACTGCCGGTACACCGGGTCCATGACGTT
>JBEKPZ010000184.1:0-14754 GCA_049520215.1 Bryobacteraceae bacterium | reverse complement strand
GCGCCCGCTTTCGGCGACTGCAGCAAGAGCTCTGCGTATTGTCGCAAAGCTTTCCATCTCGGTTTGGCGTCTTCGGTAACCTCCAGGAACTTACGGAAGTCCGCCAGCGCTTCCGGAAGCCGGCCCAACTGCTCGTGTGCGATGCCGCAGTTGTACCATGCGCCGGGCTGCTCCGGCCGCAACCTGCAAAGCAGCCTGAGATGTGGGAGTGCAACGGCGAACTGTCCGGCCTCGACATAGATGCGGCCCAGGAGGGCCAAGGCGGGGACATGCTCGGGGCACAAGACGATGGCCTTCTTCAGCAGGCGGGCGGCAGCCGGAATATCACCGTTTTGGAAAGCCGCCAGCGCGTCGTCGTGCAGGTAGTCCGCCTGTATCCGGCTCTCATTCTGGCGCGCCTCGGCATCGCGAAGCTTCAGCTCTCTGCGCCGCCGCTCCTGCTTCTTCGCGTCCGTGGTCAGTGCTCCTTTTTGCCTTTGGTCTTCAGCACGATGGGTGTGCCCCGAAAGCCGAACTCCTTACGGATCTGATTGACCAGATAGCGTTCGTCGGAGAAGTGCAGCGGGGCGGAGCGGTTGGTGAACAGAACGAAAGTGGGCGGGCGCACGGAGGCTTGCGTGATGTAGTAAATCTTGCGCTCTTCGAAACGCAGACGCTCCACGAAGCGGTTGAGTTCACCGGTGGTGACGCGCTTGGTTGCGGATTTGTAGACCTCGCGAATCAGTTTGAAGATCTGGTTCACGCCTGCGCCGGTCTTGGCCGAGAGGAAGACCGCCGGGGCATATTCGAGAAACTTCAAGTGATCGCGCACATCCTGCTCGAAGTCGCTCTTCTTTTTGTCCGCGATCAGGTCCCACTTGTTGACGCAGAGGATGACGCCGCAGCCGCCCTCGTGCGCGTAGCCGGCGATGGTGGCGTCCAGGCCCAGCACGCCTTCCGACGCATCCATCAGCACCAGCACCACGTCAGCCATGCGGATATTGCGGCGCGCCATGACTACGCTCAATTTCTCCGCCATGAGCTTGGTCTTGCCCTTGCGGCGGATGCCGGCAGTGTCTACAAAGGTGTAGCTCGAGCCATCGCGCGTTATGGTTTCGTCGATGGAGTCGCGGGTGGTGCCGGCGATGGGCGAGACAATAGCCCGGTCTTCGCCGGTGAGCGCGTTAAGCAGCGTCGATTTGCCGACGTTGGGACGGCCGATGATGGCCACCTTAACGGATTCGAGCGGCTCTTCGGCGGGCGCGGTCTCGGAAGGCACCGCGAAGCCGGCGGTCACATGATCGACGAGGGCATCCACGCCGATGCCGTGTTCGGCGGACACGGGAAAGATGTCGCGGATGCCGAGCGAATAGAAATCGTGCGCCAGGTCTTCGCGCGCCCCGGTATCCGCTTTGTTCACGGCCAGCGAGATGGGCTGGCCGAGGCGCAGCAGCATGCGCGCGAGATCGCGGTCGGGCGCGGTGATTTCGGCGCGGCCGTCCACCAGGAGGATGATGTGGGCGGCGCCTTTGAGAGCGTGGCGCGCCTGCTTCAGGATCTGGCTGGGAATGTACTCGGAATCGTCCATCACGATGCCGCCGGTATCGATCAACTCGAAGCGGCGCCCACGGTAGTCGGTGAGGCCGTGCAGACGGTCGCGGGTGATACCGGGCTCGTCGCCCACGATGGCGCGGCGCTGCCCTGTAATGCGGTTAAAGAGGGTCGATTTTCCGACATTGGGGCGGCCCACGATGACCACCGTGGGGAGAGAGTGGGGCATGCGATTTCATGATAGCAGCTACAGGTCTATGGAGTCCTCGTTGCGCACATTGAAGTATTGGATCAGGTCGTCGCGCAGTCTGATGTTGCGGCCGGTAAGTTGCAAGACCCCTTGAAAGTCGTACTTAATATCCAGCTCCGGGTCGTATCCGTCTCCCACCAGGATCTTCCAGCGGTCCTGGTAGCGGCGGTGCTGCTTGGAGCCGTGCCAATAGTGATTGACGGTTCCCGAGACCACTCCCACTTTTCGCTGGATATATGTCTCAGCCCGGTCCTGCCAGCGGTTCCAGTAGTTGACGTAGGACTTGCTAATGCCAACGGGAAACGACTTGTCAACCTGACCGAGCAAGGCATAGGCCATGTGACGGTCACCGGAGCCGAGAATCCCGATGTCGCCGAGGCCCCCCAGGTCACTGATGGCCGATCGGCGTGCCGCCCACGCGTATCCGGTGTGCATCAATCCCTTGAATGGGTATGACCCGGGATTGGCGCCGTTGGCATTCTGGGCGCTGGGATTGCGGATGATGGGTTGTAAGACGCGCCGGTCTTTGAGGTACGAGGCGAACAGACTGCCGCATTGTGAGATGGGCTGGTGCTCCGGGCCGTAGTCGACACTGTGGGTCCACATTTGCACTACTTTATAGATCTGCAACTGGTGCAAGGTTTCCTGAACCCAGTCGGGACGGGCAAACTGAACGTCGGCGTCGATCCAGGCCACGTACTCTGCATCGGCTGGGAGCCGGGAGATACCCACGTTGATGAGGTTCTCTTTGTGCCAAAGGATTTCCGGCGATCGCAGTTGAATGTGGCGGGGATTGGCGTGATCGGTGACCTCGAAATGGCGGTCGCGGAGGGCCAGTTCCACGGTATAGAGGATGCCGCCAGCCTCCTCCACCATTTTGGAAAAGGTTTGATAGAGTTTGTAGCGCGCGTAGTACCGCATGGGGTTAGTCACGACGGTAATCACGTGTAAGTGCTGGGTAATCGGCGTGACGTGGTGCTGCCGATGGGAGGGGTGAACGTCCCTCTGGGATTCCTGTTGTTGTTGCGGAGTTATGTACATCATCGACTTCTACGATTTCCTTCCGAGATTGGCCGGATGCTGGCCGGGTCTGAGAGGTGTTGCATGCGCGCGCCCCGGCTGGCAGCGCGGGTGCCTGGTTGTGACAAACAAAGCCCATCGTATAGATAATAAATAACGTACGCTCAGGCGACGCGGCTTGGGCATATCGGGCATTTGGGTGGTTGCTACACGTTCGGCCGACGGCGCCTGCCGCGCGTGCACTGACGGGCTGGCTGTGGCTACCGGGGCCGGGAACCGGAGGCGAATCGATTCGCTCTTCCGATTACAAGGTTAGCATTCGGACGGTTGGCGGCCGGTGGTTGGCGGCCGGGAAATAGGCCGTAGGTTACTGACAAAAGGGGCAATAGGATTTTTGAGCCGGCTTGTGACCGGCAGTCCGACGATGCCCAAAGTCGCTCACCTCTATTGCCAAAGGACGTGAATCTGCCCTATAGCCGACCAGCCATTTGGCTTCGAATCGTCGGTTTTCTGGAGTTTGAAGTTGAAGTTCTTTCCCTTGCCCGGGCCTCCGTCGGCCCAGTACCGGAATCGCCCAGGTTGGGGCAGTTTTTGGGCCTCGGCCCTGACAGCGCCAAGCAGCCTCCTGGGGTCGAAGTCTTTAGACGAAAACCGGGAATAAACCGCTGAGATGTCGAGAGACGGACCGGCGAACTTGCAGACACGCGCCAGTTCATCGACACAGCGATCGACAATTGCCTTCGCCAGTTGGTCCGTGGTCCAAGGAACGAACTGAGCTTTCGGCTTCCTGACCTTGGTAGTTTTGGCGCTCTGCCACACGGCTCCGCCCGCATCGGATTCGTCCGTGCTCTCGACGGGTTGAGTTGGGGCAGGGTTGGTTGCCACCGGCTGGTGGTGCTCCGCAGTCTGAAACTCGATGATTCTCTCTACTTTTGCCAGAAAGTCTTCCACCGAGGCGAAGTCCTCGCCCTCCAGCCAGAGCATCGCGTTCTTGTACTCAATCAACCTGTCTTTTACCGCTGGAGTTCCAGTTGCTCTATTTTCGGGTTTGGCGGCGGGTGCAAGCTTGGCAGCCCATTGATAGGCTGATTTAAACTCTGTGCCCACGCGTATTTGGCTGCTCAGCGGCGTAACCGAGAAAGTGGCCATTTCCCTCCTTCGAACGAATCGCGTAGCTGGATTATTTCGGAATCCCCGATTCGGGTACCCAACTTCCGCTAGTATATACCAAGCCGCAACTTCCAATCTTCCGCGAAGCTAAGGGCTGCGGACAGCATTTTTCCGGCCAACGCATAACCTTGGGGGCCTCGCCGACGTCGTTACAAATTGGAGTCTTTCCGTAATGAAAATCAGTGACTTACGCTGTGCGGCGGTGGTGTGCCTTGCCATAGGGATCGCCACGGCGCAGCAGCCCGCCCGTACGAACCTGGTTGGGGCCGTACAGGCGATCGATGGGGCCAATGGCCAGATCACCCTGCACACCGACGATGGCAAGACGGTAACGGTCGTTCCGCGCGCCGGGGCGAAGTTCTTGCGGCTTCCTCCAGGCGAGAAGAGCATGGCTAATGCCACGCCGATCACGGCCAGCGACATCGGTCCGGGCGACCGGGTGCTGGCGCGCGGCGAGCTTTCCGACGATAAGACATCCTTGGCGGCCACCACGCTGGTGATCATGACCAAGGCGGACATCGCCAAGAAGCAGCAGGCCGACCAAGCCGAATGGCAGAAGCGCGGCGTAGGCGGCCTGGTTACCGCGGTGGATGCCAAGGCGGGCGAAGTGACTATCAACACGCGCACCGCGGAAGGGATGAAGCCGCTTATTATCGTGGCCAGCGAAACGACGGGCGTCCGCCGGTACGCTCCGGATTCGGTGAAGTTCGCCGACGCCAAACCGGCGATGGTGGCGGAGATCAAAGTGGGCGACCAGGTGCGCGCCTTGGGCGCCAAGAGCGACGACGGGACGCACTACGCGGCCGAGGAACTGGTTTCCGGATCGTTCCGCAACGTGGCGGCGACGGTGACCACCATCGACCCGGCGGCCAACACCATGAAGGTGATGGATCTGTCCACCAAGAAGCCGCTGCTGGTGCATGTGAATGCGGACTCGACGATGCGCAAGCTGCCGGAGATGGTGGCGAGGATGATCGCCATGCGGACATCCGGCGGCGGGGGCGGCGCGGCTGGCGCAGGCGGGGCGCAGCGAGCGCAGGGGGCGCAGGGTGCCCCTAGTGCTCCGGCGGGCGGGCCGGCAGGCGGGGCTGGTGGACCGGGCGGCCCTGGCGGCATGCGGGGCGGCCGCGGCGGCGACATGCAGCAAATGCTGGAGCGACTGCCGGCGATCAAGCTGGCAGACCTGAAGCCAGGCGACGCGATCATCGTGTCGAGCACGGAGGGTGTCGATCCCGGCCATGTGACCGCCATCACCTTAATTGCAGGCGTGGAGCCGATTCTTTCGGCGGCGCCGGCGGGCAGCCAGCGCGCCATGATGCTGGGCACCTGGAATATGGATATGAATATGGGCGGTATGCAATGATTGCTTCGATCTTTCTTTTTGCCGCGATGGCGGCCGCGCCTTCGCCTGTCAAGCTGACGGGCCAGGTGACCGATCCTTCCGGGGCGTCGATCCCGGCCGCGGCCGTCACCGTAACCGGCGCGCAAGGCTCCGTGAAGGTGGTCCAAACCGACGCGCAAGGCGGCTATACCGTGGACGGACTGCTGCCGGGCACATACACGGTGCGGGCTACCGCGCAGGGCTTCGCCCTGTTCGAAAAGACCGGCGTGGATCTCACCGGGGGAGGCGCAGCGAGGCTCGACATCGCGATGACCGTGGTCGCGGAAAAGCAGGAGGTCACGGTTTCCGATACGGTGCATGTGGATGTGGATCCTTCATCCAACGTCGGCGCGCTGGTGCTGAAGGGAACCGACCTGGATTCGCTGTCGGACGATCCCGACGATTTGCAGAACGATCTGGAAGCGCTGGCAGGTCCGGCGGCGGGACCCAACGGCGGACAGATTTACATCGACGGTTTCACCGGGGGGCAGCTTCCTCCCAAGGAATCCATCCGCGAGATCCGCATCAACCAGAACCCGTTTTCCGCCGAGTACGACAAGCTGGGGTTCGGGCGTATCGAGGTGTTCACCAAGCCGGGCACGGACAAGTTCAGGGGGCAAGTGTTTTTCAACTTCGGCGACTCGTTGTTCAACTCGCGAAATCCTTTCGCGCCGGACAAGCCGCCCTATCAGACGCGTACGTTTTCCGGAAACCTGAGCGGCCCGCTGGGCAAGAAGGCTTCGTTCTTCATCGACGCGGAGCAGCGCAATCAGCAGGAGACGTCGGTGATCAGCGCGCTGAATCCCGATGGATCGCCGCTCAGCCTGGCGGTGGTGGCGCCACAGGTTCGCACGACGGTGAGTCCGCGCATCGACTATCAGTTGAATAGCAAGAACACGCTGGTGGCGCGCTACCGTTATGAGCACGCGACGCTCGACAACCAGGGTATCGGCGTGTTCACACTTCCCACCCGCGAATACAACGTGCACAACGGCGAGCAGAGCGCCAGCCTGACGGACACGATCATGGTCAGCAATAGCGTGATCAACGAGACGCGGTTCCAGTACATACACGACCCGTCCCAGCAAGTCGGAAACAACCTGTCCACTTGCGGATTGCTGTCCAATATTTCCTGCAACGACGCACCCACCATTTCGGTGCTGGGCGCTTTCACCGGCGGTGGCACGCCATTCGGAACGGGACAGTCATATTCCAACGAGGATCATTACGAACTGCAGAACTTCACTTCCATAGCCCATGGCAAGCACTTCCTGAAGTTTGGAGGACGTTTGCGGGACGTGCGGCTGGTCGACCTCTCGACGGGAAATTACAACGGCACCTATACGTTTCAGTCCCTGGAGGCGTACAATTTGAACCAACCGAGCCAATTCTCCATCACGCAGGGCGTTCCGCTGGCCACGGTGAAGCAATACGACGCCGGCCTCTTCGTAACGGACGATTGGCGGGTGCTGCCCAACTTCACGCTCAGCCTGGGCTTGCGTTTCGAGACACAGGACAATATCGGCGACCGTGCCGACATCGCTCCGCGCGTCGGGTTTGCCTGGGGCATCGGGGGCGGCAAATCGGGCCAGCCCAAGACCGTGATCCGCGGCGGATTCGGCATTTTTTACGATCGCTTCAGCGAAAGCCTGGTGATGCAGGCCGTACAACAAGGGATGGACGGCTTGCAACAGCAGTACCTGGTCACGGATCCGGCGTTCAATCCCAACGGAGTGCCGCCGAATTTCCAACCCACCCTGAACGCCGCGGCCATCCGCGAGATCGATGCGCACCTGCACGCGCCTTACACCATGCAGGGTGCCATTGGGGTGGAGCGCCAACTGCCCAAGAACGTCACGCTGGCAGTTACGTATACCCATTCGCGGGGCGTGGACGTGCTGCGGTCGCGCAATATCAACGCACCGCTGCCGGGCACGTACGAGATGGGAAGCCCGGTGTATCCGTACGGAGAACAGGCGGGCAACATCTACGTGTACGAATCGAGCGGGCTGTTCACGCAGAACCAGTTGATCACCAACATCAACGCGCGCATCAACGCCAAGATGAACCTGTTCGGCTACTATGCTTTGGGTAAAGCCGAAAGCAACACGGATGGGTCCGGGACATTCCCCTCCAATCAGTACAACGAACAGCCTGACTGGGGCCGCGCCGGATTCGATGTGCGGAGCCGCGTTTTCATTGGCGGAAGCGTAGTGGCGCCGCTGGGTTTGCGGTTCAGCCCGTTCATCATCGCCCAGTCCGGGATGCCGTTTAACATCGTTCTCAGCCAGGATCTGAATGGCGACTCGATTTTCAACGACCGGCCCGCGTTTGCCGGCCCCAACGCGGCGGACCCGGTGCAGACCAAGTACGGACTATTCGACCTGGTGCCGCAACCCGGCGAAACCATTATTCCGCGCAACTATGGCAATGGGCCGGGGCAGTTCAGCGTGAACCTGCGGCTGAGCCGCACGTTCGGGTTCGGCGGGGAGCGGGGGAGCAGCGCGGCGGCAGCCGCCGGCGGCGGTATGCCGGGAGGTGGCGGACTGGCGGTGGGCGGCCCGCGCGGCGGCGGTCCGGGTGGTCCGCGCGGCGGCGGTGGAGGCGGCCCGCGCGGCGGGTTCGGCGATCCCGTGACGAATCAGCGCTACAACCTCACCATCGGGCTTTCGGCGCGCAATCTATTAAACGACGTGAACCTGGCGCCGCCGATCGGCATCCTGTCTTCGCCGCTTTCACCGCTGTTCGGCCATTCCAACGCGCTGGCCGGGGGCTTTTTCGGGTCGGCCACGGCCAACCGGCGGATTGAGCTGCAGATGCGGTTTTCGTTCTAGCGTTTCTCGCCAAGGCGCTTTGCGGCTTGGACTACAACTAATGCGGTAGCGGCTGGAAGATGGCGAACACCGCGCCCTGCGGGTCGGCGACTACAGCCCAGCGGCCCACGCCCTCTATGGTGGTTGGCCCGTAGTGGATATTGGCCCCCAAAGATTTGGCCTTGGCGGCCGCGCCATCGCAATCGGATGCCAGAAAATAGAGCAGCCAGTGCGGCGGAACGCCGGGTTGCGGACCTACCGGCGGAACGCCGCCGATAAACGTTTCCCCGTTCTTGATGTGCAGATATCCGGATGGGTCGTTTTGACCCGGCGCGATTTCCCAGCCGAACAGGTCGGCATAGAATTGGCGGGCGCGGGGGGCATCGGTGGTCATCAGGTCCGCCCAGCAGAGCGTGCCATCCACGCCGGCGATGCCGATGCCTTGATTGGCCCCTGGCTGCCACAAGCAGAACGTCGCGCCGGTGGGGTCCTGGACGACGGCCATGCGTCCCGCATTGTAGACGTCGAAGGGCGGGGAGAGCACTTTCCCTCCCACTTGCGCGGCGCGGGCCGCGGCGTCGTCGGCGCTGGCGACGGAAATGTAAGGCATCCAGTGCGGGGGCGCGCCGCCCGAACGCTCGGGATTGAGGGTATAGGCGGCCGCGGTATCGCGCTCCTCCAGCCGGAAGATGGTGTAGTATTCGCCTGGCCCCATGGGCATGTCGTTGGCATTCCACCCAAACAGCGAGGCATAGAAACTCTTGGCGGCGGCTTGATCCGTGGTTCCGAGTTCGATCCAGACGAACGCGCCAGCGGGATATTTGTCGATGTGGGGCATTTGGAGAGTATACAACGGGGCGGACGCACCGCGCTCAAGCGGACTGTAACATTTCGACCAGAGTGATGCGGAAAATGCCGAGGGGGCTCGAAAACGCGATCCGTTCGACAGCCTTGGCCCCGCACACGCGCAGGGTGTAGTCGCTGCCCTCCACCACCGACGGCATGGAAAGGCCGACACCGCGCGGCAGCACGGATTTCAGATTACCGGCCACCATGTTGGCGAGTTCCCCCATGGCGTCGCGGACATCGTCGTCGATGGCGGCGGGCAACGGGATCCCCATGAGCCGAGTGGCGAATTGGCAAGCCTGGCGCGCGTCGCACTCGACCAGCGCCGCTCCCCGCCAATCTCCCGCGAAGTGCACGGCGGCGGTAACCGCATCGTGCGAATGGGTCCAGGGCGTCTCGCAGACGGCCACCTGCAGATCGATCATGGTCTCAAAAACCGACTGGACGACGCGCGCCAGGTCGTCGCGATAAACGTCTAGAGAGAAGGGTACCGGCATCTCGATCCTTTCAGGGAACTTGGTAGAAAACGGTTGGACCGAATACTTTGCGTTCGAAACGGTCGGTGAGGTTCAAGGTGGTTTCGCTGCCGCCCAGCAACAGGTAACCTCCCCGGAAGAGCGTTCCGTGAAGCTGGTCCAAGATCTTGCGCTTGGATTCCACGTCGAAATAGATCAAAACATTGCGGCAGAAGACCACGTCGAAAGGCCCACGGGCGGACATGCTCTGGCGCAGATCGCAGGTGCTGAAATCCACCATGCGGCGCGCTTCGTCCTTCAATTGCCATTCCAGGCCGACGCGCGTGAAGTACTTCACGAGATAGGCGATGGGCAAACCGCGGTTGACTTCGATCTGCAGATATCTGCCGTTGGATGCCCGCTCGGCCATCTGGGTGGACAAATCGGTGCCTTGAATTCTGATGCGCCAATCGCCCAGCCCCATCTCAAGCAGCATCATGGCCAGGCTGTAGGCTTCCTGGCCGGAGGAGGAGGCCGCCGACCAGAAGCTCATCTTGCGGGTATCCTGACGCTGCGCGATCAGGCTCGGAATCACGACCGACCGCAGGGCATCGTACTGCGCCGAGTCGCGGAAAAAGAAGGTCTCATTGGTGGTCATGGCCTCCACCACTTGCCGTTTCAGGACCGCGTGGTCGAAGGGCCTGCCGAGCATGGCGCAGAGATCGTTCAAATCGCCCAAGCGCAGTTGCTGCACGATGGGTGTGAGGCGGGCTTCCAGCAAGTAACGCTTATCCCCGTCGAGCACGATGCCGGACTCGCGATACACCATGTCCTGCAAGAAGCGGTAGCTTTCGGGACATAGTTCGGCTGCCGGCATCAGATCATCCTCTTCCAATCTGCCTGAGGACTTCGGGGACCACCGCGTCCAAAGGAATCACACAGTTCGCCAGGCCAGCCGCGGCCACGGCGCCGGGCATGCCCCAAACCACGCTGGTGGCTTCATCCTGGGCGATGACGTACGCTCCGCCGGCTTTCAGCACCGCCGCGCCGCGCATGCCATCCTGGCCCATGCCGGTGAGGACCGCGGAAATGGCCGCTCCGCCATAAACCTCTCGGACCGAACGGAATAACACGTCGACCGAGGGGCGGCAGGAATTCTCAGGCGGCGACTGGTCCATGCGGACGACGGTTTCCGCGCCCTGGTTTCTGACGCGCATGTGGTAGTCCCCGGGGGCGATTAATACGGTGCCGGGCGCCACCTTCGCGCCGTTGGCGGCCTCCTCGACTCTCAGTTTCGTGGCGCTTTGGAGACGCTCGGCCAGGAACCGTGTGAACAAGGGCGGCATATGCTGCACGATCAGGATGGGCAGCGGAAAGTCTTCTGGAAACTGAGGCATGATGGCTCCCAGCGCCGTGGGGCCGCCGGTGGAAACGCCGATCGCCAATACCCTCGGCTGGCACTCCCTGCGAAAGGGGACGGGCGCCATACCGGGCGGCTTCGGCGGCGTGGCGGGCGACGCGGCCACCGGAGAGGCGCCCGTCAAGAGAAAGAACTGCTTGATCTTGGGGAGCAACTGCGTGCGCAAGCTGGCCATGGAACGGTCCAGCGATCCCACGTTGGCCGCCTTGGTCACATAATCGTCGGCTCCCAGCGCCAAGGATTCCAGGGTCAACGCGGCGCCGCGGTCCGTCAGCGTGCTGAACATGACCACCCGCGGCCGGCCTGCCTGGTTGCGGATGCGGCGCAGGACAGTCAGCCCATCCATCTCGGGCATTTCGATGTCCAACGTGATCACATCGGGGTTCAACTGGGCGATACGCTCCAGGGCGATAGCGCCGTTGGAAGCCGCCCCGACCACTTCCAGGATGGGGTCCTCCGACAGCGCGTGCGCCACCAGGCGGCGGATGACGACCGAATCGTCCACCACCAGCACCCGAATGCGGGCGCCCGGCGGGATCGCTTTCCTGGAAATGGTGGCGTTCATTCCGATTCTCTATGGGATCAACCCCAACATGCGCAGCTTGTCGGCCAGGATCTCCTTGGTGAACGGCTTCATCACGTATTCATTGGCTCCCGCCGCGAGGGCCTTCAGCATCTGGTCCACCTCCGTTTCGGTGGTTACCATCATCACCTTCAGGGATGCGTAGCGCGGGTCGGCGCGCAGCCTCTCGACCAGTTCGAGGCCGTTCATGCGGGGCATGTTCCAGTCCACCAGGATGAGAGAGATCTCTTCGCGGAGAAGCGCCAGCGCTTCGGCGCCATCGGCGGCGGCGCAGACGTCGTAACCCATCTCCGCGAGGTTTCGGGACAGGATCATGCGCATCGCCTTCGAGTCGTCAACGACCATCGCCTGGGACATTGAAATCCTCTGGTTGTATATCGGACGAGTGGGGGCGCGGCTTTAGGCCTGGCTTGGGGGGGGAACCGTGTAAGTGTTTCGGTGGGGCAGACGATCGTTTTATGTGGTCTGCCAGCGCTCCCTGAAGGGGGCAGACCACGAAGTGCGATGGTCTGCCCCACCAAAGTGCCCGAGAAGGCCGGTTACTTCCAGGCCGCGGTCGATCGCGATCCGGCGTCCACGCTTCTCGTCGACAAGAAGAAGCTCGGCCGCTCGTTGTTCGCGAAGTGCCGCAACGCTGTTCCGGTCCTGGGCTACCACGAGATCCGCATAGAGATCGTGCAGAAGGTCGATCTTGCCGACTGCGGAAAAGGTTGAGGATCGGGGACGTATCGGAGACGACGATCAAACGCTGCCTTTTCGCCCGCTGTAAATCCTGTTCCATGGCCTCAACGCCGTAGTGAAGCGGAATCCGCCGGCTCGCAAGGAGACGCTGAAAGTCGAGCTGTGGAATGTCCGCGAGAAGCGCCGCCTGGCCAAGAGTCAGGCGTTCCCGCTGGAACAGCGCCATCGCGAGTTCTCAACTCGGCCTCGGCGAACTGACGGGCATGGCGGCCTCGCCCCCACACGGCGAAGGCGAATACCGAAACCGCTCCCTGACGGTCACGGCTCGGCAACTGGCAAACGTTGCCGAGACGCGACCATCCGGGCGGACTACAAATCAGAAGGTGAACTTGGAGACCAGGCCTTGAAGCTGAGCGGCCATCCCGCTGAGCGACTGAGCCGCTTTCTGCATGTCGGCCGCGCCGCGGGTAGTGTTTTGCGCGGCGATGGCGACCCCGCCGATGTTCTTGGCGATTTCGTTGGTGCCTTTGGCAGCCTCCCCGACATTGCGGCCGATCTCGTTGGTGGTGACGGTCTGTTCTTCCACAGCGGAAGCGATGTTGTTGGAAATATCGTTGATCTGGTTGATGATCGCACTGATCTCGCCGATGGCCTGCACGGCGCCTTTGGTGTCGCTTTGGATGGCGTCGATTTTCTGGCCGATCTCTTCGGTGGCTTTGGCCGTCTCTTTGGCGAGTTCCTTGACCTCGTTGGCGACCACGGCGAAGCCCTTGCCGGCCTCGCCGGCGCGCGCGGCTTCGATGGTGGCGTTCAAGGCCAGCAGGTTGGTCTGTTGCGCGATGGAGGTGATGACTTTGATGACCTTGCCGATCTCCACGCTGGATTCTCCCAGCTTGGCGATGGTGCTGTTGGTGGTTTCGGCCACGCCTACCGCGGCCTTGGCCACCTTTGCGGATTCATTCGCGCTCTTGGAAATCTCGCGGATGGAAGTCTGCATTTGCTCGCTGCCGCTGGACACCACCGTCACATTCTTGGAAACCTCTTCGCTGGCCGCGGAAACCACATTGGCCTGTACCGCGGTTTCTTCGGCGTTGGAGGCCATTTGATTGCTTACCGCGGTGAGTTCCTCGGCGGAGGAAGCCAGCGCGGAAGCCTGGTTGGCGGCGATCTTAAGCGGCTCGACCACGATGTCGAGCGTCTTGTTGAAGCCCTCCACGATCTTGCGGTATTCCCCGCGATGCTTGGCGGCGTCGGCGCGGACACCCAGCCTCCCGTTGGAGGCCGCCTGGGCCAGCGTGTTGACGTCGTCGGCCAAGCCGTTGATGTTGTTCTTCAGCAGCACCAGCCACTCGTGGATCTGGTCGTCGTTGGATGCCTTATCCATGGCCGCGGTCATATCGCCGTTGGCCAGCTTGGTGATAAAGGCAACCAGGAAGGTCAACCAGTCGAGCAGAGCGTTGAGGTTGTTCTTGATGGTGTTGAAGTCGCCGTTGTACTGGTCGGAGATCTTGGCCGGGATAGCGCCCCTGCTGATCTTGTTGACGTAATCGGCGGCCACGTTCAGCGGACCGATCACCGCATCGAGGGTCTGGTTCACGCCTTCCATGATCTTGCGGTAATCGCCCTGGTGCTTGGATGCGTCGGCGCGGGCGGCCAGCTTGCCTTCCAGCGCAGCCTTGGCCAGCAGGCCGGCGTCGTTGACCAGCGCGTTGATGTTGTCGACGCAGTTGTTCAGGTTGTTCTTGATTTCGTTGAAGTCGCCGTTGTATTTGTCGGTGATCTTGGGCGGCATGTCGCCCTTTGAGATGCGGTCCACGTACTCGGCGGACACATTCAATGGTCCGATCACCGCGTCGAGGGTCTGGTTCACGCCTTCCATGATCTTGCGGTAGGCGCCCAGGTGCTTGGAGGCATCGACGCGGGTGGCCAGTTGGCCCTCCACAGCCGCCTTCACCAGCAAGCCGGCGTCGCCCGCCAGCGCGTTGATGTTATTCTTCAGCAGCACCAGCCACTCGTGAATCTGGTCCTTGTCGGAAGCCTTGGCCATGGATGCCGTCATGTCGCCGTTGGCGATCTTAGTGATATAGGTAACCAGACCGGTCAGCCAGTCGAGGAGCACGTTGAGGTTGTTCTTGACTTCATTGAAGTCGCCGTTGTAGCTGTCGGTGATCTTGGCCGGGATTTCGCCCTTGGAGATGCGGTCCATGAATTCGGAGGACATGTTCAAGGGCTTGATGACGTTATCCAACGCCAGGTTGAAGCCTTCCAGGATCTTGCGGAAGTCGCCCTGGTGTTTGGTGGCGTCGGAGCGCACCGCCAGTTTGCCTTCCAGCATGGCCTGGGTCAGACTCACACCGTCGGAGACCAGGCGCCCGATGGCTTCGATGCAGACGTTGAGGTTGTTCTTGACTGCGTTGAAGTCGCCCTGGTAAGCGTCGGTGATCTTGGGCGGAATATCGCCCTTGGAGATGCGGTCCATGTACTCGGAGGACACGTTCAAGGGCTTGATGACGTTATCCAGCGCCAAATTGAAGCCTTCCAGGATCTTGCGGAAGTCGCCCTGGTGTTTGGTGGCGTCGGAGCGCACCGCCAGTTTGCCTTCCAG
>JBEKPZ010000183.1:0-15598 GCA_049520215.1 Bryobacteraceae bacterium | reverse complement strand
GCGGTATTCTCGATCGCCTACGCGGCGTGCGCTCCGTTCGCCGGCATGCTGATCGATCGCATCGGCCTGGATCGCGCGATCGGCATGGCGGTGGGCGTGTGGTCGTGCGCCGGCATTGCGACAGGGTTCACACGCGGACTGGGCGGATTGCTGGGGTGCCGCGGCGTGCTGGGCATGTCGGAGGCGGCGGGCATTCCCGCGGCGGGCAAGGCAATCCATGGCTACCTGCTGCCTGCGGAGCGCGCCTTGGGCAACGCGTGGAACCAGGCGGGGGTGAGCCTGGGACTGATTCTGGCGCCGCCGGTGGCTACGTGGATCGCGATGCGTTATGGCTGGCGGCAAGCTTTCGTGATTTCCGGCAGCCTGGGATTGATCTGGATTCCGCTGTGGAATCTGACCGCCCGTAAAGCCGAGCCGAGACCGTTAGGGAGCGGTTCCCCCAGCACCCTCAACGGTGGAGCGGCATCGTCTCCCGCTGGCCGAGGCGAACTGGTATGCGGTGGTCCCTCCTCTGATTGGCGCGCTGGGCGGATTCGGCGGCGGCTGGCTGTCGCTCAAGTGGATGCGGACGGGCGTGCCGGTGGTGGCGGCGCGGAGCCGCGTATGTTTGGCCGGCGCGCTACTGGCCATGCCGGCCGCACTGATCCCGCTGCTGCCCAGCGCGGCTTGGACGGCGACTGGAATTTCGTTGAGCATCCTGGCCGTTTCGGCGGTGAGCGTCAACGTGTATACGATTCCACTGGACATTTTCGGCGGGGCGCGCGCGGCGTTTGCCGTTTCCATGCTGGTGGCGTCCTACGGCGCGGCGCAGGCGCTGATATCGCCGGTGATCGGCGCGGTCGTGGATGCGTATGGTTATGGGCCGGTGTGCGTGGTGGCCGCGGGGTTGCCGATGGCTGCGTATGCGGTGCTGCGGCGGACGGTTTAGCGCCGCCGGCGTGGTAGCCGTTCTGCGTCGAGAAACTTGCGTCGAGAAAATTGTAGACAACAGGAGGCGGTCGGCGCATACTGAGTCCGTCTGGGAAACCCAAAATGGAAATCCCGGATTGCTCCGCTCGCCTCGTGGAGGTTCCGATCCGTGGGCGACACCGGTCGATGGAAGCTGCTGTTTCGCAGTGTTGAAATCGCTGCGTGTTCTCAGTGGCGATATTGAGGAACCATGTTGTCAGAGCGCTTTAGACGGCTACCGCCGAAACACCAGCTTCGCGTAGCTTGGGTTCCCCGTATTGTCTGTCTGGCGCTCGGGTTCGTTGGAGCCACCCATGCCCAGCAGACCAGCGAGAGACTGGTCAAGGTACAACAAGCAACGCAGATTACCGATGCCGTGATGATTTCCAATGCCGCTGTTGCCGGCAAGACAATCGAATGCGGGCTGTTTATCAAGCCCCCTGCCGTTGTACAGCCCTTTACCCCATTTGAAGCCGGCGATAACTGGCTTCAGCAAATGACAATTTCGCTGATCAACCGGACGAACAAAACCATCGTGTTCGGCACGTTCAGCTTCCATTTTCCGGATGCCGGAGACTACAGCAGCGCCCTACCTGGCTTTGGGACGCAACTTGAGTTTGGCCAAGTGCCCGCCATTGATGCATATGACGGAAGAACGGGTCAACCCATCAGACCCAACCATCCCGAAAGACCGCCGCTCGATTGGGGGCCTGAGCAGACAATCGTGCTTCATGTGAGCGACTACATGCCGGAGATCGAGGCACTCCTGGCACACTTCCTGCCTGGAAGCGCGGCAACCAAGGTGGACGTCTATCTGGACGCCTTCTACTTTGCGGACGGAATGGAGTGGGGTCTCGGAAGGTATTCAGTTCCGGACCCGGACCATCCCGGCAAGCTCAAACCACTGCCTGCCGATTATTTTCCGGGAAGAAGAGGGCGCAACTGGCCGCCTGGATACAGCCAGTGAGGGTAGGTCGCCATGAACATGAAGTGGTTAATCAGTCTGTCAAGGGTGGCGATCCTTGCGGCATGCGCAATCTGGCTCATGACGCGGACGCCGGGTATCCGTGCGAAGGGACACGGGGTCGCGGAGCGCTGACCATCTAAGCGCAGCTATTTGTACGCAGCTGTCGGCTTCGGCCAACTTCAGTCTTACTTGTCCTTTACTTATCTGCGTTCATCTGCGTTCATCGGCGGCCAATATGAGGTTTTGATTTTCGGGAGCCACCAGCCTGCTGTTACCATGGGATTTATGCGCACCCTTGGATTAGCTATCTCCGTTGCCGGCCTCTGTTCCATGTTGTGGGCGGCCGAAGAGACGAAAACGAACGAACGCCTGGACGACGCTGCGGCCATGTTCAGCGAGATCATGGCCACACCCGACAAATCCATCCCTCAGAACTTGTTGAGCCAGAGCCACTGCATCGTCCTTGCGCCGGGTTTGAAGAAGGGCGGCTTTGTGGTTGCGGCCAAGTACGGGCGGGGCTTTGTGACTTGCCGCGGCGCCTCCGGCCAGGGATGGGGTCCTCCGGGAGCGGTGCGCATTGAAGGAGGCAGCGTCGGGCTACAGATCGGCATCTCTTCCACGGACCTGGTCCTGCTGGTGATGAACGAACGTGGCATGAAGCGGCTGCTCACCACCAAGTTCACGCTGGGCGGTGAGGCTTCGGTGGCCGCCGGTCCGGTGGGCCGCAATGCGAGCGCGCAAACCGACGCCCTGATGACGGCCGAGATCCTCTCGTGGTCGCGTTCGCATGGCGTGTTCGCCGGCGTGTCGCTGGACGGCTCCACTTTGCGCAACGACATCGACGTGAACGCGGAGCTTTATGGCCAGCGCTGGGAGAACAAGCAAATCCTGAAGAGCGGCCTGCCGCCGCCGGCGGGCGCCGCTAAGCTGATCGCGGCACTGAATAAGTACTCGCCGCGCGGGACCCATTAGCTCTAATCGGAGAAGGCCGATTGACAATCGGCCTTCAGGTGGTCAACCTGCCCCACAGCTTTCGCGAAAGGGCCGATTCGCTTCGTACATCGCAATTCTGAGTCTGATTTCGTTCGCCAGCGCGGGCTGGTTTTCTTGGGCGGCTTGGGCCAGAGCCCTGCGCGCCGTCAACACTGCGTCGGCGAATTGCCCCTGCTCGGCGTACGCGGCGGCCAGCGTGTCCAGCAGACGCGCGTCCTTTTCGCCGGCTAGTTCAATCGCCCGCACCGCGAACGCCAGGGCCGCGTCGCCGTTGCGGATGGCCGCATCGGGCGAGGTCGCCAGTATCCAGGCGGCCCGCAGCAGCGCCGTTGCGTGGTTCGGTTGGAGCCGGATGCTGTCGCGCCATTGCGCGAGGGCCTCCGCAGTTTGCCCTTGAGCACACAACGCATCTCCCAAACTGGCGTGGGCCTCCGCGTTTTTCGGGTCTAGATCCAGCGCGATCCGCCATTCCCGGATGGCCCCCAACGCATCGCCGCGCTGGCTCAAAACCAGCCCCAGACTATAGTGTGCGGGCGCATACCCGGCGTCCGATTCCAACGCCTGGCGCAGTTGCACGAGCGCCTCGTCCAGCCTTCCCAGCCTGGCCAGCGCGCCGCCCAGGTTGGCACGCGCCGCGGCGAAATCCGGCTTGAGGGCGGCGGCTTTCTCGAATTGCGCCACGGCTTCCTCGTCGCGCCCCATCCCGGCCAGCAGCACGCCGAGGTCGTTGAATCCGCGCGCGGACGAGGGGTCGGCCTCCAGCGCCGCGCGGAGCCGGCTCTCGGACGCCTTTCGGAGCAGCGCCGCGGATTCCTCCGGGTGGCCCGTCATGAGCAGCACGGTCCCCAGGTTGCGCTCGGCGACTGCGTCGCCGGGGCTGAGTTCCAGCACTTTCCGCCATTCGACGGCGGATGCCTCGTACGATTTGGTCCTCTGCAAATATGCCGCGTTGTTGACCAGCCGGTAATAGTCGATGACCGGCCCGCCGATTTGGCGCAATCCATCCGGCGGGACGTTCACAAACTCCGGAATGTTCACCGCGCGGTTGGCCGCGGTGGCGTTGTCGATCAGAATGGGCGGGCTGTCGCGGCCGTCCGGGTCGATGTGCGTGAGATACATCTGGGTGTAGGGCGAGCGGGCCTTGGATGAGAACACCAGCCAACGGCCGTTGGGCGAAAAGCTGTGCCACGAATTCATGTGGGGCGTGTTGCAGCGCATGCGCCGGGCCGGCCCGCCCGCCGCGGGAACCAAATACAACTGGCTGTCGGGACGCATGAGCTGCCCGTTGCGGGACTCCACGAACACGATCCATCGGCCATCGGGCGACACCTTCGGAAAGGTATTGCTCATCCCGTTCCGCGACGCGCCGGCGATGGGCTCCGGCACGCCTCCTTCGCCGTTGTGGAACGGCACGCGGTAGAGGTCATAGCGGAGTTGCAACTCGTTCGGGTCGTTGGCGAATTTCGCGAGCGGGACACCCGGCGGATTGGGGTCCGTGGCTGAGGCGCGCGCGAACACCACGGACTGGCCGTCGGGACTCCAGACGGCGCCCATCTGCACAAAGCGCGGGTCGTCGGCGCCGGGCAGGGGCCGCAGCACGCCGGTCCCGCGGCTGTACCAGCTCAGGATTCCGCGCGTCGGATAGAACACCTGGAGGAACCGGTAATCCTTGAAATTGGCGACGTAATAGTTGCTGGGAGGCTCTTGGGGAGCGGCCGCCATGGAAGCCGGGTTGACGGTGGTTACGACGTAGTGCCCGTCCGGGGAAACCTGCGACATGAAGCCGATGCGGACGTTCCCCTTCAGCTTGCCTGCTTGTGAACTCCACTGAATCACGTCTTGCTTGCGGATCGCCATCGCGGGCGCAACCGGCGCCAGGATGTACATCCCGCGGTTGCCCTGGAGGCCGTCCAGATCCATGCCCATAGTCTTGCCGTCCGCGGAGAACGAGTGGCAGTTGGCGCAAACGGGCAGGTTTTGCATCACCACCCGGCTGCGGGCTTCCCCGACGTTGCGAAGCCTCCAGGCGACCAGCGGCACCGCCTCTGCGGCCAGAGGCTTGATCACGCCTTTTTCCAGCTCCGATGGCATCAGCGGCACGTCGCGATAGAAGATGGGTGCGCCCACCTGGTCGGCCGACGTGCGGATGTGGACCATTCCATGGGAGATGGCCTGGTCTGCGGCGTCACCGCGAAAGCCGGTGATGGTTACCGTCGCGGCGCTCGCCACGGAATGCCGTTTGATGGCCTGCCAGGTTGCAGAGTCGGGTATCCAGGAATGCGCCGCGGCCAGGCGGGGAGTCAACTTGGGCGGTTCGTTGGTGGCGGCCACGCAATCCGGATCGATCCTGCCGATGCGCAGGCGCTCGCCGGTGGAGGTAGCGTGAATCGCCGGCGGACCCGCGCCGACCGAGACGTCGATGCGCCATAGGGTGACGCCCTGCCCGCTATCGTGCCAGAGGAAAGCCGGGGGCGTGATCTCGGGCGGAAAGATCGATCCTTCCTCCGGGTAATCGATGGCGATCGCCGCCGCTTGGGGGCCCTGGGAGGCGCCCGCGGCCAGCGCCATCAGGAAGCCAGGCAGAAGGATCGCTCTGGGCGATAGGCCGGCGATCATGAGCATCCCGCCATAAGACCAGCTTACAGCCTCAACTCCGCATACGGTTCGAAAAACAGGGCGGGTCTGGAGACCCGCCGCAGGCGTGGACGCCCGCCCCACATCAATGTTGATGCATGTCTTGACTGGCTTCCGGACAGCCGTCAATCCAGATGTCGAAGGCATCCAGCGTGACCGATTGCCCGGATTGAGGCGTGGCGGAAATGGTGAGGGTGTGTGGCGCGCAGGGCAGTCCTTGCGTCTGCCAGACCGTCTGCTGGTACTGGTTTGTGGCAGCGGTAAGACTTACAGTACCTTGTGACACGCCGTCCAGTAAAATCGTGGCGCTACCCTGGAGCGGTCCCATCAGGCTCACCCAACGGACGCCTGTGCCGGTAAAGTTGAGGACTGCCGCGTTTTGGGACGTGGTCGTGGTCATATAGGCGCTGGTGCTGGCGCTCGCCGACGAGGTGGAAGACCAACTTCCCTGGTAGGTGATGGTCGGCGGCGGCTGGCCGGTGGTATTGCTATCGACCGTACGAGACTCCTCGATGCGCGCCGGCGGCGTCGTGTCCGTCCACGTGGAGCCGCCATTCGTAGACTTGTAGATACTATGATAGGCCGCCGCGAATACTGTCCGATCGATGGTGTAGTTCGAAGAAATCGCCACGGCCGTGACAAACTGGTCCGGGAATGCGCTCTGCGGAATCATCGTCGTTCCACCATTGGTGGATTTCATCACGCCCGACTGGATGGTGGCGGCAAAGAAGGTCTGGTCGGAGGCATAGTTCGGGGACAATTGAATATCCAGGACCAACAGATTGGCGGTTCTGGGAAGCGCGGTAAAGGTCGATCCGCCATTTGTGGATTTCAGGAGACTGCCGGTTATGGGAGCGACATACACGGTTTGGTCGGTTGGGAAGGCTGGAGAAACCACCACCACGCCGATTTGCACCAACGAACCCGGCAGAGAGACGGACGCCCAGGTCAGGCCGCCATCAGTGGATTTGTAAAGACCTTTGGTGGCACTGGCGGCAAAGGCCGTCCGGTCGGAGGCAAACCCCGGCGAGATCGCAACCGAGTTTACCGGGGCACTTAAGCCGGTGGGAATCCAGTTGTTGCCCTGATTAGTAGAGAGGAACACTCCCTCGTTAGGATACTGTTTGCCCTGATAGGTTACATAAGGGGGATTTACCGAGCCTTCCCCGCCGTTGTTAACCCCGATCAGGACTGTTCCATCCTGGGCGAAGGCGGGAGAGACAGCCAGACCTCTGACGTGTGCCGTGGCCCCCAGCATGGCCATCTTCTGGTAGGTGGTCCCGCCGTTGGTGGTCCGCTCCAGGTTCCCGGCAGTCCCGGTAAATGCGGTTTTATCGGCCGCGAAATTAGGGGAGATAGCCGCAGCGTCGGTATACGGGAGCAACATTCCGCTATTCTGGAAAAACCACGACGCCGCGCCGGTGCTGGTCCATAAGTTGCCGCCGCCGTAGGTGTTAGCGAACAGGGTCTGATCGTTGACGTAGTTGGGCGACATCGATACATGCCGGGCAAGGCGCGTGGGAATGATGTCGATGTATTGCCAGGATATCGAGTTGGCGGGCGAAGTCCACATACCTTCATAGGTCGCCAGAATCAAGTTTATGCCGCCTGCGCTGTTGGCCGCAGCCACGTTGTGATAATGCGACGTTGTCAGGTTCGACAGTTCCCGATTGATCAGGGGGGTAACTGTCCATGAGGTCCCCTGGTTATTGGACTCAAAAACCCCGCCGACCGCCGTTGCGGCCCACAGCGTTCCATCCTGCAAGTAGTTGGGGGATAACGTGACAGAATTTACGTTGGTATCCGAAAGACCCGCATTCGATGCGGACCAGGAAGATCCTCCGTTGGTGGAAATCAGTACGCCGCCATAGGTACCCGCAAAGACCGTCTGGTCTGAGCTGAAACCCGGCGAGAAAGACAGCGAGTTCACCGCGGGAGATGGCAGCGTGGCGGTGACCGAAACCCAACTGGAGCCTCCGTCAGTCGACTCAAAAATCCCACTGGTTGCGGAGCCTAGAAGGACGGTGCCGTCGACGGCGTAATTCGGAGACACGGCAATCACGTTCAGGGCCGAAGCGATCGAACCCGGCAGCGTGAGCTCGGTGAACGTCTGCCCGCGATCGGTGGATTTGAAAACCGTCATGTTGAAGGTGACGATAAACAGCGTGTTATCGGCGGCGAAATTCGGGGACAAGGCCACGTTCTGCAGCGCCAGACTCGACGCCAGGGTCCAGGCCGCGCCCTGATTGGTAGTCTTGAAAAGGCCGCCGGGGCCAGCCACGAAAACCGTCTGATCCTGGCTGTACGCCGGCGAGAAGACCACCGCCAGCATCTTGCGTACTTTCGGCAAGCCTGCCACTGCGGACCAGGTAACACCCCCATTAGTCGACTTGAGGAGCGCATAGACGCCTAGTTTGATAGAAAGATAGTCGGTTGCGGCGAACGCGGTGGAGTCTTGTGCGAAGTTAGGCGAAACCGCCACGGTGACGATGGGATCGTGGGGGTCGTGAGCTATGAGAGACTCGCTTCCGACCGCTAGACAGACTGCGATACTCAACAGAAGTGGATTGGACATTTACCTTTCCTTCGGGGCATTCAGTATTATACCCCAAGCCTGCCACGGGCCCCCTATGGGGCAGTTGAGGTTACGCGTAGGGCAGCAATTCGGATTCTTGCTCCGGGTGGGGCTGCCCGGGGCCGGGGCCGAGCAGGTGTTTAATGCCCACCGCGCTTAACACCGAAGTAGCCAGCGCCATGATGACCAGCGCCACGAAGATGCGCTGATCGATGAGTCCGTATTCCAGGGCGACAGTAGTCAGGACGATTCCCATGGCGCCGCGGGCATTCATCCCCAAGGCCACCATCAGGGCGTCGTGCGGCTTCTTCCCGCCAAGCCTGGCGCCCACGAAGACACCGCCGATCTTGCCGGCGCAGGCCACCACCAGAACGAAGGCGACCAGCCGCAGATCGAAGTTAGCCACGAAATTAGCCTTCAACCCGATGGAGACGAAATACAATGTCGCAAAAATGCCGGCGGTGGTCCGGTAGAAGCTTTGGTGCGCAAGCCGGCGCGCATCCGGGATGCGTCCCAATGCCACGCCGGCCAGAAAGGCGCCCAGCGTCGCGTGCGTACCTACGACCTCTGAAAGGATGGCGGCGGTGGTGAGCACCAGGAAGGTCAGTTTGAGTTGCAGCGTTTCTTTCGGCAGATTCAACCAGCCCACGGCCCGCTGTATTTTGTTGTTGGAGAGATTCAGAATCAGTCCAAAAACCAGCAGCACGGTCACCAGGCTGGCCCACCAGTTTCGGCCCGAGTGGCCTTCGCCTCCGAAGTTGCTCAGGATGACCGCAAACAGCCCCCAGCCGGCCAAGTCGTCAAGCATCGCGGCGGACATCACAATCACGCCCAGTTCCGTTTTCATGAGATTCAGGTCCATCAGGATGCGGGCGATCACGGGCAGCGCGGAGATGGACAGAATGGTACCGACAAAGAGCGCCAGGAGGGGCACATTACTCTGCGCCTTGTTACGCCAGAACTCCGGCCACAACAGCACCGATCCTACACCCAGCGCGAGCGGCGCCAGGATGCCCAGGAAACTGGACCAGATGATGGGCGGCCCCAGGGACCGCAGACGCTTGGGCTGCAGCTCCAGACCCGCCATGAATACAAAAAGCAGCAGTCCCAGTTCGGTGATTGCTTCGCGGCCCTGGGTGGCGCGGCCCAAGGCGGGGAAGACCCGCGCGAAGAGTTTCGGGTCGATCATGCCGAGAACGGTGGGGCCCAGCATGACTCCGCACAACAATTCCACCACCAGCGGCGACAACGCCAGCCGCTCGAGCAGCTTGGCCATGCACAGCGGTACCGCCAGAATCAGGCCGATCTGCACCAGGAGCAACGTGAGGGTGGGGCCATCCATCGGGAGGTTTAATTATAACAACGGGAGCGAGAGACTTTTCGGGAAGCGCGGAAGCGTCGCAGCGCCCGCTCCGCCGCAGCGCCCGCTCCCAAGGTGCGGGCGGGACTGGCAGTCCCGCGCAGGCCGGCACCCTGCCCCACATAAGACGCCGGGCGGTAGGTTGCGCACTTAGGGATGCAGCTTCTGCACTGTTTGTGGGCCATTCCCGCTATGTCATTGCCACTTTACCATTCAGAGGACGCGATTAGAATGTTTGGCGCTCCGATTGCATTATCGCCCGCCAGAACGGCAAGCCATGCCGGGAGGGAAGTATATGACGATCACAACTGCAACGAAAACGGGAATGCCGGTTAACAAGCTTCCAGCGCAACCTTCAGGCTGGGATGGTGTTCAAGCTCGTATGAGACACCTTTGTTTCTGTGTCGTATTGATCTCGCTGTGCGTCACCAACCGTGCCGCCTGTCAGTGTCTGTCGGCTCCCGCAGCCTACTCCGCGACATGCACGGAGATGCAGGGCTACATTAGTACGTTCAATACAACCCTCAGTTCTCAGTGGAGCAACACAAAGGGTACGACGGTGTTCGGCACCGAACTGCTCTTCGCCAACAGCAATATCAGCCTGGCTGGCATCCTGGCGCCAAACGCTTTGAAGAATGTGCAGTTGGAGTTGGACGGCATGGCCAAGCTGGGTGTGCAATTCGTCACAATCGGCGTGTCGTTTCCTATCCTTTACCAGCCGTTCTATGACAACCAGAATGCGCCGTCGCAAGACTATGCTCTGGTCTTGGCCTTCTATCAAGGTGTGATGGCGGCGGTCCGCCAGCACGGCATGAAGGTGCTGATCGAGACAACCGTAGTGTTTCCCGACTACGCCCCGGATCTGCCGACGCTGCCGGCCTATTACGGCGCGCTTTCGTCGTCGCAGTTCAACGCCGGGCGCGCGCAGATGGCGCAGAATGTCGCGCAGTTACTCCAGCCCGATTGGATGAATCTGGGGTCCGAGCCGGATACTATAGCCGAGCTAATAGGCCTGCCGGCCGAATATGCGCCGCAGGATTGGGCCACGCAGATATCCGCCATCGTCACCCAGTTGCGCGGCGCCGGTATCAACGGGAAGCCGCTCATCGGCGCCGGCTGCGGCGCCTGGCAGCAGAACGGGGCCGACTATGTCCAAGCCCTTATGCCTACCGGCATAGACTACTTCGACATGCACACCTTTTCCGTCAATCTTCCCGCCGCCGGGACGGTGCCCTTTCTGGACGATGCCGTGACGTTCGTGAATATGGCCATCGCGGCAGGCAAAGGTGCGGCCATTTCGGAGACGTGGGATCACAAGCTGACCGATGCGCAACTGCTGGGAAAGACCGAATACGGCGTTATCAATTTGCTGGCCAACACCGAAGCCTACAACGCTTATAGCTTCTGGGCGCCGCAGGATGCCGAGTACCTTGGAGAGGTGATCGATTTGGCCTATTGGAAGCAGCTCCTATACGTGTCTCCCTTCGAGAGCGAACTCTTCTTCGCCAACGTGGACTACAATCTGACCTCCAGCTTAACCACGGAACAGTTGACCGCTCAAGAGACACAAGCGGAGGTTGCCGCGCTGAACGCCGGCACGCTTAGCCCCCTTGGGCAATGGTACGCCGCCGCCATCAAGCCGGTTAATGCGGTTACGATTTCAGCCGCGTGGAACACTGGCGCCGGCGGGCTGGCGCCGGGCTCCCTGGTGAGCATCTACGGCGACAAACTGGCGGCGACGTCGGCGACGGCCAACTCGCTGCCGCTGCCCACCAATCTGGCCGGGATCAGCGCTGACATCACCGATGCCAGCGGCGTTCAGACCCCGCTGCCCTTGTTCTACGCAGGCCCTTCGCAGATCAATGCGGAGATCCCGGAGAGCGCCAGTCTGGGCCCGGCGGTGATTACCATCAACGCGCCCTCCGGCCCTGTCGTCAGTCCCGTGGTACTGAACCCGGTGGCGCCCGCCGTGTTTGTGGCGAACCAGAGCGGCACGGGAGTGGCCGCGGCCCTACTGGTCACGAACCAATCGGATGGTTCGCAAACGGTGGCCGCTATCTTCAACTCGCCTTGCGCGGCCGGAAGCTGTGTGGGCATTCCGCTGGATGTAAGCGCCGGTGAATCCGCGCTGGAACTTTTCGGCACGGGCATTCAGAATCGCGGCTCGCTTTCCGACGTGACGGTGACGATCGGAGGCCAGACACTGGCGGCGGCCTACGCCGGCCCGGCGCCCGGCTTTACCGGACTGGACCAGGTGAACGTGCTGCTGCCGGCGAGCCTGGCCGGCAGCGGAACGGTCAATATCACGGTGTCGGTCGCCGGAACGGCATCGAATGTGGTAACGGCGACGTTCCAATAGGCACGAACATTCGCCGCCAGGAGCCGCCTGAAAGGCGGCTGCGGCCATGATTGGCCGCCCCACGGTGCAACTGAACGAAAATGGGATGATGACCGGCGTGAGGATGGACAAGTGGCTCTGGGCCGCCCGATTCTTCAAGACGCGCGCGCTCGCCCAGCGGGCATGTGAACATGGCAAGATCGAGTCTAATGGACAAGGGGCCAAAGCGGCGCGCGAGGTCCGGGCCGGCGATCTGCTGCAAGTGAAGAACGACAGCGGCGACTTTCAGGTGGAGGTGCTGGCTCTTAGTGAGATGCGCGGCCCGGCGGCGGTGGCGCAGACGCTTTACCGTGAGACGGAGGCCAGCCGGGAGATGCGGCTGAAGCTGGCGGAAGAGCGCAAGGCGACGCCGCATTTCGAAGGGTTGCGGGGAGGCAAGCCATCGAAACGCAATCGCCGCGAAATCGACCGGCTTCGGGGGCGGGGCTGAAGCCCCGCGCGGGATAAATCCCGCCCTCCAGACTAGCCTCCGATCGAGTACATGGGCCGCGGCGGCGCCACGAAGCGCGACGTATTGATCTCGTGGCCTTCCCATTTGCCGGCCACGTTGCGGCGAATCAGCGCCGCGATCTCCGCATCGGGGGCGCCGTCGCGCAGCATTCGCTTGACGTCGTCCTCCTCGATGGCAAACAGGCAATTGCGCAGCTTGCCATCGGCCGTAAGCCGCAGGCGGTTGCAGTTCAGGCAGAACGGACGGCTGACAGAGGCGATGAAGCCCACGCGGCCGACGCCGTCGGCGAACCGGTATTCCAGAGCCGGCGCGCGCGGGTCCGCGTCCGGGATGGGAATCAGCGGCGCGATCTCCCGCGAAAGCACATCGATGATATCGCCAGCCAGCAGCACCTTGCCGCGGTCCCAGAGCTGCTGCGCGTCGAGCGGCATGAATTCGATGAAGCGCACTTCGAATCCGTGCTCGCGGCCGAAGCGCGCCAGCGGAACGATATCCGGCTCCACCAGATTCTTCACTGCCACCGCATTCAGCTTGATGGGGCCAAACCCCAGCCGCTTGGCCACGGCGATGCCTTCCAGCACCTTCTCCAAATCATCGCGGCGCGAGATCTGGCGAAAGCGCTGGCGGTCGAGCGTATCCAGATGCACGTTGAGCCGCCGCAAACCGGCCTGGTACAGGGGTTCGGCAAGCTCCGCCAGCATTACGCCGTTGGTGGTGAGGGCCAGGTCGTGGATGCCCGGAATGGCGGCCAGGCGCCGGATCAGCACCGGCAGATCCCGACGCACCAGCGGCTCGCCGCCGGTCACGCGCAGCTTATCGATTCCCAACCCCACGGCGATGCGCGCAAACCGCTCGATCTCTTCGAAGCTCAGGATCTCGTCGCGCGGAACGAATTGGACGCCCTCCTCCGGCATGCAATAAAAGCAGCGGATATTGCAGCGGTCGGTGACACTGATCCGCAGATTGGTATGAATGCGGCCGAACGAGTCAATCAGAGGGTAGGTGTCCACAGGCACGCTGTCTCGGTGTCTTGATTCTATCAGACGCGGCCGATGGACAGATGGTGGAACAGCGCGCGCAACGCTGCGCCGCGATGGCTGACGGTCAGCTTACGCTCCGGCGCCGCATCGCCGAAAGAGCAGCCAAACGGCGGGTAGTAGAACAGCGGGTCGTAGCCGAATCCATGGGAGCCGCGCGGCGCTTCCAGGATCGCGCCTTCCACCGCGCCGCGAAATGTGCGGACCAGGCGTCCGCCATCCACCAGCGCAATCACGCAGACGAACCGCGCGGAGCGGCCATCGACGCCGCGCATTTTCTCCAGCAGCAGTTGGTTGTTGGCGTGGTCGGTGGCGTCAGGCCCGGCGAACCGCGCCGAGTAAACTCCGGGCGCGCCGCCTAGCGCGTCCACCTCCAGGCCGGAATCGTCGGCGAACAGCAGCCCCGGCGCGAGCTGGCCGTAATACTCCGCCTTCAGGATGGCGTTGGCCTCGAATGTGGCGCCGGTTTCGGCGCACGGTGGCAAATCGGCGAAACCAGGCGCGGTTTCCACCTGGACGCCATCCTGTCCGGCAGCCAGACGGAATTCGCGCAGCTTGCCGGGATTGCCCGTGGCGCAGTAAACCATCACGCGATGCGGACCACTCGCTTCTGGATTTCGACCAACTCCGCAATGCCGCCCCGCGCCAGGGCCAGCATGCGCGCCATGTGATCGTCGTCAAAGGCGTGGCGCTCGGCGGTGGCCTGCACCTCCACGAAGCGGCCCGCCCCGGTCATCACCACGTTCATGTCCACGGCCGCCTGCGAGTCTTCTTCGTAGCACAGGTCGATGATCGGCTCGCCGGCGAGGATGCCCACGCTGGTGGCGGCCACGTAGTCGATCAACGGCAGGCGCTTGATCATGCCGTACTTGACGCACTGCTGGAGAGCCAGCGCCAGGGCCACGAAGGCTCCCGTGACGGAGGCTGTGCGCGTGCCACCGTCGGCCTGCATAACGTCGCAATCGAGGGTCACGGTGCGTTCGCCCAACAGCGCGGTATCCACCACGGCGCGCAGCGAACGGCCGATCAGGCGCTGGATTTCGTGGGTGCGTCCGGAAGGCCGGCCCTTGTTCACCTCTCGCGGCGTGCGCTTCATGGTGGCGCGCGGCAGCATGGAGTACTCCGCGGTCACCCATCCCTTGCCGCTTCCGCGCAGGAATTGCGGCACGGAATCTTCCACCGAAGCCGCGCACAGCACGCGCGTGTTGCCGACGGTGATGAGCGTGGAGCCTTCCGCGGTCTGCAGGAATCCGGTGGTGATTTCGACCGGACGCATCTGGTCCGGAGCGCGGTTATCAATTCGCATATTTCATCACGAAGTAGAGAAAAAGGAGCACGAGAACGAAGCCCGATCCCAGCAGGATCATGCACGGCAGGCCGCCTTGCAGCGAGGCGCGGCTCTTCGATTTGCCTTTTGCGAGTTTGAACTTCGCCATTCTAGGCTGCCATCCTAAGAGATAGTAACATCCGGCGGATTCGCGCCGCGTGTTGGTAGAATGTGTAGCAGATGGCACGCCGCTATTGGATTGCTCTGGCGCTCGTTGGAAGCGCTTGCAGCCAGCCTCCCCGCAGCGCGGAAACTTTGCTGCCCGCCAGCGTCGGCGGAGTCTGGCAAAGGAAGTCGCTGCGCGACATCGCGACGCCGAAGCCGGCGATCTTGCGCGCGTTCGAGGCCGGGTACGAGGGTGCCGGCAAGGCCGGCAAACTGACGGTGAACCTGTACGAAGCGAGAGTTTCCGGCACAGCCCTCGAGATGACGCAGCATTGGCGAGCGGCGCCGGATACGGTGGTCTTCGATAAGGGCAGGTGCTTCGTGGTGATGAAGTGGGAGCAGGCGGATCGCAATGCGCTCACCGCGTTTGTGCGGGCGTTGCAGAAGGGGTTGGAGGAATGAGCGCACAGACGCGAGCTGACGCGGTGACGGTTGCGCATCAGACGCCCGCTTGAGAGACAATGAAGACGTGGCGCAAGCTATCACAAGAGATCCCGAGACGATGCACGGCGCTCCCGTGTTCCGCGGGACGCGCGTACCGGTCCGGACGCTGTTCGACTACCTGGAGGGGGGCGACACGCTGGAACATTTCCTGTATGGGTTCCCGACAGTTCCCCGTGCTCTAAACACAGCGTCTTAAGTTATTGCGCATAGGCGGCGCAGAGTTTCGCTGGCGTCCGTCCATTTGTTGAACTGTTCCTCAACCGCCGTGACGACGTCCTCCAACGCATTGAAGTAGCGAT
>JBEKPZ010000182.1:0-15281 GCA_049520215.1 Bryobacteraceae bacterium | reverse complement strand
TCACCCGTCGCCGCATAGAGACCCAACGCGACGGGCAGCAGCCAGGCCACGCCATCCACCATCGAAACGTCCACCGCTTGGCCTCGGCCCGTTCTGGCGCGCGCCGCCAGCGCCAGCAGCACGCCGGTCACCGCCTGCATGGCGCCACCCGCCAGGTCCGCAATCTGAATTCCGGGAATCGCCGGCGGGCCGCCGCAAGCACCGTTCCCCTCCAGCGCGCCGCCCAGCGCCAGGTAATTGATGTCGTGCCCCGCCATCCGCGCCCACGGTCCGTCCTGCCCATACCCGGTGATCGACACGTAGATCAGCCCCTCGTTCGACGCGCGCAGCGTCTCGTAACTCAGGCCCAGGCGCGCCATTGTGCCGGGACGGAAACTCTCCACCACCACATCCGCGGTCGCGGCCAGCTTCAGAAACGCGTCGCGCCCGCTCTCGCTTTTCAAATCCAGCGCGACGCTCTTCTTCCCGCGATTCACCATGTGGAACACGGCGCCCTCGCCATCCAGATACGGCGGAAGCCACCTGCCGTAATCGCCCCGCTCCGGCTCTTCGATCTTGACCACCTCCGCGCCGAAGTTGGCAAGCTGCATGGTGGCCGCCGCGCCCGGCAGCAATCGCGTCAGATCCAGCACCACAAGGCCGTCGAGAGGTCTCATTTCCTTCGTTTCACCAGCAGCTTGTCGGTATAAACGATCACCGGCTCGTTGTTCTGATTCAGCACCTGGGTTTCGAACGTGACGATGCCGCGCTCCGCGTCTTTCTCCTTCAGTTCGACGACGCGCTTGGTCACGCGCACCGTGTCTCCGATGAATACAGGGCCCGTGAACCGCAGCTTGTCGATGCCGTAGAACGCCAGCACGGTGTCGTTGATCAGGTTCATCTGGGTCATCAGCCCGGTGGAGATGCTGAACACCAGCGCGCCATGGGCGATGCGCCGTCCGAACGGGGACTTGCGCGCGAATTCCTCGTTGGTGTGCAACTCCACAAAATCGCCTGAAAGACCGGCGAAATTCACGATATCGGTCTCCGTCAACGTGCGCCCGCGCGATTCATGCACGACGCCGGGCGAGAAGTCTTCGTAGTAGTGGCTCATGCTTGCTCCTCCCTGCCGCTGCAAGGCAAATGCTTAGAAATGATACCAAAGCGCGGCCTGGATGTAACCAGCGGCGGCAGGCATCCGTAGGAAGCAACATGCGACCAGTGTTGCTATTCCTGCTCGGATCGATTTCCGTTTTCGCGCAGCCCTTCTCCGCGGGGATCAAAGCGGGCGTGCCTCTCAACGATTTCCTGAGCGCCGCCGGCAACGGCACGTTCGACTATACCGCGCCCACCCAGCGATACGTTGTCGGCGGAATGGCGGAGGTCCGGCTTCCGCTCGGCCTGGGCGTGGAGTTCGATGCGTTGTACCGGAAGCTGGGCTTCAACGGCTCCGGCATTCTGGGCAGCGACACCATCAGCGCGAGCGGGAGCAATTGGGAGTTTCCCCTGCTGCTGAAATACCGTTTCCATTTTCCCGTGGTGCGGCCGTACTTGGACGCGGGTGTGGCATGGGACACGATCACCGGCCTGAAAGAAACGATCGTAAGTGTGACTCTCCCCGTGCAGTCATCCCCTTCGGATTTGCAAAGGAACACGACTATGGGGTTCGTCGTGGGCGGCGGCGTGGATATCCACGCCGTTTTCCTGCACATTTCGCCCGAGATCCGCTTCACCAGATGGAACTCCACGCAAATCAGCGACGCGCTCGGCCTGCTGCACTCGAATCTGAACCAAGGGGAGTTTCTGGTGGGCCTCACGTTCTGAGTGGATTCATTGGCGGATGAGTGAGGCCGCAAATACCCCACCCTTTGGCAAGATCGAGAAGCGCTTCGGCAGCCCTGCCCGGTTGAGCCGGCGAAAACTGGCGGGACTGCCGGCGGTCCAACTTGCTGAAGTAAGCCCCCATCCGCGCGATATACTTGGGTTGTTGGACACCCGCCGGTACTTCCCGATTCTCGCAATTCTTTCCGCGATTCTGGTCCTCGCGCCGCTCCGTACGGGAGATCTCACCGGCTATGACGACGCGCAGTACGCCCACATCGCCAAGGATATCCTGCGCACCGGAGACTGGCTGGTCCTGCACAGCAACGGCGCACCCGCCCTGGAGAATCCGCCGCTGCTCGAGTGGATGGAAGCCTCGCTGTTCGCGGCCTTCGGATTCTCGGACGCGCTGGCCAGGCTGCCCTCCGCCGTGTGCGGACTGGGCGTCATCCTGCTGGTCTACTGGCTGGCACGCAAGCTGACACGCGACTCGTCGACGGCCGTGCTCGCCATGTTCGTCATGGCGACCAGCCTCTACTTTCTGAAGTACACCGCGCGCGGCATGACCGATGTGCCCTTCACCTTCTTCGTCCTCTGTGCGGTCTGTGCGTGGTCGCTCACCGAAAACGATCCGCGCTGGTACCTGGCAGCGGGCGCATGCACGGCCCTCGCCCAGTTGACGCGTAGCATGATGGGGCTGGCGCTGCCTGCCGTGTTCGTCCTGCACCTGATCGTGAGCCGCCGCCGGCCACCGTGGCGCTACGCCCTTCCGGCTCTCGCCGTTGCTTATCTGCCGCTGGTAGGCTGGTATGTCTACCTGGTTCACCTGTTCGGCGCGTGGTTCGTGGAGGTGCACTCCAACTGGCTGCGGAACGAAGTATACGGAGGGTTGTCTCCAGCGTGGCGGCGGTACACCGGCGCCTTCGAGTATGCGTGGATGCTGGCAAAATCGTACTGGCCGTGGCTGCCGGCGATGCTTGCCGGCCTGGTCGTGGCCGTCCGAGGGCGGGACCGCAGATTGTGGCTGCTGGTCCTATGGGTGGTGGTAGTCTTTGCCCTGTGCGCGGCCGCCCGCAGCCGCGTGTTGCGATACATGCTCCCAGCCTATCCGGCATTTGCCATACTCGCGGCGATCGGCCTTAGGAAGTTCGTGCCGGATCGATACCTGCGTGTAGGTCTGCGCGTCGCGACGCCCGTGCTGGCGCTGGGGGTGGCGGTCGTGGCGGCTTTCCCACGGACACACCTCGAAGCCGCCGAGATCCGCCCCATCGCCAAAGCGGCGACCGCCGCGACGGCCCCTGGCGAGCGCGTCGGGTTTTACGACGACGGCCAGCCCCGCTTCGATGAAGACAACCAACTGCAGTGGTATGGCGACCGCTTCCTCATCCGGTTATTCAGCCGCGAACAACTGATGGACACACTGCGTGGCAACCGCGTGCGTGTTCTGGTGCTGGATAAGGACACCTACCGCGCACATGTGGCGTCGCAGATCGGTCACCAGGTGCTGGCCGAGAGCGGTCACCTGATTTGTATCCGCCTGGCGCCCGGCCCCGGTTGAACGCGGCCCGTTTAGGCCTTGACCTTCTTCAACGCCGCCTGGATCTTCTTGTCCAGATCCTGGCCGTCCTTGGAGTCGGGAATCGTCTTCAAAGCCTCCTGCGCGCGGCCGCAGAAGACCTTCATCTTGTCCGGCTGGTCCAGCTTGGTGCGCGAGTAAAGCTGGGACGCGTCGTATAGCGCGACGGCCATGGCCTGGACGAAGGCTGCTCGTGGGACCTTGGCCTCACCGGTTTTGAGCAGATCCTGGGCCTTGGCCGGATCGTCTTTCGCGCCCGCAGCCCGGCACGTAGCCAACAGCACGGCGTGCTCGATGGCGCGTTTCTGGGCGGTGTCGATCTCCGCCTCGGGCAGCCAGGCGCCCCCGGCGACCTTGTTTAGCAACATGACTTCGGTGGGGCTGCCGGTAGGATAGGCAAAAGCCAGAGTGACGAACTCGTCCTTGCTTTGGAATTTCGAGAACGTGTCGGCAAACTGCAGGGCCAGCGTGTTGGCGGCGCCTTGGTACGTATTCACCTGGCGGTGAAAATTCGTGGCTTGGCTGCGATTGGCGTGCGCCCCGTCGTCGAACGCTTTGGCCAAGTCCATATAGCCTTGCACCATGCCGGAGGTCAAAATCAACATCCACGGCTGGGCGCGCGCGACGTATTCGTTTTGAGTGGACACAATGTTGCTCAAGTGTTCGACGGTCTTCTGATAGTCTCCCGCGGCATAGGTTTCCTTGGCGGCGGCCCAAAAGAACGCAGGAGTGCCCGGCTGAGGCGCGTTGTTGGTCGAACAAGATAACAGGATCAGGTTTACCGCAATCAGGGCCCACAGGCCCACACGTCGGCTTGCCATATCGGTCATAGATATGCCTCCGAGGAAAGCAATATCACAGCGCAGCGCCGATTGCAAGGCTCTACCGTGGGGCTCTACCGTGGGCCGGTCGTTGTCGCGGTAGCGGGCAGGGGGCGCGGGCAGGAACATTTCGCGGTCGTCATCCATTTAATGTGGTCACGGCGGCCACCGTGCCGGTCTGGTCCTTTCCTTTTCCGGCGGACGAGGCCCGTAGCCTCGCCCCCCACTGAATCACAGATCCATCTGGAAGAGAAGCCTCACCTTCTACCGTCCGGGATCCCGAACCTGATATTGGCCGGTAAACGGGTCACACGTCGAGAAATATAGTCTGCACGTTCAAAATCTGTCACTTAGGCAAAGTCGCGGTCCGGCCGCGAAGGTTTGGATGTTAGTCTCAAATCGGGAATAGAGTTTGCGGATGAGAGCACAACGGAAGCGCAGAGCGCGGATCATCAAAAAAGCGCTTGAGAGCATCGAGGAGAAGCTGGGAACGGAGCCAATGAAGCCGACATTGGCGGACCTGGTGCGGCTACTGCAAATCGAGAAGGAACTGGTTGCAGACGAACCGTGCGAAATCAGGGTGCGATGGACAGAACCGGCAGCGACCGCGGAATCATTGAACTAGTCTTAGAATATGGTGCGCTTCCTTCACAACGGGCCTTTCACGAGTGCCAGTCGCGGTTCAAGGGCTTTTCCGGGCCGATCGCTTCCGGCAAGAGCCAGGCGCTTTGCCAAGAAGCCATCAGGCTCACCTATTACAACGAAGGCAGGTTGGGCCTGATCGGCGCGCCGACTTATCCGATGTTACGGGATGCCACGCAGACGACATTGTTTGCAATTCTGGACAGTCAAGATCTTCCGTACGAATACAACAAGGCCGAGAACATGCTGACGATGAAAGACACGGGATCGCGCATCATCTTCCGGCCGGTGGACGATTTCGAGCGCCTGCGCGGGACTAACCTAGCCTGGTTTGGGCTGGATGAGTTGACTTATTCCCCAGAGGGCGCCTGGTTACGGCTCGAAGGACGGCTCCGGGACCCACAAGCCAAGATACTGCGCGGCTTCGCTGTGTGGACGCCGAAGGGATACGACTGGGTCTATCAGAAGTTCATTGCGGATCCAGTCGCGGGATACAGCGCGATTGTGGCCAAGCCGCACGAGAACCGGTACCTGCTCGAGAAGGTTCCGGACTTCTACGAACGCCTGAAGAACAGCTACGACGAGACTTTCTATCAACAGGAAGCGCTGGGGCAGTATCTGAGCCAGCAAGGCGGACTTGTATATTGCGCCTTCGACCGTCCGGATCATGTGAAGAGCTTGCGGGTAAACCCGAACTGCCCGCTGATGTGGGCGCTGGATTTCAACGTGGACCCGATGTCTTCGGTAGTGGCGCAAATAGAAGGCCGGACGGTATTCGTTCTGGACGAAATCGCTCTGCGGCACGCCAGCACCCATGAAGCTTGCGAGGAGTTTGAGAAACGGTTTCCGAGCCACAGAAGCGGCGTTGTGATCTATGGCGATGCATCGGGGAACAGCCAGCACTCTACGGGCGCCTCGGATTACCAGATCGTGCGGGAGTATTTCCGGGTGAGCTACGGCGCACCGGTAACTTATAAGGTGCCCAAAGCCAACCCGAGCGTGCGGGAGCGGATCATGCTGACCAACGCCAAAATGCGAACGGCGAGCGGCGAGATCCGGCTACTGGTGGATTCCAGGTGCAAGGAGTTGATTAAGGATTTCGAACAGGTGTCGTACAAAGCGGACAGCAACGCAATCGACAAGGAAAAGGATCGCCGTAGGACCCATCTTTCGGACGCGCTGGGTTACCTGCTGTGGCAGGAATGCAGGCCACAGCCGGCGATCGGCGAACACCAGGAGCGGCTGATTTGAGGACCAGATGGTGAACATCGATCGAGAGCATCCCGAGTATGCTGCCAAGAAGGCGATGTGGAAGAAGTACCGGGATCTTTATGCCGGCGGTGAGCCGATGCGGGAGAACGCCTTCGAGTATCTGATCCGGCGGCACAAGGAGCCCAACGATATCTATGCGGAGCGGTTGAGCCGAGTGTTCTACGAGAACTATATCGGTTCGATTATCGACTGGTACGCTGCGACGCTGATGCGGCGCGAGGCGGGTTTGGTGTTCGACGGCAACGACGACGCGGCGAAGAGCTTCTACAACCTTTTTGCGGAGGATTGCGACCTGAAAGGCACCTCTTTAGCCGAGTTCTTCCGCCAGCGGATTGTGCAAACGCTGGTGCAGGGACGAAGTTACATCGTAGTGGACTTTCCGCGATCATCGGTTTCAATCAGCAACCGCGCGGAAGAGGACGCCGCGGGGCGCTCGCGGGGCTATCTGGTGGATTACTCTCCCGAGGAACTTATTAACTGGAGCTACGACGACCGCGGAGGGCTAGACTGGGCGGTGATCCGGACGTCGTCGCTGCGCAAGTCGCAGGTGACGGAAAGCGACTGGACTCGCGAAACCCGCTGGATCTACTACGACCGCCACAATTACCAGGTCTATCAGCAACTGAAGGATAAAGAACCGCGGCTGGTGGATGAAGGACTGCACGGACTGGCCAGCCAGAACAGGGTACCGATCTTTCCGTTGCGGGTGACCGAAGGACTCTGGCTAATGAACAAGGCGGCCCTTCTGCAACTGGAGCACTTTAACAAGTCTAACGCGCTTTCCTGGGCGCTCACGATGGGTTTATTCGCCTCTCCGGTAATCTACTCGGAACGGGAATGGAACCAAATCGTGGGCGACTCCTATTTTATCCAACTGGCTCCGGGAGACCGATTCGGGTGGACCGAACCGGAAGGCAAGGTTTACCAGATCGCCGCAGACAACTTGATTCAGCTCAAAGACGAGATTTACCGGGTGTGCTATCTGATTTCGCACGCGGCCGGGCCGGACTCATCGAGCCAGCACCAATCGGGCGCCAGCAAGCAGAGGGATTTCAGCATCACACAAGAGGTGCTGCGAGCGTACGGCGGCGCGGTGAAGGAAACGATGAAGCAAGTCCTGCGGGCCATCGCGGTGGCACGCCAGGATAGTATCTCGATCGACGTTTCAGGTTTGGATGAATTCGACATCGCGGATTTCAGCAATGAATTAGACGACGCGCGAAAGCTGCTCACTTTAGGAATCGAATCCGAGACGCTGAAGAAACAGGTCTTCAAGAAACTGGCGTTGAAGTTCTTATCGGACGTGCGGCAGGAGATTAAGACTCAGATTGCGCAGGAGATTGAGGCGCAGAGCTGAACTTCTTTTAGAGCACGGCGTGGGAAAAGAGGAAGTTATGGAAGACACAGACGTACAAGCGATCGTGAAACAAGCAGTTCAGGAGTTTCTCCAAGAGCAGCAGGCCAAGAGCGAACCGGCCTACAAGACCGAGTTGCTGGAGGAACGCAAACGCCGCGAGCAACTGGAACGGCGGCTGAACGAAGTGGAAGAAGAAAGCAAGCGCAGCCGGCAGGCGGCGGAGCAGGCGGAAAAAGGCTCCGCGATACGAGCGGAGCTACAGCGGCTGGGGGTTGCGAAGGTGGACCTGGCATACCGCGCGGTGCATGACGGCGTATTCCGCGCGGAGGACGGCCGGCTGCTGGCGCGCAGCGACGAAGGCGAAGTGCCGCTCAAAGAGTATCTGAGCAACTTCGTGAGTGAGAATCCAGAGTTCCTGCCTGCGAGGATACCCGGCGGATCGGGGATCACCGGCGCGCACAAGGCCCCGCGGGAGAGTACCGAAAGCGTGGACATCGAGGGCATCCGGCCGGGAATGAGTTCCGAACAGATGGAAAAGGTGCGGAAGGAGATTCTGCGCGTCGCTTCGCAGAACCTGCGCGGCATATAGGCACGACAGGCAGGAATGCCTGAATTCAAAGGACAGGCACACGAGCCTGCTCAACTTAGGAGAATGAATGGCGATAATTACATCAGCGAATGTGGCCAGCGCGATTGTGAAGCTGGTGGCGGCAGACGCATTGCCTGCCTTGGTCGGGAACCTAGTGATGGGTAACCTGGTCAACCGCGATTACGAACCGGTTTTGGCACAGGCCGGGGACACGGTGAACATCCCGATTCCCCCGGTGCTGGTAGCCAACAACATCGCCGAAGGCGGACAAGTTCAACCGCAGAACCCTAACCTGGGGAATGCGCAGATTGTACTGAACACACACGCCGAAGCGACTTTCCAGATTCCGGACGTTACCAAAGTGTTGGCGGTTCCGGACTTACTGCAGGTCTACATGCAACCGGCGGTGGTGGCGATCGCCGAGAGCATTGAGACAAGCCTGCTGAACTTGTTTGCCGGGTTTACGGCGAACACACCGGTGGGCACGCCGGGTACACCGCTGGTGGAAGCGGTGATCGATCAGGCAGAGAGCGCCTTGTTCTCGGCCAAGGTTCCGGGGTCGGAACCGAAGTTCCTGGTGGTGGACGCGGCGACATATTCCGCATTGCGGCAGATCGAACGCTTCAGCGAATTCCAGACCGCCGGCGAGGCGGGACTGCGGGCTCTGATCGACGGCGCGGTGGGGAAGATCAAGGACTTCTTCGTGATGCGGTCGCAGTTCGTTGCGTACACCGGCAGTTCGCCCATGACGACCCACAACCTGGCTTTCACTAAGGCCGCGATTGGTCTGGTGATCAGGAGACTGCCGCAGCCGCTATACGGCACCGGCGCAGTGGCGCACTACGCGGAGATGGGGAACTTCGGGATGCGCGTAGTGATGAGCTACCAACCAAATACGTTGGCCCAGCAGTTCACGGTGGACGTGCTTTACGGTTGCGCAGTTATCCGCAACAACTTTGGCGTTCAGGTGAATACCTAGCTGGCACACACGCTAGGATCGACTCAGGCCAACAACAAGAAAGGGGGGTCGGCGCGCCCGACCCCACAAGAGACAACCATGGACTTACAAGTGTATTTCAAGAAGATTCGAGCGATGGAAGAGAACCTAAAAGATCCGTCGGTGGTGTTGGTCAGCCTTGAGACGCCCGATGGAGGACGGCAAGGAGTACGCACCGAGGTTCCGCGGCGCATCGCGGCGAGGATGATCGTGGAGGGCGGCGCGCGGCTGGCGACGGCTGAGGAAGCGCGCGAGTTCCAAGAGCAGAAGGCGGAGGCGAAGCGGCAAGCCGATCAGCTCGCGGCGGCGTCGCGGATGCAGTTCACCGTCATTTCGCCCACTGAGCTACGCAAGCTCAAGGGCGTCGCACTGGCGGGCAAAGAGTAGGCGGCCGGGACGATGGCGCTCTTCACGGACGGGATATCGACGATCCAGGATCTCACGGCCCAGGACTCTTCGGTCCTGGCGACAGCGCAAACGGAGAACATCGACCTGAGCCAAAAGCTAACGCTGGCACAGCAAGGACTCGGAATCGAACTGACAACCCTTCTGCAGCGAAGCAACACCTACGACTGGCAGTTCTGGCTGCAACCGGACCCACAGTTGAACAACATCGTAGTCACGCCGCCGCTGCAGCTTTGGCACGTGTTCCAAACCTTGACACTGGTGTATCAGGATGCCTACTTCAATCAACTCAACGACCGCTATAAGGGCAAGCGTGACCAGTATCAGCAACTGGCGATGTGGGCGATGGACAAGCTCATGCAGACCGGGCTTGGCATCGCGGCCGACCCGATTTCGCAGGCAGCTCCGCCGCAACTGACGTCCCTTCCCGGTGGTCAACCCGCAACGACGTACTGCGCGAGCGTGTCGTGGTTGAACGCGGAGGGCGAAGAGGGGCAGGCCAGTAATCCGAGCGTCCTTACCGTGGCGGCCGGGAACGCACTGGTGGCCCAGCCGGTCAATCAACCGGCCAACGCGACGGCCTGGAATATTTACGTAGGGCTGTCGCCTACGGCGATGGCGCTACAGAATGCGCCGGCGCTGGCATTGGGTCAAGTTTGGGTCCAGGCAGGGCCAGTAACCACCCTGGGACAAGGACCGGGGAGCGGACAGGCGCCAGACTATCTTCGCGCCTTGCCGCGAGTTATTCAGAGGGGGTAGAACATGGCATGGGTAGGCAGCACGGTCACTGCGCAAGTAGTCACGCTACTGACCGCACCGCAGGGGCTGAACGCCTGCGTATCAACACTGGCTCAGGCCGAGAGCGCAACTCCACGGCCAATCGGACGGAGTCAGATTCTGGCCCAGAATGTACCGATTGAGCTGGCGGAGCGCAGCACCGACGCGCAGTATCCAGCGGTTAGCGTGTACTGCGAGAAGATCGTGAACCAGCTCAAAGAAAAATTCCGGAACTTTTCCGGCAAGGCCGTCATGACGATCGAGGTGCGCGTCTCGCAAGACAGGCTGGACGGGATCGAGGATCAACTCCAACTGTATGTCGATGCCACGACCCAGGTTTTAGACCAGAACCGGGGCGACTGGGGAGAAGGTATGTACTACGCCGGGTGCTATGAAGCGGCCTTAGGGCCCGTGAAGCATGGCGGACAAAACTTTATCCAGGTAGGAAAGGTCAGTTTCGAAGTTGGGGTGAGCGACTAAAGCTATGGCTTCGTATACTTCATCCAATTCCAACCGCTTCTACGCGGAACTAGAAAGCAGCTACGGGCAGACGCCGGCGATTACCGCGCAGAACCGTTTCCCGGCTGTAAAGCTCACGGCCAAGAATCAGTTGGAAAAGGCCGACCGGCGCGACAAGACAGGCAGCCGCACGTTCGTCGGAATACCCGCGGGGCTGCGGCGCACGACCAGTTTCGACGTGACAACTTACATGACGAGTTGGGGGGGACAGAGTTCCGGTCCATCTTATGGACCACTGTTTCAGGCCAGCATGGGCGCCTCTCCGGCAATGTACGCGGGAGGGACGGCCGCGGCGGGTTCGAGCGGCACCTCACTGGTCTTCGCGGCGCCCCATGGGCTTGTGGCGGGGCAAGGCGTATCCTGTAACGGAGAAATCCGATTTGTGACGGCAATTGTGAGCGCGACGGCCGTGCAGGTGAACGCCCCATTCTCCAGCGGTCCGGCCGCGGGAACCGAGATTGCTCCCAGTATTTCCTATATTCCGGCGACAGCACTGCCCAGCGCCAGCATCTTCGATTATTGGGATCCCAGCACCGCGCTACAGCGGATTCTCTGCGGGGCGGCGGTAAACCGGATGACAGTAACGGTAAACGGCGACTTTCACCAGTTTGAATTCGAGGGAATGGCGCAAGACCTGATCGACAGTTCCAGTTTCGCGGCAGGGATGGGGCAACTGAGCAGCTTCCCCGCGGAGCCGGTCATCGGCTCCTTCGACTACTCAATCGTGCCGGGGAACATGGGAGAGGCGTGGCTGGGCAGTACGCCCGGCCAGTTCTACACAATTACGAGCGGCACATTCCAGTTAGACAACGGCCTGGACCTGAGGTCGAAGGAATTCGGGACCAACCTGCCGCAGGCTATTGCGCCGGGGCCGCGGTCCGTGACGGCGGCTTTCAGCCTGTATGAACTGGACGACGCCGCGACGCAGGGACTGTACCAAGCGGCGCGGCAGCAGTCGCCAGTAAGCGTGATGTTTCAACTTGGCCAGCAAACCGGCCAAGTTGTGGGCGTGTACATGATGAGCGTGGTACCGGTGGTGCCTGAGTTCGACGACAGCGATAACCGGCTGCAGTGGAAATTCCAGGGATCGAAGGCGCAGGGGACGGCGGACAACGAGATCGTGGTGGCGTTCGGATAGCGTTGAGCAAGAAGGGCGGCCTGAGAGGCCGCCGCAGGCCGAGGGCCTGCCCCACAAAAAAAGGTTGGTTGGTGGCTAAATGGAATACTTTAGTGTTGAAAACATTGAATCCGCGGTGGCTCCCGGGGTAAGTTTCACGGTGGTTAAGACGTCATTTGGGCGCCGCGTTGAGCTGACGCGCCGCATCCGGGAATTAGCCGCACGGAAAGAGTTCGTCGAGGCGGGCGACACTCCCGACGAAAAGATGGAAGCGGCGCTGCTGGCTTCGGAGATCGACCGTATCTATCTGCTTTGGGGCTTGAAGGAAGTCACGGGTCTGGAGTTGGACGGGTTGCCGGCGACTCCGGAGTCGCTGGCGGCGAGCGGACCTGAAGATTTGTTCCGGGAGGCTTTGGCCGCCGTCAAGCAACAGTGCGGATTGTCGGAATCCGAAAGAAAAAACTGATCGTCGCCTTCCATTTTCAATTCTCCAACCAGGCCGGGTGGGAGTGCGCGACTTGCCGCAAAGCCGGCCTGGAGACGAAGCGCAGGTGCGGCTGGATGGCGCCAGCACTTGAGACGCCGGAGCGGGTGGTGTGGGCGAGAAACAATGTGGCGAGCAATATCTGTCCAAGATCGTTTATCACGGCACAAAGCATGGCATGGCTCGAGGATTATCTGGTACGGCGTAAGCTAGGGCGGAGGGAAGTCGAAGGTCTGGGGGCGCGCGAAGTGGAAGCTTTCCTGATTCTGGAGCACGAGCTTACGCAAACAAACGGCAGCCCCGGCGCTGGAAACCGAAACAGCGGTCCTGAGCCACGAGAGAGAAATGCCTAACACAGCGCAGCAGACACTTTTGACCGCGTTCAACCAAGCGTCGGGGAGTTCGGCGAGCGGACAATCGTCAACAGCCAACCAGGGCCTCATTGACGCTTTGGGACAAACCGCGCAAGTGGTTGACGCCCTGACTCAGGCGACCGCAAGCAACACCGATGCCCTGGCACAGAATAGTCAAACAAAGAGCTCCGGCGGCAGTGGGGCCGCATCAGACGCGCTCAGCGCGGCGGGCCAGCTTCTAGGAGGCGGGTTTAGCCTGATGCCGCTGGTATCGCTATTCTCCAGCTTGTTTGGCGGAGGACAGTCTCAACAACCAGCACCCTTAGTACCTTTTTCGCTCCCTCCATCTCTAAACCTTGAGTCCACCAACGACAACCAAGACGTAGTCTGGGGCGAGAACGGTCTGCCGCGCTCCGCGGCAAGTGGCGGGGGGTCGAACGCGGGCCAGCAGATCACCGTCCAGGTGCAGGCCATGGACAGCCAGTCGTTTCTCGATCATAGCGACGATATCGCGCAAGCAGTCAGACAGGCGATGTTGAACATGAACTCCATCAACGACGTAGTAACGAACCTTTGACGGCCATGTTTCCGACGCTAAAGACCGGCGCCGTAATGCAATATCCGGCGAAAAGGACGCTGCAGTTCAACACCGACGCGATCCGTTTCCTGGACGGTACCGAACAGCGCTTTCGAGACAACCCGTCGGTACTGCATCGGTGGACCATCCAACTCGACTTGCTGGACGAACCCGAGCTAGCCGCGTTGGACCAGTTTTTCGTATCGAACCAGGGCAGATTCGGCAGCTTTTCATTTACCGATCCATGGGACGGAACGATCTATCCGAACTGCAGCCTGGGCGCGGACACATTCGGTCTTCAACTGAGGGGTGAGATGCGGGGCAAAACGACGCTGCTTGTCTGCGAGAACAGGACCTAAGATGTTTTACTTCCCACAACTCTCATCGGGCGCAACCTGCCAGTTTCCGATTACCAGGCAACGCTCGGCAAGGACGGTGGTGAATCAAAGCTGGCAGGGCTACCAGGTCAAGCTGGCCGATCCGGGAGCGGCGATCACGGATTGGCATTTATCGTTCGCCGAAATGAGCGATCAGGAGTTGGCCGCTTTGGAAGCTCTTTTTCAAGCGGTCGAGGGGCGGCTTACGCCATTCACTTTCTTGGATCCAGCCGATAACCTGCTGGCGTGGAGCGAGCAGCAAAGTCAGCCGGTCTGGCAAGCGGCGCCGCTACTGACCGTGACAGGCGGCGTGGCGGATCCGATGGGGGGCACGGCCGCTTGTCAGGTCGGCAACCCGACAGCCGCCACATTGATGCTACAGCAATCGATCAACGCGCCCGCGTCTTTGAACTACTGTCTCAGTCTTTATGCGCGCAGCAACCAGAGCACGCAGGTGTGGCTGGTGCGCGGTTCGGCGACGGACCCGCAGGCGGTCAGCCCAGAGTGGACCCGGCTGATGTCCGCCGGGCAGCTACAAGACGCGGCCGATTCCATCAGCTTCGGTATCGCGCTGGATCCCGGCGCCACGGTGGACATATTCGGAATTCAAGCGGAGGCGCAGACCGCTGCCTCGCTTTATAAGCAGACGGCCGAGACGGGTGGAGTTTACCCAAACGCGCGGTTTCGGGACGACGCGCTTACGATCACGACAGTAGGCCCAAGCCGCCATTCCTGCGAGTTGGATATCGTCAATGTTGAGTATCTATGATCTGAAAGAGATGGCGGTCACGGACACACCGTTGCTGCTATTTCAGTGCGTGTTACAGAACGGCCAGGCGGAGTACTGGAGCACACACCAAGTAACATATTCCGGCAACACCTACGCTCCGCGAGTGATCAAACACAACGTGTTCGCGGTACAGACGTCGTCTGGTCAGGGAGTCGACGCGATTCCACGGGTGTCGCTGTCGATGGCGAATGCCGATTCCTACTTTTCGGAATTGGAACGATCGGTAGGGTGGAAGGGCGCGACGCTGACCGTGACCTTCTTGTTTTACAATCTGCTCGAAGCCGCCGCAACATCGGACGCAGCGGTGTTGTTTCAGGGCATGGTCAACCCGCCCGACCAGAGCACCGAGTCGCTATTTCAACTCTCGGCCGTGAACTGGATGAATATGCAGAGTGTGCTGTTGCCGCCCGTTCGGATCCAACGGCGCTGTCCTTGGCTATTTCCATCTACTCCACAGCAGAGGCAGGAAGCGGTGAATGGGGGCAGCAGCGGGCAATACTCGTTGTTCTACGCGTGCGGATATTCACCCGATCAGACCGGCGGCGGCGGCGCCACGGTAGGCGGCGTACCTTACACTTCGTGCGCCTACACACGGCTGGATTGCGAAGCGCGGGGGATGTTCTCCGGACCCAGGCGGTTCGGCGGGATCGAGTTTATGCCGTCATCCATTCAGGTACGCAGTTACGGCAGCGGGTGGCAGTATGCGGCCGTGGACGACAACATTGCGATCTACAACGACTTTGTCCCTTTGCTATACGGCACCGCCTGGTTTTATCCTCCCATCGTATTTACGCGGAATGACGGAAACCTGACGTACATGGAAGTACT
>JBEKPZ010000181.1:0-15294 GCA_049520215.1 Bryobacteraceae bacterium | reverse complement strand
CCCCCTAGCCAGCATGCTGTTCTCCGGCTATGCGGGCGCCTTGATCGATCGCCGCGGATACTGCTTTGCGATCCAGTGCGGGCTGGCGCTTATGGCGGTCTCCGCAGGCTTGCGCATTTTCGACGGATTCTCCATGCTGCTGGCGGGCCAGATTGGTGTCGCCATCTCGGTCCCCTTGATCGTGACCTCGATCTCGACGCTGGTGGCCGACTGGTTTGGCCCGGCCGAGGAGGCCCTCTTCACCGGCATCTGTACCATCGGAATCTTCGTGGGCATGGCGCTTTCGCTGGCGGTCTCTCCGCTGCTGGTGGAGTGGCTGGGATTCCGCGGCGCCATGTCTTTGCTGGCGGCGGTGGCAGCCGGATGGGCTCTGCTATTCCACTTTGCGGCGCGCGAGAACCACCCGGTGCGCGCGGCGGCCTTGGCGGTGAAGCCGGCCGGTACACCGGTGCTGGCATTGCTGATGGACCGCAATCTGGCCGTCATCTTCGCGACCGGCTTTATCGGGCAGGGATGCTTTAATGCCCTGACCACCTGGCTCGAGGTGATCTGGCACGAACGCGGCTTTTCGAGCGATGCCGCGGGAATGGCGGCGGGAATGATTATCGCCGGCGGCATTGCCGGTGCGCTGTTGATTCCCCCGTTGCTGGATAAGTTCGATCACCCGCGTCTGCTGCTGTGGATGTGCCTGGCGCCGAGCCTGCTGCTAGTCCATCGATTCGTATTCGCAGGCAGCCCACGCGCGGGTTACGTTTGGGGCGCGTTGTTGGGCTTTCTGTGGCTGCCGTCTCTGGCCATTACGCTGACCATCATCGAGCGCGTGGCCCACAAGGAACATGCGGGCGCGGCTTCTGGGATTTTTTGGACGATCGGTAACGCGGGCGTGCTGGGGCTGACGGTGTGCTTTGAAGTGCTCAAGGAGGCCACCGACTGGCGCACGTCTATCGGCGTGTTGGTGATTTTGTTGGGTTTGATGAATGCGATGATTGGGTTGCTTCGGATTCCAGGGCGGAACGGCGGGGCTGAGAGCCCCGCGCAGGCCACGGGCCTGCCCCACTTGCACTGACACCTGGCGAGCAAATTGGGCGCCGGGTTAGAGGTGCGGTTTCGGCTTAAGGCATTCCCACATTCTCTTTAAACCGCACCACCCGGAGCCTTCTGTTACAATACATACCAACATGCGTAACGAGAGGGAAATCGATTATTTCTATGCCTCCTATTCATGTTTTGTTTGGGAGCGAGGGGTGGCGTAGCGCATGGATTTCGACCAACTGCACACATTCCTCGAAATCGTCAGGCTGAAAAGCTTCTCGAAGGCCGCCCAGACGTGCTACCGCACCCAGCCGGCCATCAGCGCGCAAGTGCGCCAGCTCGAGCAGGAGCTCAACACCGCGCTTTTCGAGCGCTTCGGCAGCCGCATCTCCCTGACCACGGCCGGCAAGATCTTCGCCGATTACGCCGCCCAAATGCTGGACCAGCGCCGCCAGGCCCAGGACGCCATCAACGAGCTGGAGCGCAACCCGCGCGGCGAGCTGGTGATCGCCGCCAACGAGGCGACCTGCATCTACGTGCTGCCGCAGGTGTTCTCCGAGTTCAAGAATCAGTTTCCTTCCGTGCAGCTCCAGGTGGACCGCTCCTATGGCGCGCGCGTGGTGGATGCGGTGATGGAGAACATCGCCGACTTCGGACTCACGCAATTGCCGGTCGAGGAGAAGCGGCTGCAAGTGGTGGACATCTATAAGGACGAAATCCGCCTGATCGCGCCGGCGCGCCACCCCCTGGGCGACCGCAAGGCCGTTTACGCGTCCGATCTGCTCGAGTTCCAATTGCTGCTGCCCAAATCCGGAACGACGCGCGCGCGGCTCAACGCCTGGTTCGAGTTGGTGGAGGACGACCTGCACGTCTCCATGGAACTGGATTCCTCCGAGATGATCAAGCGCTTCGTGATGGCGGGTCTGGGCCTATCGTTCCTGGCGGTTTCCAACTGCCGCGAGGAACTTGCCGCCGGCAAGCTCCGCGCCATCGCGCTGGCGCCCGAGCCGATGGTGCGGCGGTTAGGGCTGGTTTACAGGAAGGACAAAGCGCTTTCCAAAGCTGCGCTGGGCTTCATTCAAGTGGTTCTGGACAATCTTGGCGATCGGCCGCTGGCGCACGACAAGCGTCCGAAGGTTATGGTGGGATGAGATGAATTGCCGGCGGTGCGGAAAACAGTTCGACGCGGTGGAGGATCTCACTTGCCCCTATTGCGGCGCGGCGCACGCGGCGGCCAAATCGGGCGTGATGAAGAGTTCCACTATCCTGATCTCGATGGGCGAGACGGATGCGGTGTACCGGTCGGTAAAGGAAGTGCCGGCGCCGTTGCGCCGCAAGCTGTTGAAATCCACCAATGGGCTGAATTCGGCGACCATCCTGATCGCCGACCGCCGGGGCCGGGAAGAGATTGCGCGCGCCATACAAAACCTGCCCTCCAGCTTGCAGCGCCGCTTCCTGAAACCGTTCCGGGAGGAGCCAGATGGTCCTGGCGCGTGGCTGCTGCGGCCGCCAGTGAAAACGGCGATCACATGGCTGCTTGGTGCGGGCAGCGTGCTGGTGGTGTGGTTTTTGTTCACGCATAAGTGGGTGTAAGAGAAGTCAGAAGGCAGAAGGCAGAAGGCAGAAGTCAGGAGTCAGGAGTCAGAAGTCAGAATGGCCTCGGAGATATTCGATGTCTTCAGTTGAGTTAGATCGTCGCAGGTTTTTGGAAAGGGCGGCTGGCACGGCTGCTGCATTTACCATTCTTCCCCGCCATGTGCTGGGCGGGCCGCAATTCGTGGCCCCCAGCGACAAGGTGACCTTGGCCTACATTGGCTTGGGCACCCAGGGAATTCGGGAACTGTTGGACCTATTGCCGAGTAACGATATCCAGGTGGTCGCGGTGTGCGATCCGAACAAGGACAGCAACGATTACGTGGACTGGTCGAAGAACGGGCTGCGCGACGGCATCCGCAAGTCGCTCGACCAGCCCGGCTGGCGCGAAGGCGCGGACGGCATCCCCGGCGGACGCGAGGTGGGCCGCGAAATTGTCGAGACGTATTATGCGCGCAAGAGTCCGGCGGGCAACTACAAGGGCTGCGCGTCTTACGCCGACTTCCGCGAGCTTTTGGAGAAGCAGAAGGATGTGGACGCGGTCAAGATCATGACGCCCGATCATCTGCATGCCACGATTGCGATTGCGGCCATGAAAAAGGGCAAGCATGTGATGATGCACAAGCCCATCGCCAACCGGCTGTACGAGGCCCGGCAGGTGTTGGAAACGGCGCGCACCAGCAAGGTTGCCACGCACTTTATTCCCTGGGACTCGCACGGGTCGATGGACCTGGTGATGGCCTGGATCAAGGACGGCGCGATTGGCACGCTGCGCGAGGTACACAACTGGTCGAACCGGCCGGTGTGGCCGCAGTACCTGACGCTGCCGGCCGATCAGCCGCCGGTTCCGCAGGGCTTCGATTGGGACCTGTGGCTGGGTCCGGCGGTCGACCGGCCGTATCATCCGAATTACACGCACAACGTGTTTCGCGGCTGGTACGATTTCGGCGGCGGCTCGATCGCGGACATGGGCCATTACAGCTTGTGGGTGGTCTTCCGGACGTTGAAGCTGGGCGCTCCGGTAAGCGTGGAAGCGCGGCCCAGCGGCGCATGCGCCATTACCGATCATGTGAGCCGCAAGATCCGCAACGACTACTCGTTCCCGCTGGCGTCTACCATCCGCTTCAAGTTCGCGGCGCGCGAAGATATGGGGCAGCTGGATCTCTACTGGTACGACGGCGGAATGCGGCCGCCCACGCCCGAGGAACTGGAGGCGGATAACAAGGAATTGGAAGCCGAGGGCATGATGTTCGTCGGCGACAAAGGTAAGATTCTGGCCGGCTTCCTGATTGAGGACCCGCGCATCATCCCCGAGAAGAAGATGCGCGAGTACCAGGGGCCTAAGCCGGCGTTTGAAGCCAAGACGCGGGATCCTTTGCGCGGGCCCACGGAGTTTGCGGCGGCGTGCCGCGGCGTGCAGCCCTCGCCGGCGGATTTCGCGCATGCGGGGCCGATTTCGGAGGCGTTCAACCTGGCTGCGGCCGCGCTGCGTGCCGGGCGGAGGCTGGAGTACGACGCGGCCAGCATGAAGATCACGAATGCGCCGGATGCGAACAAGTATCTGGTTCGGGAATACCGCAAGGGGTGGGAACTGTAGGCGCTTCGAGCGCCAACATCGGCAAGAACTTGTCGATGTCGAGAAGTCAGAAGTCAGCCCAGCCACCGGCGATTCCGCCACGAATTTGTGGGGCGGGCAATTCTGCCCGCAGCCGGCTTTTAGCCGGCTTGGCCGCCTGAAAGGCGGCTGCGGCCAAGATTGGCCGCCCCACAGCCAGCCTCCTGTGGAATCAGCAGGTTGGAGGGGAGTCACAGACCAGGAGCAGAAGTCAGAATGCGCCACGACCGGGCGGGGTTGCTACGGCTTCCGGGTGCCCCTCACCAGAAGTACGACCAATACGGGAAGGCCCTGCCACAGGAGCGGCGTGCCACAGGCGCTCATGATCCCGCAGAACGTGGCCGCCAGGAGGCCGTGCTTGCGGCTCTCAGTGAATCGGCACAGGAACCAAGAGCCAAGTCTGATTCGTGACAACATCTCCGGTGAGTTCTCCACCGAACAACACCAATCCGTCGCTCAACGGATCGAAGTCCATAACGGGCCAATATCGCGCGCTGGGCTGGTTGGCCAAGCTTAACTGGATCCACGTCGTTCCATTCCACCCCCAGGTGTCGTTCAGAGCTTGGGGAGGGCCAGAGGTCCCGCCGAATACGACAACCTGGCCGAGGGTGGCATCAAAAGCCATGGATTGGGCCGTGCGTGCGGTTGGGCTACTCGCGGGAGATAGCTCGGTCCAGTTGACGCCATCCCAAGTCCACGTGTCGTTGTAATAAATCCTGCAGCAGTCGCCGCCTCCGTTATCGCCGCCAAAGAGCACCGCGGTCTTGGCGATCGGATCGTATGCGAGCGATGCAGACCGCGGGGATGGGCTCGACGACGGTAGCTGCTGGGTCCAGGTCTTGGTCCTTCCATTCCATTCCCAGGTGTCTCCGAACGGGACCGCGCCATAATCGCCAGTGGATGCACCGAGGCCGCCAAACAGCAGGACCGTCTCTGTGGCGGCGTCATACACCATTGAGTACCTTGGACTGCGTGCTGGAGGAGACACCGGTGGGAATTGTTGGGTCCAGGTGACTCCATCCCAAGTCCACGTATCTCCGAGAACGGCTCCGCTGCTATTATCCGACCCTCCAAAGAGCACGACCGTACCGGTGGCCGGATCATAAGCCATTCCGGCGCCCCCCCGCTCAGGCGGCGAAGCGGCTGGGGAAAGCTGAGTCCACCCGCGGCGCCAGATCCAAGTGTCGCCGTATGAAACGCCCGGGAAAAACGCGCTGCTACCGCCGAAAAGAACGGTGGAGTACGTGGCCGAATCATAAGTCATGGCCGCAACGTCCCGGGCCGAAGGAGCAGACGATAGGGTTGGTTCGACCCAGTCCGGCACGTAGTCTTGCAGCCGCACGGTCAGATTCAGCGACCCCACGTTATCGGAGTAACAGCCCGGCGCGGTGTTGCCCGGCGCCATGCAGTTGTCGACATATCCGAGATAAAGGTGGGTGGCCGTGGGCGGGACCTTGAACGTCTGCATCTCGCCGCTGCCCGTTCCGGTCAGGCCGTCGCCGATAAAGAAAACCTGCCCGATTTGGGGACTCAGGGCCGGGAAGTCAGTCTGAATCCCTCCTTCAGAATTGTCGCTCACGTAAAAGCGCAAAGCGGGCGCTGCGGACGCGGGCAATGTGTCTTCCAGGAAGACACCCGCCAGCGCGCCTACAAAATCCGTCAGATGATAGCCGGAAAGCGGGCCAATCGAGTTGAAATTCGTGGGTCCTCCGGCGACCACGCAGTAGCCCGAAGTTTCGCCGTCGGCGCCGTAATCCGGGTAGCCGTTCTGGCAGGACCACGCCCCGCCGACGCTCGGAAGTTTCATGGTCCGCCAGGCTCGCGCGGGGAAGCTGAACACCACGGGCGCGATGCCGTTGCTGCCGTCGTTGTATCCGCCGGCGCGGTAGATATCCATGGTGGCGTCAACCGTCAGGTTGACTTGATTCTGGCCCGGCAAAGGCAGCGCCGCTAGTAGAGCCAATGCCAGGGCGGCAAGGGTCTTCTGCAGTCTCATGAGTCCCTCCCTTGAGGTGATGCTACCACAGAGGACCTCGGCCAGCGATCACAGGCTGAAGCCTGTGCTACCTTCCGCCGGCGCTTCCCAGATAATTCCCGTAGCCTACGATCACGGTGGATGCCACCAGCACAAACAGGCTCAGCGCCACCAGCCATTTGGTGCGCGTGCCGACACCCTTCCACTCTTTCAGCGCGATGCCCCACAGCGTGCTGAAGATGATGATGCTGGCCATGTGCAGCGTCCAACTCGAGAACTTGAAGGCGCCCATTTGAGTTTCGCCCATAGTGTAGAAGAAGAACTGCATGTACCAGGTGGTGCCGGCGATGGCGCAGAAACAATAATTGGCCAGCATGGGAGCTCTGTCGGGTTGCGTGCGGGGAGGGGCCAGCGCGACGGCCATTTCTTCGCCCGGCGCGTCGATGGCGGACTCCAGAATAGGCTCCGCCGCGCGCGCGGGGATCTCGCCGCGCAGCTTGGAGCTGAAGTACTGATAGCCGGTGCGGTTCCGGATGTTCAGGATCATGCACCAGATGAAGTTCGTAGTGAAACCTCCGACCAGCACCACGACCAGGACGGGAAGGCCTTGCCACAGGACCCGCGTACCGTGGCGCAGCGTGATTTGCTTGATGGGATCGCCGGCCGCCAGTCCGTAGGCGAAGCAGGCGCTCATGATGCCGCAGAAGGTGGCCACCAGCAGGCCGCGCTTGAGGCTGAACTCGCTGATGGAGGCGCGCTTCTGCTCTTCGGACAACTCGCGTTCCTTGGAGATTCCGGCGGCGCCGGCAAAGGCAATCCCGGTTATGCAGATTAGCACGCCGAACAGGATCACCAGACCGGAGTGGGTGCCGAGGACCTGTTTCGAGAATTCGCCGCGGAAAATCGGCGGCAGCAGCGTGCCGAAGGCCGCCGTATACCCAAGCGCCACCGCCATGCCGAGCGACAGGCCCAGGTATCGCATGGTCAGGCCGAAGGTGAGACCGCCCAGCCCCCACAGTACGCCAAACGCGAAGGCCCAGAAGATGCTGCTTCCGGGAGCCTCGCGCAGGACGGCGAACAGGTCGTTGGTCATGGTGAGCGCCAGCAGCCACGGCGCGATGATCCAACTGAACACTCCGCCGGCCAGCCAGTAGGTCTCCCAGGCCCAGCGTTTCACGCCTCGATAGCCGAGGTAGAAACTGGCGGAGGCGAGACCTCCCAGCCAGTGGAGGAACACGCCCAGCATGGGATTGGCGATCATAGGCTGGCTCCGGGAGGGGCAATGGTCGAGTGCATGGGGTAAGCCCGAGTGTAATCGGCGGGGCCGGTCTGGTCAAGCGCGCGGGGCCTACAGGCTACTTGGAATTCCGACGATTAAGATACTTGGGCGGGGGTGCTTAGCCGGTTTGGGGATTCCTGACTGACAAAGACCGCTCCCTGACGGTCGCGGCTCGGTAAGCCCTGCGAAATCAACGCGACTGTCGCCGAGCCGCGACCCTGCCGAGCCGCGACCGTAAGGAAGCGGTTTCCCCAAAGACCGTTAGGCACCGCTTGGGCGGGCAGATGAACGCAGGACGCAGAGAGACCTGTACAATTACAATGAGGAAGCATGGACCAGCGCCGCATGTGCCCGAATTGCCGGGCCTTCATCACCACTCACGACAAGGTTTGTCCGTACTGCAACGAGCGGGTGGGCGCTCGCGCCGTGGAGCGGCGCGAGCCGGGCGCCATCCTGGGCGGATTCATTCCGCATGCCCGGTTCGTTACGATGATCATCCTGACGATGAACCTGGGCCTGTATCTGGCCACGCTGGTCAGCCAGGACGGGGGCATCTACGACGCCGGGGCCAAGGACCGTGCTGACATTCTCATCCGCGGCGAGTGGTGGCGGCTGGTGACGGCCGGATTTCTGCACGGCGGACTGCTGCACATCGCCATGAATTCGTGGGTGCTGTTCGATCTGGGCGCGCAGGTGGAAGAAGTCTATGGCGCCAGCCGGATGACTGTAGTCTATTTCCTGGGCACCGCGTTCGGGTTTCTGTTGAGCGCCCTGTTCGTCAACGCGCCCTCCGTGGGGGCCTCAGCGGGGATCATGGGATTGCTCGGGGCGATGATTGCGCTGGGCGTGCGCAACCGGCATACATCTGCGGGCGCGGCGATGCGCGGCATGTATATCCGTTGGGCGGTCTACGTGTTGATTCTGGGCGTGGTACCCATATTCCATATCGATAATGCCGCGCACATTGGCGGACTGGCTGCCGGATTCGGCGTTGCCTGGCTGGCAGGCACCCCGCGTATCGCAACGGCCCCCGGTGAGCGGCTTTGGGGCGTAGCGGCGGTTGCATGCGCGGGGATAACAGCCGTTTGCTTCCTAAAGATGTACTTGTGGTTTTCCATTGCTACGCAATAAACTGAGGTTAATATGCGACTTCGATTTGTATTACCGGCGCTGATGATCGGCGCGGGCTTGCTGTTGCCCGTGCAGCCGCCGGCGCTGGCAAAGACCAGTTATAAATACCAGAAGCTCAAGAAATATAAGAAATATAAGGCCAGGAAGATCAAGGGCGCGAAGGTGGGGAAGCGCAAAGCGGCGAATCATCAGACACGCCGGCGGGGCTGAGAAAGACAAGGCAGGGCGGCCTGAGAAGCCGCCGGTCGCGGTAGGCATGCCGGTTGCCCGGCACCCCCGCACAGATCCGTGCTGGCGCTCCTAACGCACACCGTTGCCACGTCACCCCGTCCACTCCTGCCGCTGCCCCCCTTTTCAGGTAGTAGTAGCTGCTCCGGCGCAGGTCTGACGTACACGGTCCAGCCCGCTTGGCCCGCTGTCCCGGCTTTGCATCCGGAACGGGTTAGGCTCCGCCGCGTTCTCCTTGGTCAACGGCCTTCCCTCCGCGATCTCCTTCGGCCCTCCCTGGCCTGCTTTCGACCGCTTCGCTGGTACTATGCCGCCGTACGCGTGGGTCTTATAGCTCATCGCCTTCTCCCACCGTTCCGCCCCCTACCGGCTGCGGAAAGCCACAGGGTCTCTCGGTTCTCGCGTGCCCAGAGGGCCCCCAGTTTCTATGCGTGCGTGGGGTCTACGACTCCGCAGGGCCGCATCGTGCTCGCGTTGTTTGCGCACGCTGTGGTGTTGCCTTCCGGTTGGCCTGACACCGTCGGCGCCCATGGTTTTGGCGATTTCGGAGCTCATCAACTTCAGGGATACCCAGCCCACATATGCCCCTCGCCAACGCTTCCAGTGCGTCCTACCGCCGCCCTCACATGGCTCGGGGTCAGGATGGATCGCTGCTCCTTTCCTGTATGACTCTTGCATTCACTACTTCACGCCGGTTTATCCCGTTGCCATCCAGGCCGGGGGCCTGCCCCACAACACTTTTACCACTGGCCGCCTTGGCGGGGGGAAGCGCGGATGGCTCGCTCGAAAGCCCAGCTTCGGATGTGATTGATCTGCTCTTTCATGGTGCGGGACAGCGGCACGATGCTCACCGCGACGCTGAGGAGATCGTCATCGCCGATCTCGCGGTCCGCCAGCTTGGCCTTGGTCAGCGCGGACACCACACACTGCTCAATCTCGGCACCGGTCCAGCCGATGGTGAACTCGGTCAATTGCGCGAGGTTGAAGCGGGCCGCATCGACACCCCGCCGGTCCAGGTGGATCTTGAAAATCTCGAGGCGTTCGTCGTCGAGCGGCAAGTCCACGAAGAACACTTCGTCGAAGCGGCCTTTGCGGATCATTTCGGCGGGCAGCAGGTCGATGCGGTTGGCGGTGGCGGCGACGAACAAGCCGCGGGATTTCTCCTGCATCCAGGTGAGGAAGAAGGCGAAGATGCGGCCCTGCTCGCCGCTGGATTCGGTGGAGGTGATGCCCATCTCGATTTCGTCGAACCAGAGGACGGCGGGGGCCATGTCTTCCAGCATTTTGCAGGCGGCCACGAACGCGCCTTCGGGTTTGCCGTGCCGGCCGGAAAAGATCTCGATCATGTCGATGCGGTAGAGGGGCAGATTGAAATACGAGGCAATGGCTTTGACCGAGAGACTCTTGCCGCAACCGGGAATGCCCATCATGAGCAGTCCCTTGGGGGCGATGTCGGCGCTGAGGGTGTCGCGCATTTGAAAGAGCTTGCGGCGCTCGGTCAGCCACTTCTTCAGGGTTTCGAGTCCGCCGATATTGCCCATGCTGCCGCCTTCGGCGATGAATTCGACGGTGCCGCTGCGGTTGACCAGGAGGCGTTTCTCTTCGAGCAATGCGGGGATGGCTTCCGGCCCAAGCGTGGGGCTGGCGGCCAGACCACGGCGCAACGCGTAGCGGGCTTCGTCGAGCGTGAGTCCCAGCAGGGAGTGCGCGAGTTGGCGCAGGTTCGCGTCGCTGGTATCGGGCGCGGCGCCCGGAGCGGGCGTGTGCTGCGCCAGTTCGTCGCGAAGGAAGTCGACCAACTCAACGAGATCGGGCGGGCGAAGTTCGAGATACAGGAGGCTGCGCTCCACCTCTTCCGGAATGGAGCGAACCGGCGAACTGATGACGATGAACTTGCGCTGGTCGCGGCAGCTTTCGTAGAGGTCGCGCAGGCGGCGGCGCGTATCGGGCGATTCGCGGAGGGGCTCGTGAAAGTCCTTCAAGTGGAAGATGGCGGCGTCTTTGTAGGCGGCGATGAAATCGAGTGCGGCGCGTGGGGATTCGGTGCCAGGCTGAGTGGCTTCCCCATCGTGGTGCATCCCTTCGGTGAGGCTCCAAACCCAGACGGGCGTGGGCGTGGAGGAGAGACGGAGGCTTACTTCACGCAGCACTCGGGCGATGCGGTGCTCTTCGGAGGAGCGGATGTAGGTGAGGGGGCGTCCGGAGTCGAAGGCATCGCGCAGCGTTTTGGAGGCGCGGCTTTCGTGTTCGGTGGGCATGCGGGGTGCGTGGTCCTCCATTGATAAGGACGCAGGTTTCGCCGAGAAAGACGTATCTCCGCGAGTGCGCCACGCCCGCAACCAAACTCATGCCGCTAGTTGACCGTGAAATCTGTGGTACTCTCGGCAACGCCTCCGTTGGTGGAGATGACGATCTTCCCGGTCACCGCGCCCGTCGGCACGTCGGCCGTTACCTGGGTGTCGGAATTCACCGTGACGGTAGTCGCCGCCACTCCGCCAAACGTCACCTTGGTGGTTTGCATGAGTCCGGTTCCAGTCAGCACGACCGGTGTACTCACCGGACCGCTGGTCGGATTGAAGCTGGGGAACGTCGGCGTGACGCGGAACGCCTTGTTGCTGGTCCGCGTGGTCGCGCCGGTGGTCACGGTTACCAATCCCGTCAGGATTCCGGCTGGAACCGTGGCGCTGATGAAGTTGCTCCCGCGAGTGGTGGAAACCGCTGTCACTCCGTCGAACATCACCACCGAAGCACTGGTGAAGCCTTGGCCGAGAATGCCGATAACGGCGCCCTCTTTGCCCGATCTGGGCAGTAAGCTGACGAACGGCCCGAGCCCCACGTTCAGTTTGTAGAACACGCCGCAACCGTTATATACGGTCGGCTCGCCGCCTGGATAGAGTATGCTGTTGCAGCCATTACTGGGATTGCCGCCAACATAGGTGGTGCCATAGAGGAGGCCGTCCGTGTGCTGTATCAAGGGAGACGCCGGGTATCCGCCGTCTGGGTAGTCGGCAGCGGTAAAGGAGTAGAGAGTAGTGAACGTCCCACTAGTCGTGACGCTAAAAATCGTGCCAAGGCCGACGTTTAGGTTTTCCGTCACGCCGTATAGCTTCCCGTTCGTGGCCTGTACCAGGCCGGAGGTGGGGCCGCTCCCGTCGGTAGTTCCATTGAGATTGTAGATAACGTTATATGTGCCGCCCGCGGTGATTTTGAAGACCACTCCCGCATTGCTGGAGCCGCCCGTGTAGGTGGTGCCGTAGAAGTTTCCGTCGGTAGCTTGAATCAGAGGGTAGGAAGCAGTAGACCCATCGGTGCCTGCGAAGGTGTGGAGCACGGTCACCGTGCCGGACGGCGTCATCTTGAAGATAACTCCATCGCCCGTTCCCCCGGCGTTGGTGTCGCCATAGAAGTTTCCATCGGTGCCCTGCACCAGAGGCGCGCCGACATCCTGGCCGTCGGCGCCGGTGAACGTATGCAGCGTGTTGAACGTTCCGCCGGAGGTGACCGAGTACACGGTGCTGTTAACGGTTGCGGAGGATGTCGTCGTCCCATAGAAGACGCCGTTCGTGCCCTCGATCGGCCCCGAGTAGGGATTGGCCCCGTCGCCGGTGCCCGCGAAACTGTGAAGTGGGGTCACCACGCCGGCCGCCGTTACCTTGTACACCTCTCCGTGTCCGTTGGCGCCACCGTAATAATTTGTGCCATAAAAGTTCCCATCCGTGCCCAGCGTCACACCGCTGTAAGGGAAACAGTCAAACCCCGGGCCACTGCCGGCGGGTTCGGCATACACCACCGTTACCGTTCCCGCAGGCGTGATTTTAAACACCGTGCCGGTGGTCGTTCCCACCACCCCACCATATACGGTCGTGCTGTACAAATTGCCATCGCGTCCCTGTGCGATGGCATCGGCAACTGGATTTGCCGGTTCAGAGCCGCCAGGGAAACTGTAAATGACAGTGGGGGTTTGGGCCTGGGCCGGGATGGCTGCCACCGCGAGCAGGAGTACAACCGTGGCGGCCACAGATGCCGTGAGCATGCGGGATCGTCTATTCATGCGAAATTACTCCCTTCATTCCAGCGGGATTCCAGCAGCAGTAACGGTACCCTCATTACCCAGATTCAGCAGTGAGTTCCTCGTTGACAATGGGTCTGCCGCCGACCCCTCGCTTATAATGGGCAGAGTTGCCTTTCGGGGCAAAGTGCCATAACGGGCCAAGAAAGGCCATGTCGGGCCAATGGAACAGCACCGCCATCCACAGCCCATCGACCGGCGTCCGGAATCCGATCGCCGCGTGGATTCCTGGAAGGAAATTGCCGCATTTTTGCGCTGCGGTGAACGGACGGCCAAGCGCTGGGAAGGCGAGCGAGGCCTGCCGGTCCATCGGATGCCTGGAAGCGGACGCGGAAGAGTGTTCGCTTATACCGCCGAGTTGAGCCGATGGTCGGAAGCCGGCCTGCCGGAGCTTGGCGCACTGCCAACGACCAGCACTCCCCCCAGCCGTTCGCTCCGCTGGAGCGTGGTTGCCCCTGTAGGGCTGGCCCTGCTTGCCTCGATCATCGCGGCTTACCAGTGGACGCGCGGCCGGGATCACCATGCGCCAGTGCCGGTGCTGCGCCAGCTCACCGCCAATCCGACCGAGGACTGGGTGATGGGCGCGGCCATTTCCCCGGACGGCAAGTCCCTCGCCTTCCTCGATGGGACCGGGCTGTATGTGCGTTCGATCGATTCCGGCGAAACCCATCCGGTGGCCACCCCGGCGGAATGGCCCATCCGCACGGTTACCGGACTGCGCTGGTTCCCGGACGGACGCAGACTAATCGCCTGCGTGGCAGTTTCCGGACATTACGACATTTGGGCGATCGCCACAGTGGGCCAGTCCCGGCCGCTCCTCATCCAGCGGGACGGTTCCTGGCCGGCCATCTCACCGGACGGACAGTCCATCGTATTTCAGAACGGCGATCGCCAGCGGCGTGGAGCGGATCTCTGGGTGGGCGGCATGCATGGCGAATCGCCGCGAAAACTGGTCGGCGCTGAAAGCGGAGAGTTGGTCCTCAGCCCCATCTGGTCGCCCGACGGCCGATGGATCGCCTATCTGCGAGGCCGCGAAGACCCCAGGCTGGGCGGGCAGTTTGACCGCGCCGCAGCCATCGAAATCCGGCCGTCGGGCGGAGGCCCCGCCCACAGGGTTGTCACAGGGGCGAGCTTGCCCGCATCGACCTCGCTGTTTTGCATGCACGGTCGAGGTTGTCTCGGCTGGTCGCAGGACGGGCGTCTCTTCTTTCCTGCCAGCGACCGTTCCGGAACCGAACTGTCAGAGTTCGGATACAGCCTCTGGGGGGTCCCGGTAGCAGTCCACAATGGGGAATCGGCTGGCGAACCTGTGCGCGTGGCGCAGTGGGCGGATTTCTATCCGAATTGCCTGACACTCGCAGCCGACGGAAAACGGCTTGCCTTCCTGAAGAGCCGCATCCAGCTTGACGTCTATGTGGGCGATCTGGGCGCCGATGGCAGCAGCCTGGGCCCGACCCGCCGCTTGACGCTCGATAATCGAGGCCTCGGCAGTACCCCAGACTCCTGGACGCGGGACAGCCGAGCCATGTTCTTCACTTCCGATCGCAATGGCAAGGAGGAGGTTTTCAGGCAGGGACCAAACGAAAGCCTGGCCCAGCCGGTGGTGGAACTTCCCGGATACGGGCCGCGCAATGCGCTGCTGAGCGCGGATGGTTACTGGTTTCTGTATGGCGACCGCGTCCCTTCGGCGTCCGGGCCGGATTCCTCACCCCAGCGCCTGATGCGCCTGCCGGTGGCCGGCGGATTACCCGAACGGGTTCTCGATTTACCGGCAGCGGCGAGCTTCGAGTATCGATGTCCGTTAAGGACCGGGTCCTGCGTATTGAGCTTGCAACAAGGGCGTGAGATGCTGTTCTATACGCTCGATCCTGTTCGCGGGAAAGGGCGCCTGCTGGGAAAGACCGACCGCTGGAATCAGCGGTTCGCCTGGGATGTTTCGCCGGATAGTTCGCGCCTGGCAGTGATGGGATCCGACCGTCAGATACTGATGTTAGCGGATGGGGTCTGGCATGAGATTCCGATTGAGGCGCGCTGGGGGCCGGAGTACATCGCCTGGACGGCGGATGGGCAAGGCTTCTTCGTGACCTCCTCCTCTACGCTCAACCTGTTGCACATCACAATCACAGGCAAGGTGAAGGTCCTGCTGCATAACGATCGCGCCCAATGGCTTGCGGAGCCGGTGCCGTCCGCGGACGGCAAATACCTGGGGTTTCAAGCGCAGACCTACGATTTCAACGCGTGGATGATGGAGCGTCCTTAAATATCGCGCTGTTGCCTTCGGCACTTGGCCCTCACAGGCTGAAGCCTATGCCACCTCAATTCAGGAAATAGGTGCGGTAGAGGGTGTCGCGCTGCTTGGGGATGAAGCCGGC
>JBEKPZ010000180.1:0-15319 GCA_049520215.1 Bryobacteraceae bacterium | reverse complement strand
GAAGGCGCGTACGCCCAGGATGTGGGTCACCGTGTTGGCATCCCAGCCTTCTGTGAGCATGGACACCGACACGACACAACGCACCTGTTCGCCGAGCTTGCCGGGCTTGCCGACGGTGTTCATCACCTCGCGGAGGACGTCTTCATCGGTAAGCTTGTCGGGGTCCCGCCCGGGGAAGCGGACACGGTACTCGGCCTTGAACTCCTCGATTTCGCGCGCGGCGATTTTGCGGAAATCGTCGCTCATGGCCTCGCCGCATTCCAATTGCGAACTGTCCACCAGCACGGTGTTCGGGCGGGCGCTCCACAGGCCGTCGGCGACATTACTGAAGAGGCCCAGCTTGCCGGGCACCAGCCCGACGGAGCCGTCCGGCAGCTTCTTCTCCCAACCGGCGATGTAGTCGAAGACCACGGGTGTGACGATGAGGAAGGCGTCGCCGAAGCGGGCGTCTTGCGGGGCGGCCAACTTGTTCAACGTGTGCCAGGCGATCAGCATCGCCATAACCACGGTCTTGCCGCTGCCCGTGGCCATCTTGAAGGCGACGCGGTTCAACAGCGGGCTGTGGGCCTGGTTGGCCTCCTTGAGCTGCCGGAGAATCCACGCGCCGTCCTGGCGGTCGGCGATCTCGGTCAGGTAGATGGCGGTTTCCAGAGCTTCAATCTGGCAGAAGAAGAGGCGGCGCTCGCGGTCGGGGTTGGCCCAGTATTCCAGAAGCTGGCGGGTAGTGGTAGTCACGCCGGAGTGGCCGCCGAAGCGCCATTTGGCGACGGTGGTCCGCACCTCGTTGATGAACTTATTCTCTTTCACCCGTTCCTGGGTCCACTCGTTATCGAGGGCCAGTTGCGCGCCCTTTTTCTTCGGCTGGGGTACGGGGACGAAGTAGCTGCTCAGGCGCCGCGACTCGACCACCTGGTCGGTGATGCCGTCTTCGTCGAAGTAGAAATGCCGGTCCGGCTCATCGAAGGGTGAGTTCAGGACTGGATTGGGAATGACCACCTGGGCCATAAGTGCGTCTGTTCGGTCCAGCCCATTCTATCAGCGCTCAAATCCCAAATTTGCGACGGACGGCGAAACTGCTGCAATAATCCCCCACAACCGGCACTATCTCGGTAGCGTCAGCTTGCTGATCTGACAACACCACGGGCGAAGCTGGGGATTCCCCCGCCCGGCGGCCGGCCACGAAAAGACAAGATGTTACGAGATGCAACAAGAATTGGGCTTTCGCACCCGTGCAGCGCCATTGCCCTGGCAAGGGGCGGTCCTGGACCGAACCCCAAAGAATTACGAAGCAAACCCAATTTGGCCCTTTGATTTCAACAAGACCGAGAAGAAACGCAACAGATGTTACGGCGTGCAACAAGAATCGGGCTTTCGCGCCGTGCAGCGCCGATGCCCTGCCTACCCTGCCTCCCTGCCTTGAGCCCCTTGGCTGGCGAAGGCGACTCACGCTAAACTGGAGACAGCTATGACTATCGACGAACGGCTCGAAAGACTCACCGCGCGGCACGAAGCGTTGACCCAGACCGTAGAACTGATCGCCGCCATGCAACTGACGAACGAGAAGCGACTGCAACAACAGGGCGACCAGATCGCCGAGGTACTTGCCGCATCCAAGCAGGATGGCGAGAACATCCGCGCTCTCGCGCGCATCGCTGAAATTCACGAGCACCGCCTCAGCGACCTCGAAAGCTGAACCAGCCGCCAAATACGTTCCGAAGTCGGCCCGAAAACAGCCCGTATGCCAATGATTACAAACCGGTTACAAGAAATTGGTTTCGTCCGTCCAAAAAGCAAAAAACGCCCACCGCCCCCGCCATCGGCTATACTAGGCTTGGCTGCATTGAACTTTTCCAGCGGCCGAGTCGTAGTTGCTAAAGAGTAACCAACCAAAATATGACCGCTCAAATCGCAAGTATCCACGCCGATCAGATTAAAGCGCTCCTGGCCGATAAAGGCTATGAAGTGACCGAGCCCACCCCGGGTGTCCTGCGCGTACAGGAACTCCAGAGCGGTGTGGCCGTTCAGGCCGTGCTCGAAGGCGACGTCCTGTACCTGTCGCTGACCTGCACCGTGACGCCGGAGGCCGCCATCACGCCGCAAATGATGCGCAGCATGCTCGACGCGCATAACGGCATCTCCACTTCCTACTTCCAGCTCTACGATGCCGGCCAGGGCCAGACCGCCATCACGCTCAACAACTTCTGCAAGCTCGAAGACCTGGGCCCCGAGGACCAGGACGACATCCTTTCCTGCGTGCATTTCCTGCTGGTCGACGTCATGGTGGCGCGCCGCATTCTGAGTGGTTTGGTGTAACCGGAGGCAAATCGCAAATGGCATTTCTATCGGATATTTTCAATCGCGCCGGCCGCGTCGCCCGCGGTCAGGCTAATGAAGGCATGAGCGCCGTGGAGGACGCCACGTTCGACGCCACCGTCCGCCAGACCGTGGCGGACATGCGCAACGAGCTGAACAAAGCCGTACAGGCGTCCGCCGTGGCCATGAGCAACTACAACCGCCTGGACGCCGAATATCAGAAATACGTCCGCCAGTCGCAGGATTGGAAGGACCGCGCCGGCGTCGCCCTGGACGCCAACAACGAAGACCTGGCGCGCAAGGCCCTGGCCAAGAAGGCGGAGTGCGATCAGCAGGTCGCCTCCATGCAAACTTCCGTGGATCAGTCGCAGAAGGCCAGCGACACGCTCAAGCAGCAGGTGGGCGAGCTGAAGCGCAAGATCGACGAGGCCGAGCGTACCGCCACCACCCTGGTCGCCCGCAAGAACGCCGCGCAGGCGCAGCGCAAGGTGGCCGAGGCCCTGGCCGGAGTGGGCAACGCCGACAACGCCTTCGCGGCCCTCAACCGCTTCGAAGAAACCGTGTCCAAGGAAGAGGCCACCGCCCAGGCTTTCAATCAACTGGCCTCCGCGGGCAAGGATGACGATCTGGAAAAGCAGTTCGCCGCCTTGGGGAGCCACGGCCACGGCGTGGACGACGATCTGGCAGCCCTGAAGCGTGAGCGCCAGTTGAAGCCGCCCAGCATCCCGTTGTCCCTGCCCGCGCCCGGCGAAAAAGTCGGCGGCCAGGCCAGCGGGCAATAGCCGCGCATTATGGGTCCCATCACTGTCACGCTGTTAGTTGTCCTGGGAGCATTGCTCTTCATGATTCTGAAGAAACTCTTTGAACGCCCGGCTACCCCTGTGGCGCCGGCCACTCCGCAACAGGATCTCGCCAGCCTGACCGTGGCCGATGCGCGCGTGGGCGATAACATTTCCATCCCCGGCGCCGGCGACAACCTCAGCGATCTCGATTTTACGGTGGATCACAGCACTCGCTATGAAGCCGGCGAAAAGCAGTGGTTCGACGTGAGCGGCAAGCACGCCGAGCGCCGCGTCGTACTGGAAGTGCGCAGCGAAGACGACGAACTGGACGTGCGCGGCTTCCTCGATGGCAAGAAGCTCTCACTCGAAGATCTGGGCCTCTCCGAGGACGACCTCGCCCAAATGGACCAGCGCCAGAACACCGCCGACAACTTCGAGTTCGACGGCAAGAACTGGTATTACCGCCTCAGCAAAGAGGTGGGCGCATTTCACGACGGCCAGACGCAGGGCGCCGGCTTCTACGGGTGGGAGTTCATGGAAGAAACCGGCCAGCGCTATCTGGCGATCCGCAAGCGCGAGGGCGAACCGTTCAGCGCCAGCGTGGCCGTCAAATTGAATCCGGCGGATATCGCCGTTTACCGCGGGTAGGTAGCACAGGCTTTAGCCTGTGAAGGAGTTCATTCATGAGCCGTCGAGGGCTCGAAGTCTTAGCCGTCATTCTTACCTTCCTGATTGTCATCGTCCTGTTCGCGGGGTTCGACAATCTGCCGCGCAAGGTGCGCGCCGATATCGCCGCCGAAGCGCAACAGCTCCCCCAAACCCAAAAGCAGTTCCAAACCGCGCAGGGCGAAGTCACCCAGGATCTCGCCTCCGACCCCGATCTATTTCGCGTCCATGACATGTCGACAGCCTTCCCGGAGCGCTTCCGCATCGCGGCTAGCGAACTCCAGGGCGCAGAGCGCGACGCCGCCGCACTCGACAAACTCCTCAAGACCAACAAGCGCCAGGATCAACCGCAGGCCGAACAGCTCCTCAAAGAGGAACGCGCTTTGCGGGCCGCCGCGTTGAACGAAGCCACGGCGGTTCAGACCGAAGCGCAGCACTGGGTGGACATGAAGCGCAATTTGCCCACCGAGCTGCAGCAGATGGCCGCCGACCACCAGACCTTGCAGCACTGGGACTTCGCGCCGATCTCCGCCGTCGTCACACGGGCCGAAACCGACTGGCCGCAAAAGAAATCCGATCTCGACACGCGCCTGGCCGCCCTGCGCGCCATTCCCGCCGATGGCGAGAAAGCCTGGCAATCGAGCGACGCCGCGCGCCGCAAGGCCGAGGCCAAGGATCTGGCCGGCCTGGATTACGCCGGGCTGCTCAGCTCTGCCGAGACGCTCCACACCGACGTCGCCACTCTGCCGGCGCGTACCCAGGAACTTGAGTCCCTCAACGGCCAGCTTTACACCTCTTGGGACAAGCTCCTGGTGGACCTGCGCGACCGCAAGTCGGGCGGCTCGCGCGATTACGAAGAAGAGATCCGCACCGTCAAAACGAAGTTCCCGGATGCCGCAGGCAAGGACGGCGTCACCACTTCCGATGAGTCCTGGGTCGAGATTCCGCGCGCCACTTACCAGGTTTGCGAAAACAATATCGGCATGTCCATCGCGCACAAGCCCGAGGGCAAGTACGATACCGAAGCGGACCAAGTGGCCGAGCCGGCGGGCTTCGCCTACATGGCCCCGGTCGGGCAGCGCAACCAGTATGGTTACTGGGACCACTCGGGCGGCGGCAACTTCTGGGTGTTCTACGGGCAATATGCCCTGATGCGCGATCTGTTCTGGGGACACAGCTACCGCCCCATCCCATCCTACGAATGGGAGTCCTACCGCACCGCGCGCTCTAGCGGCCAGACCTACTACGGCCACGACGAAGCCGGCGGCGCTCCCAAATACGGCACGCACGGCACCTTCACCCAGCAGCACTACGGGGAGAGCCGCTACATGCGCAGCTCGGGCGGCTACGGCAGCTCGAAGTATGCCTCGGGTGGCTTGAAGAGCGGCCAGAGCAGTGCCGGACGCTCGTTCGGTTCCGGCTCGAAGCCGCCCAGTTCCGGCTTCAGACCCAGAAGCGCGCCTAGCTTCCGCCCCAGTTTCCGGCCGCCGTCCGGAGGCCGGTCCTTCGGCCGCCGCCACTGAGCGTTTGCATGGTCTTGCGCCGTATGAAATACTGCGGTTCTGGTGCCATCCCATGAAAATAGCCCCGTCGCTGTCCCGCCGCGGTTTTGGTAAGGTTCTGGCCGCCGCGCCATGGATCCTTCGCGCCCAACCGGCCCCCGCCCGCGCCCGCATCAAGATCGACACCGAAAGGGTGATCGGCGACATCGATCCCAAAATCTATGGCAACTTCATCGAACACCTGGGACGCTGCATCGAAGGCGGCATCTTCGACGAAGGCTCGCCGCTCTCCGACTCCGACGGCTTCCGCCGCGACGTGCTCGACGCCGCCAAGAAGCTGAACGTCACCCTGCTGCGCTGGCCGGGCGGCAACTTCTCGTCGAATTACAACTGGACCGACGGCATCGGTCCTCGCGACCAGCGCCCGCGCCGCCTGGAAATGGCCTGGGGGACCGTCGAAGACAACCGCTTCGGCACGCACGAGTTCATGCAATATGTCGAAAAACTCGGAGCCGAGCCGTACTTCTGCACCAACCTGGGTGTCGGCTCCTGGCAGCAGGCCCAGCAATGGGTGGAATACTGCAACTCATCCGAGGATACGGCCATGACCCGCCTGCGCAAACAGAACGGCCGCGCGCAGCCCTGGAAAGTCACTTACTGGGGCCTGGGCAATGAGATGGACGGCCCATGGCAGATGGGTCACCGTTCGGCGGACGATTACGGCAAATTCGCGCTGGAAGCCGCCAAATTGATGAAGTGGACTGATCCCAGCATCAAGTTGATCGCGGCGGGCTCCTCGAATTTTGGCCCCAACGCCGACTGGACCGGATGGAACCGCACTGTCCTGGAGCATCTGAAGCACCACGTCGATTACCTCTCTCTGCACATGTACGTCGGAAATCGGGGCAACGACTTCGGCGACTTCATGGCCAGCTCCGTCGAACTCGATAGCCGCGTCAAGACCGCCGCCGGGATCATCGACGCCGCGCTCTCCGGCGAGCCGACCAGCCGCCGCATCTACATTGCGTGGGATGAGTGGAATGTCTGGTATCGAGCGCGCGGCGAAGGGAAGGAGCAGGGCCGCCGCATCCTGGAGGAGCGCTACAACCTGGAAGACGCCCTGGTCGTGGCCACCTTCCTCAACACATTCGTGAATCACTCCCACACCGTCAAGATCGCCAACATGGCGCAACTTGTGAACGTCATCGCGCCCATGTTTTCGAGCGAGAAAGGCTTGTTCCTGCAGACCATTTACTATCCACTCCAACTCTTCGCCAATAACAGCAAGGGTAAGTCGCTGGAGCTGTTCGTCGAGAGTCCGAAGTATGCGAGCAAGCGCTTCGGAGACGTGCCCTACCTCGACACCTCCGCCGCGTATGACAATGGGGCGCTGGTACTGAATGTGGTGAACCGCCATCCGGACCACGCCATCGAAGCGGACTTCGAGGCGCAGGACAAGAAATTCTCCGGCGCCCCCGAGGTGTGGGAGGTCAATGGCCCCGATATCAAGGCGGAAAACGACTTCGGCTCCACCAAGGTGCGCGCCGTCCAGCGCTCCGCCGCCGCGCAGGGGAACCGGCTGGCCTACAGCTTTCCCGCGCATTCGTATACCATGTTGAAGGTGAGGCTCGTGTGACCACCCGTATCCTGATTCCGCTTATAATCGTCTTAACGCTAATGACCACGAACTGTTCGTCAAACAGCCGCGAGTTCGGCAAGACACCGTCGGGTGAAACCGTCGAACTGTACACGCTAAAGAACGCCAAAGGCGTCGAGGCCGACATCTCGACGTACGGAGGCGTAATTGTATCGCTCAAAGTTCCCGACGGCGCCGGCGCGCTGGGCGACATCGTCCTCGGCTTCGACGATTTCAAGGGCTACCTGCTGCCCCCGCCCTACTTCGGCGCTCTGATTGGGCGCTATGGCAACCGCATCGCGCATGCCCAGTTCACGCTGGATGGGGTCCAGTATAAGCTGGCGAAGAACGATGGCGACAACACCCTCCACGGTGGAACTCGCGGCTTCGATAAGGTGCTTTGGAAAGCCAAGCCGGCAAATGGGCAATCTCTGGAACTTACCTATGTGAGTAAGGATGGCGAGGAAGGTTTTCCCGGCAACTTGTCAGTAACTGTGGTCTATACGTTGACCGATAATAACGAACTGAAGATCGATTATACCGCGACCACCGACAAAAACACAGTGCTGAACCTGACCAACCATTCGTACTTCAACCTGGCCGGGCAAGGCGAGGGCGACATCCTGGCACACCAGTTGACTCTCAACGCGGACCGCTATACGCCCGTGGACAAAGGACTGATTCCCACAGGCGAGTTGCGCAGCGTAGAAGGCACTCCGTTCGATTTCCGCCAGCCGCACGCCATAGGCGAACGCATCGGCTCGAGCGACGAACAAATCGTGCTGGGCGGCGGCTACGATCACAACTTCATCCTGAACCGCACCGGAGACGGGCTGTCGCTGGCCGCGAAAGTGACTGAGGCGAAGTCGGGGCGCGTGCTGGAGGTGCTGACCACCGAGCCCGCCATCCAGTTCTACACCGGCAATTTCCTGGATGGCACGATCCACGGGAAGGGCGGCAAGGTATACGGAAGGCGCTCCGCTTTCTGCCTGGAGACGCAGCACTACCCGGATTCTCCCAATCACCCGGCCTTTCCCTCTACCGAGCTGAAGCCGGGCGCGACGTACCACACGACGACCGTCTTCCGCTTCTCGACCGGCTCGTAATCGCTACTTCTGCCCATAATAAGCGCTAACTCCGTGCTTGCGCAGAAAGTGCTTATCCAAATGCGCGGGATCTAACTCCTCTGCCCGATCCGACAGTGTGACACTGTAATACGCCATCTCCGCGACATACTCCAGAATCACCGCGTTATGCGCCGCCTCCGCGGCCTTTGGCCCCCAACAAAACGGGCCGTGGCCCGCAACCAGCACCGCCGGCACCTGCATGGCATCGCCGCCGGCAAAATGGCGCGCGATCACCTCGCCCGTGTTGGCCTCGTAAGCTGCCTCAATCTCCTGCGGGGACATCGCCCGCGTCACCGGCACGGGGCCGCGAAAGTAGTCCGCGTGGGTGGTGCCCAGGCACGGGATGGGACGCCGCGCCTGCGCCCACGAAGTCGCATAGCGCGAGTGCGTGTGGACCACGCCGCCGATCCCCGCAAACGCGCGGTACAGCACCAGGTGCGTGGCCAGGTCCGACGACGGCCGCAGCGTGCCCTCGACAACCCGCCCGTCGAGGTCCGTGATCACCAAATCTTCCGGCCGCATCCCTTCATAGGGAACGCCGCTCGGCTTGATCGCCACCAGGCCTTCGGCGCGCGAAATCCCGCTGGCATTGCCGAACGTGTAAAGCACCAGCCCCCTGCGCACCAGTTCCAGGTTGGCATCCAGCACTTCCTTGCGAAGATCTTCCAGCATGTTCCTCAATTATGCCAAAGCGATCTCCAGCTTGGTCACCGATGCCGGTGGAAACCGCCGCGTAAACCGTGCGCCGCCCGCTTGCGCCTGCTCCTCGCGCGGCTCCACTGCGTGCGGATTCTCGAAGCTATTATGCGCATGCGCATCCGCGGCCGCCAGAGTGACCGCCTTGGCCCCATTTGCGGAAGGCCCGCGCGCGCCCCGCAGCTCAATATCCACTTCGCGCGCCTGATCCAGGCTCGGGTTCGTCACCGTCAGGGTCAGCGTTCTGTCGCGCAGCGAAGCCGAACACGAAAGGCCCGGCAGCGATCCCGTCCCCTTATCGCGCGCGTATGCAATTGCGGGCGCGGATACCAGCGTGCGCAGCGCCTGCGCCCCCTGATGCGCCCGGTACATATCGAAAACATGATAGGTCGGCGTCACGCAGAACTTGTCCTCATGCGCGAAGAACAGCGATTGCAGGCAGTTCACAAGCTGCGCTACCGCCGCCATACCCACCTTGTCCGAGTGCCGGTTGAAGGTGTCCAGCGTCAGCCCCGCCAGCACCGCGTCGCGCATGGTGCTCTGCTGCCCCAGCAGCGCCTCGCCGAAAGGCTCCGTGCCGGGAGCATACCACGCGCCCCACTCATCCACCACCAGCTTCACATGATGCCGCCGGTCCATCTCGCTCATCACGGCCCACTGGCTGGTGATGAACGACGACATCTGGTACGCCTCGCGCAGGATCTCGTAATACTGCTCCGCGTCGAACCGCAATGCATCGCCTTTGCCCGCCGCCCAATCCGTGGTTCGCCCGCCGCTCGCGTTCCACGCATAATGATGCATCGACCAGCCCCACATGCGCCCCAATTCGCCCTTCTGCGCCACTTTCGCGAAAAAGCGCTGGGTCCAGTCGAGATCGTTCCCGTTTGGCCCGGAACCGACGAACGCAAGCGGCACGTTGAATCCCGGCACCCACGCGGTGAACCGCAGGAACTCCGTAGCGTAGTCTTCGGGCGTGAACGATCCGCCGCAACCCCACGCCTCGTTGCCCACGCCCCAATACCGCACGTTCAGCGCCTCCCGCTCTCCATCGGCCACGCGCTGATCGGCCAGTGTGGTGGTTCCCGCGGGTGAGTTGCAATACTCCACCCAGCGGTTGAAATCCTGCGCGGTCGATCCGCGCATATTGGCCGCGAAATACGGTTGCGCGCCAGTGGCCTTGCAGAACCGCGTGAACTCAACGGTGCCGAACTGGTTCGGATCGTAGCTCTGCGGGCCTGTGTGGAGCGCGTTCTTGGGCCACTCCGCCGCGCCCGCCCAGAAGTTCGTTCGCTTAGGACGTTTGTCGCGCGGCCCTATGCCGTCGCGCCAGTCGTAGCTGTCGGCAAAGCAGCCGCCCGGCCACCGGATCACCGGCGGACTGATGCGCCGCAACGCGTCCACGAGCGCCTTCCGCAGACCGCCGATGTTGGGAATCGCCGAATCCTCACCCACCCAGATGCCGTCGTAAACCACGCCGCCCAGATTCTCGACGAAATGCCCGTAGATCTCCGGCGCAATCGTCGCGATGGGTTCGTCGATCAAAACTTCGATCAAGCCCTCGCTCGCGGCGGATCGTAGCGCGGTGGCGCACGCCATACCGGCGGCGGCCGCGCGTAGAAACTCGCGCCTGCTGCTATGCATCATGCCTATCCTCCTGGACCAACTGTCCAAAGAATTGTGGGGCAGGCTCTTAGCCTGCGGCGGCCTCTCAGGCCGCCTCTTCCTTCCGTACCTGCGCAGCCAATCCCCGCAGCGCCGGCAGCACATCGCCGATCGCCACCGCCTCGGAGCCCGGCTTGCCGAAAGCGAAATACAACTTGCGATACAGCCCGTACAGTTGTTCGTACGCGGTCCGATCCCGCGCATCCGGCTCGATGGTGCGATAGCGCGGGCAGAGCGCCTGCTGCGCTGCTTCGATCGACTCGAACGCGTCCGCCGCCATGAACGCCATGATCGCGGAACCCAGACTGGTGACATCGCCCTCCGGCACCAGCACCGGCTTGTTCAGCACGTTGGCATACACGCGGTTCAGCGTTTCGTTCCTCTGCGGAATGCCGCCGCCGTTGATCACGCGCCGGATTTCGACGCCATGCTCGGCCATGCGCTCGAAAATCACGCGGGTGTGGAACGCGGTGCCCTCGATGGCCGCGAAAAGCTCGTCCTGCGCCGTGTGCGTTAGGTTCCAGCCAAGCGTCGCGCCTCCGAGTTCCGCGTTCACCAGCACGGTGCGGTCGCCGTTATCCCAAGTGAGCCGCAGCAGGCCGGTCTGGCCGCCGCGATACTGCTCCAGCCCTCGAGAAAGCTCCGCCACCGTGGCGCCCGCACGCCGTGCGATGGCGTCGAAAATATCGCCGGTCGCCGACAGGCCCGCCTCGATGCCGAAGTACTGCGGATGGATCGATCCCTTCACCACGCCGCACACGCCGGGAATCAAATCCACATGCTTCGAGATCGCCATGATGCACGTGGACGTGCCCACCACGTTGACCACATCGCCTTCCCGCACGCCCGCCCCGATGGCGTCCCAGTGCGCATCGAACGCGCCCACCGGTATCGGGATGCCCGCGCGCAGCCCCAGTTTTCCGGCCCACTCCGACGAAAGGTGGCCCGCAATCTGATCCGACGTGGCGTAGCGCCCATCCAGTTTGGCGCGCACGCCCGCCAGCAGCGGGTCCACACCAACCAGAAATTCCTCGGCGGGCAATCCGCCCAGTTCCCGGTTCCACATCCATTTGTGTCCCATCGCACAGACGCTGCGCGGCGTCTGGCGCGCATCCGTGATGCCGCATAGCACGGCGGCCACCATGTCGCAATGCTCCAGTGCCGTGACCATGCGTGCCCGCTTGTCCGGATTGGCGCGCAGCCAATGCAGCAGCTTGGAGAATCCCCACTCCGACGAGTACACGCCCCCGCACCATTCGAGCGCTTCCAGTTTCTCGCGGCGGCCAGCCGCGGTGATCTCGGCGGCCTCGCCTTTGGCGCGATGGTCGCACCACAGGTAGTAATCGTCCAGCGGCTCCATGCCTTCGCCGACTGGGATGACGCTCGATCCGGTGGTGTCCAGCGCCAGCGCCGCGAGTTGCCCGCCGTCTACGCCAGCCGCCTCCAGCGCCCGCCGCATGGCGGCGACCAGCGCAGCCATGTGGTCCCGGTGCGACTGCGTCGCGTAGTCCGGGTCCTCCTTCTTGCGGGTCAGCGGATACTCGCCCGTGGCCGAGCCGAGCCGCCCTTTCACGCTATCGAATATCGAAACCCGGACGCTCAGCGTCCCGAAGTCAACTCCGGCAACAATCACGGTGTGCGCTCCATTACTCAGTGCCAATTTAACATCCGGACGGCACGAACGTGGTATTTTGATCTACATGTCTCTGGAGAATCCTTTCCAGGATCCCCTGCGCTTCGAGCGTCGCGTACCCGAGTGCGCCATGGTCATTTTCGGAGCCAATGGCGATCTCACCAAACGCAAGCTGTTGCCCGCGCTCTACAGGCTCGCCTACGAGCGCCGCCTGGATGCCGGATTCGCCGTCCTGGGCATCTCGCGCACCCCCATGAGCGACGATCAGTTCCGCGAGAAAATGCTCGCGTCCGTCAAAGAATTCCTGGAGGACTCGCCCTTCGACGCCGATGTCTGGGCCGCTTTCGCGCAAGGCCTGTTCTACATGCCGGGCGACATCGACAACCCAGCGATTTTTCCGGCGCTGGATACCCGCCTCAAGGAGATTGAAGCCGCCCGCCACACCGGCGGCAACGTCCTGTTTTATCTTTCCACGCAGCCCAGCCAATACATCCCCATCGCGCAGGGCCTGGGCGCGGCCAACGTGGGCAAGGGCGCGGGATGGCGCCGCATCGTCATCGAAAAGCCCTTCGGCCACGACTTGGCCAGCGCGCGGACCTTGAGCGACGAACTGCACTGCGCTTTCGAAGAATCCGAGGTCTACCGCATCGATCATTACCTCGGCAAGGAAACCGTGCAGAACATCCTGGCGTTCCGCTTCGGCAACGGCATCTTCGAGCCGCTGTGGAACCGTCGCTATGTGAACCATGTGCAGATCACCGCGGCCGAATCCATCGGCGTGGAGAACCGCGGCGCATATTACCAGGAAGCGGGCGCGCTGCGCGACATGATCCAGAATCATCTGTCGCAGGTGTTGGCCACCATCGCCATGGAGCCTAGCGCCACCTTTCGTCCCACATCCGTGCGCGACGAGCGCTCCAAACTGCTGCGTTCCATCCGCGTGATGAAGCCCGACGAGGTGCTGCAAAACACGGTCTCAGGCCAATATGGCCCGGCCCACATAGGCGGCGAAGATGTCCCGGGCTTCCGCCAGGAGCAGGGCGTGAAACCCGACGCGCAAACCGACACCTACGCGGCCATCACCTTCTTCGTGGACAACTGGCGCTGGGCCGGCGTGCCGTTCTATCTGCGGTCGGGTAAGCGGCTGCCCAAGCGCGTCACCGAAATCGCCATCCAGTTCAATGCCGCGCCGCTGGCGATTTTCAATGGCGACGAAACCACGACCGCGCCCAATCTGCTGATCCTGCGCATCCAGCCGGAAGAGGGCATTTCGCTCAAGTTCCTTTCCAAACGTCCTGGCGCGGGCATGAAGCTGCGGCCCGTTTCGATGGACTTCAATTACGGTTCCAGCTTCGGCGAACGCTCGCCCTCGGCTTACGAAACGCTGCTGCTCGACGCCATCATCGGCGATGCCACGCTCTACACCCGCCAGGACATGGTGGAAGCCAGTTGGGCCGTGGTCGACGCCATCCAGCATGTCTGGGACGAAACCACCTTCGATTTCCCCAACTACGCCTCCGGCACCTGGGGACCCAAGGCGTCCGACGACATGCTGGCGCGCCGCGGGCACGTCTGGAGGCAACCCTGATGGGCGCCGCCGGTGGCACCATCGCTCCCGACCGCATCCTGCACGACATGGCGGATCTGTGGGTCTCGCTCGGCAAGCAGGGCGAAGGCGATGCCGGAGTGCTGCGCGCCTGCTCCATGACCCTGGTGGTGGCCGCCGAAGAGTCCGACGACGCGCAAGCCATCGGCGAGACGCTGGCCGCCCTGATGCCCGAACATCCCAGCCGTGCCATCGTGATTCGTTTCCGCGCCGAAGACCAGCGCTCGCTCGCAGCCCGCGTCTTCGCGCAGTGTTGGATGCCTTTCGGACACCGCCAACAGATTTGCTGCGAGCAAATCGAAATCACCGCTTCCGACGCCAGCCTGCCGGATCTGGCCGCGGTCGTGTTGCCGCTCACCGTGCCGGATCTCCCCGTGATTCTCTGGTGCCGCAGCCCGCGCCTGTTTCTCTTGCCCGCCTTCTCGCAGCTTGCCGCGATCGCGCAAAAGGTAGTGCTGGATAGCGCGGCCTTCGGCGATCCGGCCGCCGCGCTCGGGGATCTGTGTGGTGCGGCCGCCGCTGGACGCCTGCTCGCCGATCTCTCCTGGACCCGTCTCACGCGCTGGCGCGAGTTGATCGCCCAGATCTTCGAAAACCGGGCGCAATTGGCGAACCTGCCGCTGGTTTCCGATATCTTGATTTCCCATCGCGCCGCGGCCGCGCCCACCACGGCGTATTATCTGGCCGCCTGGCTGCTGGAGGGCCTCGACAAGATCGGCGCCCATCCGCATGTTCAGTTCCGTTCCGATGGCGGCGAGCCGGCTTGGCGTCTCAGCCTGGTGGAACTGCGCGCGCAAGGCCGCGCCGACGCGATAGCGTCTATCGCCCTCGCCGCGGGGCCCGGCGCAGCGGAAGTCAAGACTGGCGGACTGGTGAGCAAGGCTTTGCTCCCCGCGCTCACCGACTACTCGCTCATGCGCGAGGAGCTATCCATTCCCGGCCGCGATCCCGCGTTTGAACGCGCGCTGGCCGCCGCCGCCAAACTTGCGTTATCGTGATCCTTACCCATGAGCGTGCAGTGGTTCACTCGCCCCGACCCGCGCGCGGCCGCCGCCGCTTGCGCGCAGCACATCAGCGCACTGCTCGAACAGGCGCTGGCCTCCGAGGAGCAGGCCAGCCTGGCCGTCTCCGGCGGCTCCACGCCGAAGCTGCTCTTCCAGAGCATGGTGGCCGCCGGCTTCCGCTGGCAGCGCGTCCACCTGTTCTTCGTGGACGAGCGTTGCGTTCCGCCCGGCGACCTGGAAAGCAATTACCACCTGGCCAACGAGAACCTCATCACGCCCGCCCATATCCCGCCGGCCCAGGTGCACCGCATTCATGGGGAGATCAGGCCGGAGACCGCCGCGCAACAGTACACCGGCGACATCCGCAACTTCTTCGGCCTCGAAGAAGGGGAGATGCCGCACTTCGACGTGGTGCAGTGCGGCATGGGACCGGACGCGCACACTGCCAGCCTGTTTCCCGGTGAAGCGTCGATCGACGACCGCGAGCACATCGCCGGAGCCGTGCACGTCCAGAAGATGACGAGCAAGTGGCGTGTCACCCTGCTGCCCGCCCCGCTGCTGGCCGCCAAGAATACCGTCTTCCTGGTGACCGGGGCGGACAAAGCGCCGGCTGTGGGTGACGTCTTCCATCAGGAATTCGATCCCAAACATTACCCCGCGCAACTGATTTCGCGGCAAGGTAAGCGGGTCAC